>NZ_JAXRUT010000001.1:0-471016 GCF_035156405.1 Algoriphagus aurantiacus | reverse complement strand
TGATCTGCTTGTATATGTTTGAATTTCAGATACTTAAATATACTCAAGTACACTGGTTCTATCTATATTCACCTCCCAATAATTCTACATTTTATTAATCGAACTCAGGTTGATAAAAATCAATTAGTTATAATTTCTTGCCTGAAATTTTATAACTAAAATTTGACTTTACGATTTAGGGGGGTAAATTTAGTTTTATAGCTAAAAATTCACTTTTAAATTAAAAACTGTTTTTTACTTATTTCTCTTCTGCAATGAAATTTCTTCTTATTCCTTTGTTGCTTTCCCTTGTATTTTCTGCATTTGGTCAAGAAATCTGCGGAACGCCCGTAAACTCTGTTCCTCAACATTTTGAAGACAGTAATGAATTACCAAATGCACGAACTACACCAGAAGGTCTCTGTATTAATGTTCGCTTTCACATTGTAAGAGAGTCGAATGGTACCGGAGGGTTTAACCCTGCAAACATAAACAATGTCGTTCAGAATTTGAATGAAGTATTTAATCCTCATAGAATCTATATTAATAATCTTGGTGTCGATTTCATAAATAATTCGACTTACTTTAACTTGGGATCAAACGGATTTAATGGATTAATTGCCATTAATAATGACCCAAACGCAATCAATTATTACCTTGTCAATTCCGCTCCTTACGCTGGTCGTGTGGAAGAGATTTTAAGCAGGAATTTAGTTGTAGTTAATAATAGAGCTCTCACCAGCACGTCTCCTCATGAATTAGGACATTGCTTAAACTTATGGCACACTCATCATGGAAGAGGCTGTAACGATACAGGCGGTTGTGCGGAAAATATAAATGGCTCAAACTGTACAACTTGCGGGGACTTTGTATGCGACACTCCTGCGGATCCATGCGTACTAGGTCAGGTTGACGGTAATTGTCAATATACTGGTGGAGGAGGATTTAATCCTGATGCTACGAATTATATGTCATACGGAGGGAATTGCCGTACTAATTTCACGGAGGGTCAGATTGTCAGAATGCGAAATGCTATTGAGAACTCATCGGTACTTCAGCCTGTTCTAAGCAGTAATGGATGTATAATTCCGGAGCTTATTGGAGAAACAACTATTTGCTATAGTACCAACGGCGTGACATATTCTTTGCAAAATGGAGGGAATACCGTTTCATGGCAAGTTTCTTCCAATCTTCAAGTTCTATCCTCATCAAATACTAGCATAACTGTAAGACCTGTAAATTCCACGACTAACGGAGAAGCATTTGTAGAGGCTACATTGCCGCTTGAAACTATCAGAGAGGAAATTTGGATAGGCACCCATAAACCTACTGGATTTATAAGTGTGGTTGTCGATCCTTGGTTAGGTAGGGTAAAAGCGTATGTGAAGCCTGTGCTTGACGCTTCGAGTTATATTTGGTATTTGAATGGGCAAGTGGTAACAGGTCAGAACACTCACTATGGTGTTCTTCCAATCCCTAAAAACAACTGTTCGATACCTGGATACACAATAGGGGTTAAATCAATAAATCCCTGTGGAACTTCTTTAGAGTACTTCGGATATTATGTTAATCCATGTTATTCAGGTGGAACTTCATTCAATTTTTATCCTAATCCGGCTTCTGAAACTTTGACAATTGAAAAAATCAACCAAGCTGACAGTCTATCGTTTAGAAGTATTGAGGGGAAAACCTCTCATGTTTATAGAATATATGATCTTAGTGGATATCTTATCTTAGAAGGACTTGTAAATAGAAAATCGATCGTAGATATATCGAAAGTGAAAAAAGGCAGGTATGTATTAAAAATCATGCTTAAGAGTGATGAAGAGGAAACGCACCATATTATCATAGACTAAAAATCCAAACTTATGAAATATATAATTATAGTTTTGGCTCTCTTACTTCCTTTTGCTGGATGTAGCGATGTTGGGGCACCACAAGGAGTTGATTCAGTCCAAGGCACATGGCAACTGATTGAAACCTATGGAAGCGATGGAGGAGCTGGTAATTGGATGTCCATAGAAAATGGTTATACCTATACTTTTGAAGAGGATAATATTCTCCTTTCAAATAGATTTTCCTGCAACGGAACATATGTTGAAACAGCTGACAGTTTGACCATTGATTTTAATTGCACGGATGTTCAATTTCAACTAGTTTATGGTGTTTCTTATGAAGAAAATAGATTGGTACTTACTCCAGATCCAGCGAACTGTGACGAAGGATGCGCAGAGAAGTTCAAGAGAGTACAGTAGTGATTGAAATTGGGAGGTCTTCTAATTTGTTTTGTAATTACCTTGAGTAGGTGTACCGGTAAAACACCAATTTAAAGGCTTGCTTTCAGGTAAAGACCTGACGGCCTTTGTGAAGAGAAGTGTCTCAATGATGTAATTTGATACCTTTGAGATTTTTAAGAATCTCTTAAGTGTTTAAGTTTTAACCCGGATTATGCGTTAGGTTTCGTTGTGAAGACATTAATTGCAAGAAAATCAGGCTGTTTGGAGACTGAGGCATAGCACGGCTATGGTGAAGTCGAAAACAGCAATGTAATGGTTGATTTTGAAGCAATTAATGGCCGTAATAGAATTGCTAATGCATATTTCGGGTTTAAACTAGATTTTAACCTCCAAAGGATTTGATGCCTTTGGAGGTTTTTTATTTTTCGTCTATCGCTGGAGATAAGCAAGCAACTCCGCGCCGGGTAATTCCTTCGATTTGTAATACATACTGATCTGATGATCGGCGTGTTCTTTCTCCAATCGAAGCAGTTCTTCCACAGAGACTTTCATCGGCTTGTTTTCGGCACCGTTGTTGGCAAATTGCCATTCCTTGAGCTCATGCCCTTTGTCATCCTTTAAGACGATTGTCCTGTCGCTGCCCGATCCGTTCTTGGTGGTACAGTGGCTGTACTTGATCCAAAGCAGATCCTGGGGTGAGGCCTTGTCCAACTGGAGTGTACGAAGATTCAGCGGCTGATTGACAAACTGCTTCATGATGAGCTTGTCATTCAAATAGATCTCATAGCTGTCAAGACCGAGTTTTGGTGAAAAGGCCATGGTCGTCAAACCGAGAAGGAGCATCAGCAGCAGCCCGGTAAAAGCGAATTTCAATTTCGTTGTTTTCATGTGTTTATAATGGTTTTTTAATTGCCACATGGAATCTCGCATGGCTGAGAATCATCACGGAGTGTGTCGTTTGCGTCATGCTCGATTTCATCTTGCAAATGGTTTAAAATGAGAAAGTGTAACTGTTATTTTTTTAACTTGTAAGAAAGGCTTCAAGATCCTCTGATACAAAGCCGGTTGAAAAGGATCTTTGGGCTGGTCTTCCAGTAGCTTTACGGCAATGCTAAAAAAATGGGAAACCCAAGATTGAGAAAGTAGATCAACAGTCGGTTTATTAGATTTTCGGACTTTCAAAGTCTAAATCTGTTGGTCTATATTATTGGAAGTTGGTCTATTTCAGAAGATCGGATCTTTGAATTATCCGTAATTGAGTTGCAATACCCGCTTATGTTGATATCGCGCACCACATTCTTGAAGCCGAGCTTCCCGCACAGGGTTCTACATCTGTTATTTTGGACAGTCATCACCTTGATTTTCATCTACGACAGAAGGTACCTGATCATGAAGTTTAACTTGCCGGAGCATTTCATAGCCTGCGTGGTAGTCAGGATGGGCTTGCTCATCTCGCTGGTGTATTTTCATCTGAATGTGTTGGTTCCAAGATTTTTCAAGACAAGACAATTTCTCAAATACGCCATGGTCCTTTTGCTTTCCCTGGGAATCTATGTCAGCCTGCAAAATCTCTACGACATCTATCTGTATGGTTTTGTGATCGGAGACATCCGTAGCAGGGATTTTTGGAGTGCATTTCCCTACAATTTCTTTACAACCCTTTGGTACTTGGCTCTAACAGCTGGTCTTAAACTAAGCTTGGAACGATATGAGGATATACATAAACCGGAGCTAATCTTAAGTTCGCTGGATAAGGTTTCGGACGAGGGACAGGAACGGCAGGTTTTTTTGAAAAGTGGCACCAAACAGCTGATGGTAGATTTAGATTCGATTACCCATATTAAAGGATTGAAAGACTACTCGATCGTCTATACCACCGAAGATCAAATCATAGTTAAGGGATCTCTCAAGAACGCCGAAAATCTACTGGGCGCCAAAAAACTCGTTCGGGTACATAAGTCCTATCTCGTGGCACTGGACCGGATTAGAACGATTCAAGGAAATCAAATCATCTTGGACACTCACTCGATTCCCATCGGAAGATCCTATAAAAAGGAGCTTTATAAATTATTGATGCCATCCTGAATTTAGACTTTCCACACTATAGCAAAATGGATAAGGATGTAGTGTGAAAAAAGTCCAACTTAAAGTAGCCCAATGTTCTATCATAAAATAATCAAGGTTTTTGGAAAGAATTGTTTGAAACTTCCAGATCCATTCCCCACTCCCGAACTAGGCTAATCAGAATTTTCTTCTATTTTTGATCATGCTTTCCAAAAAGACCAAATATGCTCTACATGCCTTAACCTATTTAGGCAGGCATAAAGATGAGAAGACAGTTCTGATCCAAGAGATCGCTGAAGAGCATGGGATTTCCCATAAATTTTTGGAGAACATCTTATTGGAACTCAAAAAGGCTGGAATGCTGGGAAGTAAAAAAGGTAAAGGCGGGGGTTATTACCTGATCAAAGAACCTAAAGATATTCCGCTCTCCCGCGTTATCCGTTTATTGGATGGACCGATTGCTTTACTTCCTTGTGTAAGTTTGAATTATTATGAACCCTGCGATGAATGCAAGAATGAGGCAGTTTGTGGGATAAATAGGGTAATGATTCAAGTTAGAGACGAAACCCTTAAAATACTGGAAAACAAGACTTTAGAAGATATTTTGAAAGAAGAGTAAAATTTTTTTGTCATTAACCCTATATATTTTATAGGGTTTATATACTTTTGTACTTTATGCTCGTAATAACCTAGTATGATTTTAGACCAACCACTCAAAAAGCTGTTTGCCGGTAAACCGGGAAAAGATAGCAATGCGAAGAGCTTGCTAAAGTCGATCTCCTGGAGAATCGTCGGTACAATTGATACGATCATTATCTCGTATTTCGTGACAGGACAGCTCGTGATGGCGATCTCTATCGGTTCGGTTGAAGTGTTTTCTAAAATCATCTTGTATTATTTCCATGAGCGAGCTTGGGAAAGCGTCTCAAAAGTAGAATCCGATGATACAGAGAAAGAATTTGCATGAGTTAGAAGCTCAGTTGGAGCAACTGAGCGCACAAGAAGGATTGGCATTGATCGCGGATTTATTTCCCGGGAAAGTCACTTTTTCCACCTCCTTGGGTCAGGAAGATCAGGTGATCACCCAGCTCATCGCAGGTGGGAATATCCCTGTTCAGATCTTTTCTCTGGATACAGGAAGGCTTTTTCCAGAGACTTTAGACTTGCTCTCAAGAACCGAGGCCAAATACAAGCAAAACATTAAAGTATATTATCCCACTACCGATTCTGTAGAAAAGTTGGTTTCTGATATAGGCATCAATGGTTTTTATGAATCAGTGGAAAATAGAAAATCCTGCTGTTTTGTCCGGAAAGTGGAGCCTTTAAGAAGAGCTTTAGCCGGAAATGAGGTGTGGGTGACTGGGCTTCGCTCCGAGCAGTCTGCCAATCGTAATGACATGAAACGTATCGAATGGGATGAAGCTAATCAGATTATAAAATATAACCCATTGCTGGACTGGACTTTCGAGCAGATGATTGCATACATAAACGAAAAGAACATTCCCTACAACCCGCTTCATGACAAAGGTTTTATCAGCATTGGCTGTGCGCCTTGTACACGGGCGATTATGCAAGGGGAAGATGCCCGTGCAGGCCGCTGGTGGTGGGAAGATTCGAAAAAGGAGTGTGGGCTGCATGCTAAATGAGATGCAAATCCATAAATCGAAAACACAAAAATTAGTTAAGAAATAAAAATGGAAGTGCAATTTCAGCTCGTAAACTGTACTTCATAAATCATAAATTATTATGTCAGACCTATTAATACCTAATCCAAAAGAAGCAGAATCGATCCACATCATTCGTGAAGTGGCGGCGCAATTTGAGCGTCCGGTTTTGCTTTTTTCTGGAGGGAAAGACTCTATTACGCTAGTTAGGCTAGCTCAGAAAGCTTTTTATCCAGCGAGAATTCCTTTCCCCTTATTGCATGTGGATACAGGGCATAATTTTCCTGAGACCATAGAATTCCGGGATAGGCTTGTGGAAGAGCTTGGATTGGAACTAATCGTTCGCAATGTGCAGGATTCAATTGATCAGGGTAAGGTTCGTGAGGAGCGCGGAAGATATTCAAGCCGAAATACACTTCAGACCACCACCTTGTTGGATGCAATCGAGGAATTCAAGTTTGATGCTTGTATTGGTGGAGCCAGAAGGGATGAGGAAAAGGCTAGAGCTAAGGAAAGAGTTTTCTCGGTAAGGGATGACTTTGGCCAATGGGATGAGAAAAACCAGCGTCCGGAGCTTTTTGACATGCTCAATGGAAAAATACATGTAGGACAGAATGTGCGCTGTTTTCCTATTTCCAACTGGACAGAACTGGATGTATGGGAATATATAAAAACTGAAAATATCGAGATTCCTTCCATCTACTTTGCGCATGAGCGAGAGGTGTTCTTCCGGGATGGAATGATCTGGACTGCCAATGAGCATGTGTTCAGAGAAGAGCATGAGGAAGTACTTGTGAAAATGGTGCGATTCAGAACGGTGGGCGATATGACTTGTACCGCGGCTGTGCTTTCAGAAGCAGTTTCCTTGGATGATGTAGTAGGTGAAATTAGAGATTCTACAATTTCTGAGCGAGGTGCCAGGATCGATGATAAACGATCTGAAGCTGCAATGGAGACGAGAAAGAAAGTTGGATACTTCTAGAAAAGTACAAGGTATCAAGTACAAAGTACAAAGAAGTTGCGGCAAACGGCTGTCGTTATGCTGCTTCTCCAGAAGCAGTATTAATCACAAACTCTAGATTACCCTTTAAAAAGAAACAACATGTCTGAAAATAGAAAACTTATAAAAATCGCCACTGCAGGTTCTGTCGATGATGGTAAAAGCACACTGATTGGGCGATTGTTATACGACACCAAGTCCCTGACTACAGATAAGATCGAAGCAATCGAGCGTAGCTCCAAGCAACGCGGATATGATTACTTGGATTTCTCTTTGGCTACTGACGGCTTGGTAGCTGAGCGTGAGCAAGGAATCACTATTGATGTAGCTCATATTTACTTCAATACCGCTAAAACAAATTTCATCGTAGCCGATACTCCCGGTCACGTGGAGTACACGCGAAATATGGTGACTGGAGCTTCAACTTCGCAAGTTGCTATTATTCTTATCGATGCGAGAAAGGGTGTGATCGAGCAGACCTATCGTCATTTCTTCATTGCCAATTTACTTCGAATCAGTCATGTGGTTGTAGCGATCAACAAGATGGACTTGGTGGATTATGATGAGGAAGTATATCTAAAAATTAAAGCTGATTTTGATGCTTTGGTGGCAAAGTCAGATTTTACAGAAGATCAGATCACCTTTATTCCAGTTTCAGCCTTGAAAGGTGAAAATATCGCTCGTCAGTCAAAGGAGATGCCTTGGTATGTGGGAAATACACTTTTGGATCATTTGGAAGTATTGGAGCCATCTGATTTGGAAGTAAGTTCAGTAGCCAGATTCCCCGTGCAATACGTCATTCGTCCCAAAACGGAAGCTTGG
The DNA here is from genome assembly GCF_035156405.1 of Algoriphagus aurantiacus. Taxonomy (NCBI): domain Bacteria; kingdom Pseudomonadati; phylum Bacteroidota; class Cytophagia; order Cytophagales; family Cyclobacteriaceae; genus Algoriphagus; species Algoriphagus aurantiacus. The sequence goes on along the minus strand of NZ_JAXRUT010000001.1, from coordinate 463,250 downwards.
CATGACTTCAGGGGTTTCTCTGGAATGCTTTATGGAGGAAATCTGAAAGTGGGTGATGAAGTGACGCTTCTGCCTTCTCTTAATACTTCTACGATCAAAAGTATCCACTATTTCGATCAGGAGATTCAAGAAGCTGCTCCGGGCAGTTCCATTGCAATCACCTTAGCTACAGAAGTGGATCTGAGCCGGGGAGATATGCTGGTAAAAAGCGGAGAATTGCCAACAAGCGAAAAGCGGCTTACCGCTACCATTTGCCAAGTAAATAATAAGCCGTTGAGAGTAGGTGGTAAATACATACTACAGCATGGTGTAAACCGTGTGATGGCAAAAGTAGATCAGATCGAATCCAGAATTCATACTGATTTTACGGGCACGGAGGAAGCAGTGCAATTAAAGCTGAATGATATCGGAAGAGTTCATTTCCGCTTGAGTAAACCTATCCATTTTGATTCCTATCATTCAAATAAATCAAATGGGAGCTTTATCCTTATTGATGAAGCGGAGTACGATACAGTTTCGGTTGGATTTATAGAATAATTACGAGTTACGAATGACGATTTACGACATTCAATAGGCTATTGAAATTCTTTTGATTTCCTGCTTTAACTCATCTCTATACCAGCCCTTATCATTAAAACCTATTACAGCCATGCAGAGCTTTAGAACCGAACTAGAAAATCCTATAGTAGAACAAGATATCATCGATTTAGAAAAGAAAATTGCACTTTTCAACGGTGGTAATATAGATGAGGAAAAATTCCGTAGCCTTCGTCTGGCACGTGGTATTTATGGCCAGCGTCAGCCAGGTGTACAGATGATCCGTATCAAATTGCCATATGGCCGTGTTTCTTCTGATCAGCTTCGCAGAATCTGCAAGGTTTCTGATGAATACTCTACGGGCAGATTACATATAACTACTCGCCAAGATATACAGATTCACTACGTGAGTTTGGACCGTACCCCTGAGTTATGGGCGGAATTAGAGCGGGATGATGTTACTATCCGAGAAGCTTGTGGTAATACGGTGAGAAACGTGACGGCCTCTGAGACTGCTGGCATCGACGCCAATGAGCCATTTGATGTAACTCCTTATGCAGATGCTGTTTTCAAATACTTTTTGAGAAATCCGATCTCTCAGGAAATGGGAAGGAAGTTTAAAATTTCCTTCTCGTCTTCTGATGAAGATACAGGGCTGAGCTATCTACATGATTTGGGTTTTATCCCAAAAGTGAAAGTGATCAACGGTACCGAAGTCCGTGGATTTAAGGTGTTGCTTGGTGGAGGCTTGGGATCCCAGCCTAGACATGCGGATGTGTTTTCTGAGTTTGTTGAAGCAGATCAGATCATTCCTTTTGCCGAAGCAGTGATCAGAATCTTTGACCGTCATGGCGAGCGTGCCAAGCGTATGAAAGCCAGAATGAAGTTCTTGATCAAAGATATCGGATTGGAAGCATTCCTGGAATTGGTAGAAAATGAGAAAAAAGCACTTCCATTCAAATCTTATCCGATTGATTTTGAATCTTATGACGCTGCGCAAAAGCTTCCTGAAGCTCCTGCTGCGATTGTAGAGGAAGAGCTTGGGTTAGATTTTGAACACTTCAAACTCACAAATATTTTTCCTCAAAAGCAAAATGGATTTGTATCTGTAGGTGTAAGAGTTACACTAGGTGATTTCTATACTGATCAGGCTAGAAAATTGGCTGACTTGGTGGAGAAATATGCGAGTGCAGAAGTCCGCTTCACACTTCGTCAAAACTTCCTGATACGTGATGTTCGCGAAGATTTGGTTCCTTACTTCTATAAAGAACTGAAGGAAATAGGGCTTGCTGCGGCTGGCTACAATACACTTGGTGATATCACTGCTTGTCCGGGAACAGACACTTGTAATCTCGGGATTGCTAGTTCTACCGGTATTGCAGCTGAATTGGAAAAAGTTATTCTAGCTGAGTACCCACAATACCTGAAAAATCAGGATTTGGTAATCAAGATCTCAGGTTGTATGAACGCCTGTGGTCAGCATAATATGGCTCATATTGGTTTTCAGGGTATGTCCATGAAGGCTGGTAAAGTTGTGATTCCTGCACTTCAAGTTCTGCTTGGTGGTGGTAATATGGGGGATGGAAGCGGACGATTTGCAGATAAAGTCACTAAAATTCCAAGTAAAAGGGGTCCTCAAGCATTGAGAGTGCTGCTGGATGACTATGAAGCAAATGCAAATGGGCTGGATTTCTTGAGTTATTATGACGAAAAAGGTCAAATCTATTTCTATGAGTTATTGAAGGAATTAGGTGATGCTTCTACGGTGACTCCTGCCGATTATGTGGATTGGGGAAATACAGAGGAATATAAAATTGCAGTTGGCGTGGGTGAATGTGCCGGTGTAGTTCTTGACTTGGTGGCTACCTTGCTTTTGGAAGCAAAAGAGAAAATCGACATAGCACAAAAATGCCTGGAAGAAGGCCGCTGGTCAGATAGTATCTATCATCACTATGCAGGCTTGATCAATGCTGCCAAAGCAATATTGCTCAGCGAAAGCCTAAGTGCGAATTCTTATGCAAACATTATAGCTCAGTTTGACGAAGCTTTCATCGCCAGTGGCAAAATTGATTTGGGCGGAACATTTGCAGAGAAGATCTACCAAATCAATCAAAATGAGCCTACAGAAGAGTTTGCAAATGCATATGCTGCACAGGCTTTGGAAATCTATGGTTTGCTGAAAAGTTACCGTGAGGAAGAGGTGACTGCATGACACCTATTATTCAGCCAAAAGTAACACTGGTCGGAGCCGGCCCGGGTGATCCTGAGTTGATCACCCTCAAGGCCGTTTTGGCGTTGAACAAAGCCGATGTGGTCTTGTATGACGCGCTAATCGACCCTGGTTTGCTAGATCATGCACCGGAGACAGCACAAAGAATATTTGTTGGCAAGCGAGTAGGAAAGCATTCCCAGCCTCAACAGGAAACTAATCAGCTTTGCGTTAGTCTGGCCAAAAAGTATGGTCATGTAGTTCGACTCAAAGGTGGAGATCCATTTGTTTTTGGACGTGGATCAGAGGAAATAGAATATATAGAAGCGTTTGGTGTCGCTACGGAGTCAATTCCCGGGATTACCTCGGCTATCGCTGTTCCAGCAGCTGCGGGAATTCCAGTGACCAAGAGAGGAATTTCCGAAAGCTTCTGGGTTGTGACCGGCACTACTTCAGCTGGTGAACTTTCTAAGGATTTGGCCTTGGCAGCGCAATCAACAGCGACTGTTGTTGTGCTTATGGGGACACGAAAGTTGGCTGAAATTTCGCGTGTTTATAGTAAGTTTGGAAAAGCTGATTTGCCGATAGCGATTATACAGAGCGGAACAACCCGTGAAGAGAAAATCGTGGCAGGCTATATTTATGATATTGAACAAAAGGCTGAAGATGCCCAAGTGGAAGCTCCGGCAATTATCATCATCGGAGAAGTAGTACGTGAAAGTATGAAGTTGGCCGAGTTGTACAGAGAAGTGGCTTTAGGAGCTGGAAGACAGTAGACGGAAGACCGAAGAAAAGAACCTGCAAATAAGCATTTTTTCGATGGAGAGCCTTCCTCGCCCTGGTACCTTTCAACCTAATTTGAATTCTGAAATTCCTATCGGCCGCCAAGTAAAAAAGTGCAGTTGACTTAGTCTATTGTCTTGAATCTAACATCTTGATACTGTAAAAAATGAATCATCTCTATCCCATATTTCTGAAAGTTCATGAACTTAACGTGCTTCTGATCGGTGGAGGAAATGTAGGTACAGAAAAATTGCAATTTTTGTTGAAATCAAGCCCCAATGCTCAGGTTACGGCAGTTTCAAGGGAATTCTCCCAGTCCTTTTTGGATCTGGCATCGACTACAGAATCTGTGACTATTATTGAAGATCTTTATCATGAAAAGTATCTTGGTGGCAAACACATCGTGATTGCTGCCACTGATGATAAGGCTGTAAACAGACAAATCAGAGATGAAGCGAAAGAGCGCTTTCTTTTGGTGAATGTAGCCGATACACCGGATTTATGTGATTTCTATTTGGGTGGAATAGTCACCAAGGGAAACCTGAAGATCGCTATCAGCACGAATGGCAAATCGCCTACAGCTGCCAAGCGACTTCGTCAATTGTTGGAAGAAGTGCTTCCCGAGGAATTGGATGATTTGCTGGATAATCTGAATGCGTATCGAGATACCCTGAAAGGTGATTTTGAATACAAGGTGAAGGCTATGAATGAGATTACTGAGGGGCTGGTAAAAAAGAAAGTTTAAGGTTGATTGCCTAAAGAATTTTCTAGTAAATAAATTCTGGTATTAAAGTCAATCTTCAATAGCGATAAAAAGGAGTTTTTCGCTTATACCTTTTGACGTCAAATAGAGTTTGTTGCTTTTTATTTCGTAGGATTCTACCGACTCGATTGCTTTTAAGAAGTTAGCTTCAAATTGTAATACAGGGAAAGTGCTAGAAGCATGATTTGGTATAAATTCTATTCCTTTTTCAGGAGCAACCATTGATAGGTTTTCTGAATCACTGCTGAAATAACATCCTGTGATTTTATTTGAAAATGTCCTGAGGTTGAAAGCATCCAAATTCTGGCATTCTGACAATTTGGAGTCCTCTTTAGAAAACTGCAGCGTTACTTTAAACACATTGTCGTAATCTTCACCTCCAAGCGCAAATACTGCTGTTCTTGCTAAGCAAGTCAGATTATCTAATGTTTCGTTATCGTTGGTGCTGCTCTGAAATCCTGCAAACTCCCACTCACTAAACAGATCAAAGGTCCCTATCTCGTCACTCAGATCATAGCAGCAAATGTCTTTGGGATTACACTTTGTCTCTACTGGAAGCGGAAGTGGCTCTACAAGCTCAGGATTTTCCAATTCTTGCGAGCAACCTAACATTAGAAGAATTGAAATTACATAAAGTTGATTTCTCATCATGCGAGTAGATTATAAATTCCATTATTATAAACGCATTTTGATAAGTTAAAGATTTTCTAGTTGGAATTATAAATTATTCACCCCTTTAAAACTCCCCTAGTTTTCAATTTTTTATTTCAGCCAGTTACCGTATTTTTGGGATTCCTTTAAAATACGCATTACCAACATCTATTTATGGCATATCTATTTACCTCAGAGTCCGTATCTGAGGGGCATCCAGATAAAATCGCAGATCAAATCTCTGACGCGTTAATTGACAATTTTTTAGCTTTTGATCCCAATTCCAAAGTAGCTTGCGAGACCCTTGTAACGACTGGCCAGGTGTTTTTGGCGGGAGAAGTGAATTCTGATATCTACCTTGATGTGCAGAAAATCGCCCGTGATGTAATCAATAGAATTGGCTACACAAAAAGTGAATACATGTTCGAAGGAAACTCTTGCGGTGTTCTTTCTGCTATTCATGAGCAATCTTCCGAGATCAACCAAGGCGTGGTCCGTGAAAATCCTGAAGAACAAGGTGCAGGTGATCAGGGGATGATGTTTGGCTATGCAACTAACGAGACTGAGAATTACATGCCATTGGCATTGGATCTTTCCCATATGATCCTTCGGGAATTGGCTGAATTGAGAAGGGAAAATAAGGAAATTACTTACATACGTCCTGACTCTAAAGCTCAGGTCACTATCGAATATAGCGATGATAATGTGCCACAGCGAATTGAAGCAATTGTAGTTTCTACGCAGCATGATGATTTTGACGAGGAAGAAAAAATGCTTGCCAAAATCAAGTCTGATATCACGTCGATCTTGATCCCAAGAGTAATTGCGAAACTGAAGCCAGAAATACAGAAGCTTTTCACTTCAGACATTAAATACCATATCAACCCAACTGGAAAGTTTGTCATTGGTGGACCTCACGGAGATACAGGTTTGACAGGAAGAAAAATCATTGTAGATACTTACGGTGGTAAAGGTGCCCACGGTGGAGGAGCATTCTCTGGGAAAGATCCTTCAAAAGTTGACCGTTCTGCTGCCTATGCAACACGTCATATTGCTAAGAACATGGTTGCTGCAGGCCTAGCGGATGAGGTTTTGGTACAGGTTTCTTACGCAATTGGAGTTGCTAAGCCAATGGGTATTTACATCAACACTTACGGTACTGCCAAAGTGGATATGCACGATGGGGCCATCGCAAAGAAAATTGAAGACCTCTTTGATATGCGTCCTTATGCAATTGAGCAGCGCCTGAAGCTACGTAATCCTATATATGAGGAAACTGCTGCTTACGGGCACATGGGAAGAACTAACGAAGTTGTCACGAAGACTTTCTATTCTCCTTACAGAGATGAGATCAAACTTGATGTGGAGCTGTTCACATGGGAAAAACTAGACTACGTGGATAGAATCAAAAAAGCATTCGAACTATAAAAACAAAAGCTTCCGAAAAATCGGAAGCTTTTGTTTTTTGTACCAAGATGCTAGACGTAAGAATCAAGATTACAAGTAGCCATCTATTTTTTTATCTTGAGTCAGGACTAAAGATCCTAAATGCGGTCTTTCTTGATACTTGAATCTAGATACTAGCTACTTAGGAAAACATCTCCTCAATCAGCTCTGTATAAAAGTCCTTTACTTCCATTCCCACTGCCCGAACTTGCTGGGAAATTAAGCTTGTTTCGGTTTGGCCTGGGACTGTGTTTACTTCTATAAAGTAAAATTTCCCGGTTTCATTTTGAAGAAAGTAATCTATACGGATTGCACCTTTACAGTTTAGCTTCGCATAGATCTTAGGGATAATGCGGTTGACGCGCGCAATTTCTTCCTGAGATTGACGGCCAGGTGTGATTTCCTCAGTAACTCCGGCCACATATTTAGCTTCGTAGTCAAAAAACTCTTTGCTGCTCACGATCTCAGTAGCGGGAAGAACGGTGATTTCTCCTCTTCCCTTATAACATCCGATAGAAAATTCCCTCCCGGATACGAATTCTTCGACAAGTACTTGTGTATCTTCAGCAAAAGCTTTTTCCAGGGCCTCTGGCAATTCTTCCCAAGTTTTCACCTTACTCATTCCTATAGAGCTGCCTCCATTGTTGGGTTTGATGAAAAGCGGTAGGGTCAGTTCATCTTCCACTCGCTTGAGATTTGAAGCTGAGTTTTCAAAGAGTTGAAGTGATTTGGCAATATGCAGTTCTTCAATATCGTCTACAATGGCTTTTGTATAGCCTTTGTTCATGGTAATGGCGGAGCTAAGCTGATCACAAGTGGTGTAAGGAATACCGATCATGTCGAAGTATCCAGCAAGTTTGCCATCTTCCCCCGGTGAGCCGTGAAGAATATTAAAGACTCCGTCAAAAGTGATTTTATCATCGCCAATCGTAATACTGAAGTCATTCAAGTCTACCGGAATTTTTTCCCCTGCCGCACTGAGAAAATGCCAATCTCCAGGATAGATCAGGATTTTATACACATCATAAAGTGCCCTATCGATGGTTTTTTCTACAACAGCAGCACTTTTCAATGAGATTACAGACTCTCCGGTATATCCGCCGGTGACCAAGGCAATTTTTCTCTTCATAGGTATCAGAATTAACGGTACGAATTACTCGAATTTTATGTTATTTCCCGCAGATTGTCGCAGATAACTACCGAAGATGATGGCAGAAACATAGGCTTGTGGAATAAAAATCAGAGATAATCAGCGTCCTTTTCTGCGCTCATCTGCGGGAAAACTCAAGCCAACTTAATCTGATCCAAATAGAATTTCATCCGGGTATGATCGCGTGGCAAAAAGTCAATTTTATCGATTTTGTCCTGCTTGTGATTATAGAAAACTTCCACGTATTCATTCTCCAACAAATATAAATTCACCTTGTGCTTGTAATAGCGAATACCCACTACGAAGGTGCCTTCTGTATAGAGGGTAGTTATTTTTTTGTGGAAAGGAAGGTTAGCGAATTCTTCTTTGCTCATAATCTACATTTGTACTCGTTAAGTTAAGAAAATGAAACGCTTTTTTTGTCAAAAAAAGATTGATTCCTGTCATGCTTCGACTTATACTTGAAAGTACAAAAACCACTATGCTGCGCAAACAATTCCGTTTTACCTCTTTTATTCTTGTTTTAGGATTGATGCTCTCCGCATCCTGCGCATCCAAAAAGAAAGCAGCGAATGAGCCTTTTAATACTGTGGTTCAGACTGCTAGAAGCTATACGGGTACACCTTATAGGTATGGCGGAACTACCCGTTCAGGAATGGATTGCTCCGCTTTAGTTTATCATTCGTTTTATTCAGTTGGAGTCAATATGCCTCGGATGTCAACGGATCAAAGTAAAATGGGTAAGAGTATTCGAACAAATGAGATTAAGCCCGGGGATGTATTGTTTTTCTCTACAGGTAAAAGAAGGAAGCAAGTCACCCACTCAGGAATTGTCACCGAGACCTCACGTGGAGATGTCCGTTTTATCCACTCTTCCACTTCACTAGGTGTTTCCGAAGATTACTTGAGCAATAATTATTGGTCCAAGGCATTTTTATTTGCAAGAAGAGTTTTGGATTAATTCTAGAAAGACAAGCTGTTTAAGGCTAATGATTGACAATTAATTGAGATGCTGCACATTATTTCCCAAATATCCTTTGGGTTTAGGCATTATTGGTTAATTTTGCGGTCGAATTCAAAAAGCACATCCTTTTTACATTTCAATTATCAAATGGCAAATATTGGAAAGATAACTCAAGTGATCGGGCCCGTAGTGGACGTTTCCTTTGAAGGCGGCAAGCTGCCTAATATCCTTGACGCGGTAGAAGTTACCAAAGAAAATGGCCAAGTGGTCGTAATGGAAGTTCAACAGCACTTGGGTGAAGATCGAGTGAGAACTATCGCAATGGACTCATCTGAAGGGATGGTTCGTGGCATGGAAGTTAGAGACCTTGGTCTTCCTATTTCAGTTCCCACAGGTGAGGCTATCAAAGGCCGTCTTTTCAACGTGGTAGGAGAAGCTATCGATGGTTTACCTCCTGTTCCTGCTGGAAAGAGACTTCCAATACACAGATCAGCTCCTCGCTTCGAAGATCTTTCTACAGCTACAGAAGTACTTTTCACAGGAATCAAAGTAATTGACTTGATCGAGCCTTATGCAAAAGGCGGTAAGATCGGATTGTTCGGTGGTGCCGGTGTAGGCAAAACTGTATTGATCCAGGAATTGATCAACAACATTGCGAAAGCATATGCTGGTCTATCTGTATTTGCAGGTGTAGGTGAAAGAACAAGAGAAGGAAATGACTTGTTAAGAGAAATGATCGAGTCAGGTATCGTGACATACGGTGATGACTTCGTCCATAGCCTTGAAGAAGAAGGTGGATGGGATCTTTCTAAAGTTGATTTGAAAAAATTAGAAGACTCTAAAGCAACCTTTGTTTTCGGTCAGATGAACGAGCCTCCAGGGGCACGTGCACGTGTGGCTTTGACTGGTTTGACTTTGGCAGAATATTATAGAGATGGTGACGGTGAAGGAGCAGGTAAGGATATTCTTTTCTTTATCGACAATATCTTCCGGTTTACTCAGGCAGGTTCTGAAGTGTCCGCACTTCTTGGCCGTATGCCATCTGCGGTAGGTTACCAGCCAACATTGGCAACAGAAATGGGTACCATGCAGGAGCGTATCACTTCTACGAAAAACGGTTCCATTACTTCCGTACAGGCAGTTTATGTACCAGCGGATGATTTGACTGATCCGGCTCCGGCAACGACTTTCGCTCACTTGGATGCTACTACTGTATTGTCAAGAAAAATCGCCGAGCTAGGTATCTATCCAGCGGTGGATCCATTGGATTCTACATCTCGTATCCTTTCTCCGGATATCTTGGGCGAGGAGCACTACGGATGTGCACAGCGTGTGAAAGAGATTCTTCAGCGTTACAAAGAATTGCAGGATATCATTGCGATCTTGGGTATGGAAGAGCTTTCTGAAGAAGATAAGCAAGTCGTACATAGAGCAAGACGTGTACAGCGTTTCCTTTCTCAGCCATTCCACGTAGCGGAGCAGTTTACTGGCTTGAAAGGTGTATTGGTAGATATCAAAGACACCATCAAAGGCTTCAACATGATCATGGACGGTGAGTTGGATCACCTACCTGAAGCAGCGTTCAACTTGGTAGGTAGCATCGAAGATGCAATTGCTAAGGGTGAGAAAATGTTGGCTGAAGTCAAATAAGTTAGTTGTGTGTTGCCAGTTGTACGTTCTAGAAACAAGCAACTAACTACCCATAACATCTCATAAATTTATCAGGGCATTACTTTTGGCTTTTAAGAAAGTGGCCTTTTAAAGATTCATTTTAATTCCATGCATTTAGAAATCGTCACACCGGACAAAAAAGTATTTCAGGGTGAAGTATCCGAGGCCAGTTTTCCTGGTGCCAATGGATCATTTCAGGTGCTGAATAATCACGCTCCTATCGTTTCGGCTTTGGCAAAAGGAACTGTTTCCTTTACCACTCCGGAGGGAAAGCAATCCATGGTCGTCGATGGAGGCGTAGTGGAAGTAAAAGATAATGTAATTGTATTGCTGGCTGAGAAAGTAGTCGCGTAAGCGCAATCCATCTAACTATATGAAAAAGGTCTCCTGTGTAAATGGGAGACCTTTTTTTGATATTTACCTGCGATGGCTAGTTGACGTCCTCGCGCTAAGAGAAGAGATCGCTAACAATACCCTATTCTTTAGCATGGAACCATTCGTCCTTTTGTTGATTTATCCTTCTGAAGAGAGTGCTTTAACCCAATTTGGACCCTGATCCGTCTCAGGCTAGGGCTCATTGTCATACCCATCTAGGAGTATCGGCGCTGCAATTCTTTTTCTTCTTTTCGAGGGGTTTGTCAGTAGCTTGTTTTCGAGATTTATATTCTATACCTTTGCAGCCACGAAAGGGGGTGTATAGATATGATCATAGTTAACGTAAAAGAGAACGAATCAATCGAGAAAGCGCTAAAGCGTTTCAAAAAGAAGTTTGACAAGACTGGTGCAGTCCGTGAACTTCGTGCGAGACAAGCTTTCACTAAGCCTTCCATCAAAAGAAGAGCACAAGTAATCAAAGCAGCTTACAAGCAGCATCTTCAAGAAGAANTGCAGTCCGTGAACTTCGTGCGAGACAAGCTTTCACTAAGCCTTCCATCAAAAGAAGAGCACAAGTAATCAAAGCAGCTTACAAGCAGCATCTTCAAGAAGAAGCAGCGAAGTAATCAAATTTGATCTTCCTATACCAAACGCACTTGTCGTCAGGCAGGTGCGTTTTTTTTTATGGACTTTTGTGATTTCAATGCGTATCATTTGAGATTTTTTCCCCTAACTTATCTCCTGAGTTACCTGACATATGATCGATTCTTTCGTCAATTATTTAGAGTTTGAGAAAAAAGCCAGCCCACATACGGTAGATGCGTATCGTCGGGATCTGATGCAATTCCAAGAGTTTGTGGCTATTTCTTTTGAAATAAATGAAATTTCTGAAGCCCAACATCCAGAGCTTCGCGCATGGGTAATTGATCTGGTAGATAGTGGGTTAAGTACTACCTCAGTCAATCGTAAAATCGCTACGCTGAGGTCATATTACAAGTTTTTACTGAGATCTAGGATCATTTCAAAGGATCCAACGTATAAGTTAAAAGGTCTTAAAAACCCGAAGAAACTTCCCGAATTTGTACAAGAAGAGGCCATAAAATCCGTTCTAAATGAAAGCGTCTACGAACTGACATTCCAAGGGCAGCGTGACAAAATGGTAATGGAGTTTCTTTACCTCACTGGAGTCAGACTTTCAGAACTAATTGGATTAAAATGGTCAGATATTAATCTGATAGAGGATTCGGTGAAGGTGCTTGGTAAGAGAAAAAAAGAAAGAATAATACCTATTACAAAAGGATTAAAACAGAATATTTTGCTGTACAAAAAAGTATTTGAAGAAAGGTTTTCAAAAGTAGGTCAAAGTGACTATTTTATTGTCAGCAATCAACAAAAGCAAAGTTACCCTATGATGATTTTTCGTATCGTCAGGCACTATCTAGATCTTTTTGCGCAGACATCGAAGCGCAGCCCACATGTGCTGAGACATACTTTTGCTACTCATCTTCTCAATAAAGGCGCTGACCTGAACGCTGTAAAAGACTTGCTAGGTCATGCAAATCTCGCGGCCACTCAGGTGTACACGCATAATTCCATGGAAAAACTCAAGGCTGTGTTCGAACAGGCACATCCGAAAGCATAAATAAATAATTTGTTCACCACTAAATGCAAATCAATATGAAACTGCAGATGCACTCCATCCATTTTGACGCCGATCGCAAATTGATCGACTTTATTCAGAGAAAAGCGGACAAACTGGATACTTACTATGATCAAATTATAGACGGAGAAGTTTTTTTGAGGCTTGACAAAAATGACAACAACGCCAATAAAATTGTAGAAATTAAAATGAATGTTCCTGGCAAGCAATTCTTCGCAAAGAATCAAGCTGATTCATTCGAAGCAGCCTCCGATGATGCTATCGAAGGTCTAAGACGCCAGATTAAAAAATACAAAGAAAAAGTTGTGTTGGCTAAGCAGTAATAACCTAGCATAGCTAAATTTGCGGCATCTCTCAGTAATGGGAGATGCTTTTTTTGTTCTAATTTCATATTAATGCAAAGTTCTTTAAGCTACAGTATCTATTTCTGGATTACATCACTTTTGCTTGTGATCGCCAAAGTTGTTTTTACACTTCGTCCAGAGATTGATCTTTTCACAGAAGAAGCACAATACTGGCTTTGGTCTCAGAATATGGCCTGGCATTATTATTCTAAACCACCCCTGGTAGCTGCTCTTAATTATATCAGCACTGGCATATTGGGTAATACTGAACTTGGTGTTCGGATAAATGCGATTTTATGTGGTGTCGGAATATCTTGGGTGACGTTTCTTTTTGGAAGACACCTTTATTCTCCTAAAGTTGGATTTTGGTCTGCAATGATTTTGCAAGCAATGCCTATGTGGTGGCTTGCTTCTACCTTTCATATGACGGATTCCTCGCTCACTTTCTTTTGGGCTTTGAGTATTTACTTGGCGTACAGAGGAGTTGAGGATGGGCAAAAGTCTTGGTGGATTTATGCCGGTTTAGCTACTGCATTTGGCTTAATGGCTAAAATGGTAATGGTATTGATTTTCCCATTCCTGCTTACCTATCTGCTCTATACTAGAATCTGGAAAGCTTATAGCAAACATTATATGATTTTTATTTTGATCAGTTTGCTCGGGTTTATTCCTGCGTTAATCTGGAACTGGCAGAATGATTTCGACACATTTAAGCACTTGGCTGCGCTGAGCGGAGGCGGGGGGAAGTCGGAAGCTTTTGATGCCGGACAAGCAGTTGCCCGATTCTTTGAATATTTGGGAGGACAGCTGGTGATGATTTCCATATTTTTGCTTCCTGTTTTTGTAGCTGCTTTTAGAAGTGCTATGAGGATTACAGATAAGATAAAGCTCTATTTAATTTTACCAGCGTTTTTGTCGTGGGCTGGTTTTGCATTTTTGAGTCTTTTGACTTCGATTGAAGTGAATTGGCCTGTATTTGCTTATAGTAGTTTGGCGATTCTGATGGCCGCCTGGTTAGGCGAGCAAAGTTTTATCTGGCAGAAGACCCGAAACTGGGGAGTGGGTCTAAGTATCGGTTTGCCATTGTTTTTTCTACTTCCTGATTTTACTTATATGAAAAGTATTACAGCGATCAAAAAAGCAGAGAAGTCAGCCTTCAGGAGAATGTCAGGTTATCAGCCCTTATCAGATCGCTTGGTTATGCTTCAGGATAGTTTGCGACTGGAAGATGCTTTTGTATTTTCGGAGACTTATCATATGGCTTCAGAGCTGTCCTTTTACCTTCCAGAACATCCTCAAACCTACATGTTGAATATGGGTGCACGAAAAAATCAATTTGATCTTTGGCCAGGATTGGAGCAATTTTTAGGCAAAGATGAGGTGGGGATTTTCGTAAGCTGGAATCACAGTTCGCTGGGTGAATTTGCCGAATTTCAGGAATTGATGTATGAAGAAGAGTGGCCGATTACATTCAGAGATGAGCCACATCGAATTGCCAAAATCCAGATTTGGAGGAAATTGCAAAAATTCAACCCTTATCAGTCTGAAACCTATTAAGGTATATTTTTGCAAATACCTACTACTCTAGTCTATCCAGCCAATAATATTTCTGCCCTTTTTCCTCTAATATCTGTATGAAATTGGCATTCCCTGCATTTTTTAATAAATCTGGAATCGCACGGGAAGCCCAGTTTAGAGATACTATCCGCTTTTGAAAAATTGATATGTCAATAGAATCCAGGTACTTGTCCTCTATGATCAGTCGGTCATAATTAATGATTTCTTTTTTAAACTCATCAGGTGACAAGTCGATCATCTGGAAGTCCGTGCCAAGTCCAATTCTTATTTTGCTACTGGTATGCAGATTGCCGATGAAGCCTATTTTAACTGTCGGATCAATATTCTCTTTAGCTGCAAAGGCTTTGACTTGTTGACCTTGATCCGGCAATGAAATCTGGTATGTCCCTGTAGAGATCAAAAAGAAAAGTAGCAAGAATCCATAGGCAATAGCTTTAGGAAGTTTTATGTCCTTCACAGTGAGTCTTCCTAGGTAAAGTAAAATAAGAAGAGCTAACCCCAGTTGAATCCAAATAAGGAAAGACGCGCCTAAGTTGATATTCAGCCAAAGGCTAAAGAGAAAAACGATTGAGCTCAGGATAAGAAAAAACCAGCTGGTGATTTTTAATCCAGTTCTTTTGCTTTCAAATTCTGCTCTTACTAGAATCCATGCTAGCAAAATTGCCAATACAGAAGCGACAGGTAGCAAGTAACGCTCATAAAATTTGCTGGTCATTGCACCCATTCCTAGAATTGCCAAGCCCCAAAGGATAGCAAACCAAAAAAACGCAGGGTCTTCTTTTCTGGCAGTTGTGATCGACTTTTTAGCTTTTGCAAAGCCAAAAAGGACCCAAGGGAGAAAGATCAAAATAAGAATACCTAGCGCAAGAAAACCATTTTGAATAATGAGCAAATAACGTGAAGCCACTCGTGTCCCGACTTGGTCTTCCAAAAAGCTATCCAAGTATGTTGGACCATGAATTTTCCACATTGCCAAAAACCAAAACAAGGCAATAAAGACGCTGACTAGAATGGAAGGGAAATGGAAAAGCGTCATGAACGAGATTTTCTTCCAAGGGTTAAAAAGTAAATAAATCAACCCAATTCCCCCCAAAGCGGCAGCGGGGAGCCCTTTTACTTCAAAAGCCAGAGCCAAACTAATGTAAAGAATCCATAGATATTTCTTTGGGGAAGCGTCGCCAAAGCGGATCAACCCTGCAAATCCTACTGCACTTGCGGTCATGGTCAGTACAAGTAATACATCTGGAATGGACCGTGTCGCACTGAATATCAAGACAGGATTTGAGGCCATTATCAAGGCAGAAAGTCCGGCTATTCGTCTGTCTACAAATAGAACTTTTGCTGTCCAGTAGGTAAATCCAATAGTCATTGCCCCGGCGATCAAGAAGAAAAATCTGGAAGCAAAAGGATTCACCCCAAATAGCTTAAATCCGGCTAGGACTGTCCAGTACGTCCCAATAGGTTTTTTGAATCTGAGCTCACCACTGCCTAGGTAAGTAGTCAAATAGTCACCGTTTTGGAGCATTTTGACAGCAGCATCAGTGTAGTACATCTCATCTGGATAATGCATGTGAAAACTCAATGCAAAGGGACCAACCAAAACTGCAAATGCAATCATGACTACCCATGGGCTGATTTGATAATTTTTGGAGGTGGCTAAAGACATGCTGCAAAGATAACCTGATTGAACTTTTACCACACAAAATTTTCGTTGGCTTCCGAAAGCCATCTTAGATTTTTGTCCTAGGAAGTATTTTACCGTATTTTTGATAAAATTTTATAGCATGTCCAAGCCACTTATTTCTGTAGTAATCACTATTTACAATGAAGAGGAGAACATCAAACCTCTTTTGGAAGCTACTTATTCCGCATTGGAAACAATTGATT
The DNA here is from genome assembly GCF_035156405.1 of Algoriphagus aurantiacus. Classification (NCBI taxonomy): domain Bacteria; kingdom Pseudomonadati; phylum Bacteroidota; class Cytophagia; order Cytophagales; family Cyclobacteriaceae; genus Algoriphagus; species Algoriphagus aurantiacus. The sequence goes on along the minus strand of NZ_JAXRUT010000001.1, from coordinate 447,232 downwards.
ATGAAGTGATTTTGATTGAGGATGGATCTACTGACGCCACTGTAGCAGAAGTAAAAAAATATGCAAATAGCCAAACCAAGCTGATTATTTTCAATAGGAATTATGGACAGACTACCGCGTTGGCAGCTGGAATAGACATGGCAACTGGGGTATATATTGCAACCATGGACGGCGATCTGCAAAATGACCCTACCGATATTCCTGTAATGCTACAAAAAGCAATCGATGAGGAATGGGATGTGGTAGCTGGGCGGAGAGCCGACAGAAAAGACGGCTTTGTTCTCCGCAAAGTACCGAGTAAGGTTGCCAATTGGGTGATACGCAATACCACCAAAGTGTATTTGAACGATTATGGCTGTACGCTTAGAGTTTACAAAGCCCAAATCGCTCAGGGCATGGGACTTTATGGAGAATTGCATCGTTTTATCCCTGTTTTGGCGAAACAGCAAGGTGCCAAAATGACTGAAGTCGACGTGAAGCATCATCCTAGAATCCACGGTGAGTCTAAGTATGGACTGAGCCGTACCTTCAAAGTGATGTCGGATTTGATATTGATGCTGTTTTTTCAAAAGTACTTTCAGCGCCCGATTCACTTGTTTGGTGGAATCGGTCTGATAGCGTTTATGGTCGGCATAGTGATCAATTTCTATTTGTTAATCCTGAAACTTCTGGGGGAGGATATCTGGGGGAGACCACTTATGATTCTTGGATTTATTTTGGTTTTGGGTGGTATTCAATTCGTCACCACAGGGATTATTGCGGAGATCATTGTCCGAACCTATTTTGAATCACAGAATAAAAAAACCTATACCATCAAAACTGTTTATCAGGGCATCCAAGAGCCTTTGGTGGAGTTGCAAACTCTTCCAAAGGATAAGATGGATTCCAACTAGCAATTGAATTTTGGCGAATAAAGAGAGTTCTCTTAAAAAGAAATTAACAACTGCCTTAAAACTGGTTTTAACTGGGCTGGCACTCTTTCTGGTTTTTCGAAAGATAGACACGGATCAGCTCTGGCAAATCACCAAGACCATTCAATGGATTTGGCTCATTCCTGCGGTTTTGATTTTTGTGCTGAGTAAATTGTTTACTGCTTTTCGCCTCAATCTTTATTTCAAGAACATCAGTTTATATATTTCCGAAAAGATCAATATTAAGCTATACCTGATCGGAATGTTTTACAATCTCTTTCTTCCGGGGGGTATTGGAGGTGATGGCTATAAAGTGTATTTGCTAAACAAGCATTACCGTACTCCTGTCAAATCGCTTGTACAAGCTTCTCTTTTAGATCGTTTAGGTGGTTTGGTGGCAATTGTATTTTTGTTGTTTGTATTGATTCCTTTAGTGGATATAAGCTTGCCTTTTGCTTCGCAAATTCCTTGGGATCTCTTGGTAATACTCGCAGCCTTGCTGGTGTTTCCAATCTTTTGGCTGATTCAAAAACTGATGTTCAAAGCATTTCTGCCATCTTTTTGGAAAGCGAACGGCTGGTCTATGGCTGGTCAACTAGCGCAGTTGGTATGTGCTTGGTTTATCCTGAAAAGTCTTGGCGTGACTGAACATTTTCTTGCCTATCAACTGGTTTTCTTGCTTTCCTCTATCGTCGCAGTGCTGCCATTGACTATCGGCGGAGTAGGAGCTAGAGAATTAGTTTTCGTCTATGCACATACGTATGCTGGGATAGATGAAGCTATTGCAGTAGCTTTCAGCTTAATATTTTTCTTGATTAGCGCAGCAGTTTCTTTGATTGGGTCGAGTGTGACAATTGATTTCTATGAAAAATAGGTAATCAGCTGCTTTTCAATTAAATAATAAAAATTTATCCTTGCAAATTTAAAATTTGATTTTAAATTTGCAAGGATGATTGCACGAGATTTGTTTTTGAAACTGCAAGAATTGATGCCTGATTTTCCGGCTATAGCGATTCTGGGTCCACGGCAAGTAGGTAAAACTACCTTGGCGCAAGAGCTCGTGGAAACCATCGATCCTCAGTCTATTTACCTCGATCTTGAAAGTCCCTCAGACCGTAGCAAGCTTGCTGAGCCAGAGCAGTATTTTGACCTGCATGAAGGTCGTTTGATTATTTTGGATGAGATCCAGCGCATGCCTGACCTCTTTCCGCTTTTGCGTGGCGTGATAGATCGAAGGAGAAAGAAAGGTTTTAGATCTGGCCAATTTCTGATTTTAGGTTCCGCTTCTTTGGACCTGATCCGGCAATCCTCCGAATCACTGGCAGGAAGAATTGCCTATGAAGAACTCCCCGGATTCAATGTGATGGAAGTGGATTCGATAGAAGGACATGTAGAAAAACTATGGCTGCGTGGAGGTTTTCCAGACAGTTTTCTTGCGAGTTCTGATCGATCAAGCATGACTTGGCGTGGTAATTTCATCACTACCTATCTGGAAAGAGATATCCCGCAGATTGCGCAGTTTGTGCCTGCCAACCGTCTGCGTCGACTCTGGACTATGCTCGCCCATCAGCAAGGACAAGTGATCAATCTATCCAAACTTGGAGCAAGTCTAGATTTGACTTCTCCGACTGTGAAAAGTTATGTGGAAATACTTGAAGATCTTCTGCTGATTCGTTCTGTCAGACCTTGGCTAGTCAATGTGGGCAAGCGACTGGTGAAGTCTCCCAAAATCTACATCCGGGATTCTGGAATTACACATGCTTTATTGAACTTAACCAAACTGGATGACCTGCTGGGACATCCTGTGGTAGGCGGAAGTTGGGAAGGATTTATCATCGAAAATATTATTTCAATTTTGCCTAAAGGTGCTGATTATGGCTTTTATAGGACAACTGGCGGAGCAGAGCTTGATTTAGTTTTGAGTCTGAACGGAGAAGTCTGGGCGATAGAAATCAAGCGGACGTTGAGCCCGAAGCTGTCTAAAGGCTTTCTGAATGCGGTGGAAGATATTTCGGCTGATCATCGCTATTTTATCTATGCTGGCAAGGATGAATTTCCGTTGGGAGAAAATACGCACGCTATAGGTTTAGCAGGATTTATGAGAATAATGAAGGAAGGCTTTTGACTCCTTCCTTTTCCTGTTTTCCAAGTGGGAGTGTTATTTTTCTAAAATGGCGTCACGAGGGAAATAAAATTGCCCCTGTCCTTTGATTACCTGCCAATTGATTTGGTCTGTTTTCGGAGTATAAACTATGCGAATTTCAAAGATTTCTTCAGAATAAGCACTTTTGATCGCTCCCGTGAAGATGTTGTCTCTTTCTTTTTTCAGAAAAATGGATACTTGCTCAGCACAGTCTATTCTGCCTCCGTTGTAGTACAGTCCGCAATGCTTTCCAATAAAATCGTAAGATGCCAACTTGCCGTCTTTTGGATTGGGTTTGGAAATAGTGACATCGAAAGTTCTATCTTCTGGGCTGTCCACCCATTTCCATGATCCTGAGATATTTTGAGCATAAACTACTGACGTAAAAATGAATTGCATTAACAGCAGAACGATGATTTTGACAAGAGTTGAATTCATTTGTACATAAAGTCTATAAATGTTTATCCTGAAAAGCTACAGAAAATAGAGTATAATACTCTTGTAGAACTTCCCTTTGAATACACTTGGAATTGAATTTTCCGAACTAATTCTGATTTCCTTACCTTTGCCAAAACCCGCAAAATCCATGACCCGAGCCGAGCTTTTCTCCCAAATCCAGAAAAAATCATCCTTTTTGTGTGTTGGTCTTGATGCAGATATCAATAAAATTCCTGCTCACCTGAAAAGTGAATCAGATCCGATCTACAGTTTTTGCAAAGAAATTATAGAAGAAACTGCGGATTATGCAGTGGCTTATAAGCCAAACATTGCCTTTTTTGAGGCTTTGGGGCCAACCGGTTGGGAGACGCTTCAGAGAGTTATAGAACTTATCCCAAAGGAGATTTTCACAATTGCAGATGCAAAGCGAGGGGATATTGGGAATACATCTAAGCTTTATGCCAAAGCATTTTTTGAGAAAATGGACTTCGATTCTGTGACGGTTGCGCCATATATGGGAGCGGACAGCGTAACGCCGTTTTTAGAGTTTGAGGATAAATGGGTAATACTTTTGGCATTGACTTCCAATGTAGGCTCAATGGATTTCCAGCTTATCAAAGACGAAAATGGCAAGCCTCTTTATCAGACGGTTCTGGAGAAAAGCCAAGAATGGGGTACTCCTGAAAACCTGATGTACGTGGTGGGTGCAACTCGTGGAGATCTGATCGGAGAGGTAAGGAAAGTGGTGCCGGATAATTTCTTCTTGGTTCCTGGAGTCGGTGCCCAAGGCGGAAGCTTAGGCGATGTTGCTAAATTTGGCATGAACTCAAGCTGTGGGTTATTGGTGAATTCTAGCCGTGGGATTATTTACGCCTCTGAAGAAAAAGACTTTGCAAAAGTGGCAAGGCAGGAAGCGAAGAAGCTACAAGAGGAAATGGCTAGTTTGCTTGACAGGTATCTCTGATATTCGAGAATGATAGGTCATGAAAAAGAAGTCAGATAATACTGGCTTTTTATTTTATTAGTTTTTGGTTAAATTCCCATGACTTTTAAACTATACTTTTATGACTTTCAAAGAAGACTTTTTACAGTTAGTCTGGAAATACCAGTATTTCGAAAAGGCTAAACTTCATACCACGAGTGGTGATGAATTGAAAATAATCCAGGTAGGATTTCATAATCAAAGTGAGGGGCCAGACTTCCGGGATTCGGTGGTGGTCATTGATAGAGTAATACTTCATGGACATGTGGAGGTGCACAGACTGGCAAGCGAGTGGAAGCAGCATGCACATGGTGGAAATCCAGCATATAATTCTGTGGTACTTCATGTAGTTTGGGAAGATGATCAGGAAGTTCTTCGCAATGATGGTACTCCCATGCCAACCATGGAGCTAAAAGGACTGATTTTTTTGGATATCTGGAGGAACTATGAGCGGATGCTGGATTATAAGTCTGATTTACCCTGTGCTCATGGCTTAAAGGAGGCACCTGATATTGTGAGGTTTTCTACTTTGGAAAAAGCTTTGGTAGAACGGCTCCAGGAAAAGTCCACCTTGATTTTAGAAATTCTCAAGTCCACAACTGATGATTGGGAAGAAACTGCTTATCGTTGGCTATTCACCTGCTTTGGATTCAAAATAAATAGTCAGGCCATGGGGGAATTGGCTGCTATAGTTCCGTATAAAATCCTTCAAAAGCATAGGGATCAATTACCTGTTTTGGAAGCTATCCTTTTAGGACAGGCGGGGTTGTTGCCAGTAGAATCTGAAGAACCATATGTGCAGCATTTGATTCGGGAATATGATTTTTACCGAAAGAAATACAGTTGGGTTTCCCAGATGAAGCGACAGCACTGGACCTTTATGGGCGTTCGGCCAAGTAATTTTCCAACTTTAAGGATTGCCCAGTTAGCTGCGATTTTATCCAACGCACCAAATTTACTCCAATCAGTGATGCAAGATTCCCATGATTTTGCAAGTTTTAAAAAAATACTGAAAGTGAAGCCTAGTGATTATTGGCAGTATCATTACAGTTTCGGTAAGCCTTCCGAAAGGCAGGCAAGTTCAGGTATTTCTAATGCGGTATTGGAGCTTTTGGTGATTAATTATGTGGTCCCTCTTTGGTTTGCATATGGACGTTATTTTGAAGAGCCAGACTGGCAGGAACGCTGCTTTGATCTAATACAGGAGATTTCAGCGGAAAATAACCATATCATTAGACGATTTAAGTCATATGGCTGGCCGGCAGGAAATGGGTTTGATTCTCAGGGAATGATTGGGCTTTTTAAGAACTATTGCCAACCTAAGAAATGCCTCCAGTGTAAAATTGCCCAATCGCTCATCAAATCAGAATCCAAATGATTTTTGGGTAAGCCAGTGAATTCCTGTATTTTTGCAGCCTGAATTGCAGAAAACTATGGAAAAACCAGTTATAATTTTTGGGGCAAAAGGCATCGCTCATTCCGCACTTGAGATATTCAATAGTAACAATGTGGTTGTTTTTGGATTTTTGGATGAGGATGAGAAAATTCACGGGACAGAAATCAATACGGTTTCAGTACTTGGAAATCCTGAAGATGATGGCTTCTTAAAGCTAATCGGTCAGAAGACTGAGGCATTTGTGGCGGAAGAGAATCCGAAATACCGTAAATTCTTGGTAGAGTTATTAAATGATCGCCGTAAGGTGCAGCCTGTGAATGCGATCCATCAGCGTTCTTACATTTCTACAGATGCCATCATTGGCCATGGTAATTTTATCAATGCCAATGTGAATATCGGTGCAGGAGCTGAGATAGGAAGTCATTGTATTATCAATTCCGCTGCTGTAGTCGAGCATAAGGCTAAGCTGGGAGACTTTGTTCAAATCGGTGCTGGGTCGGTAATCAATTCTGAAGTAACCATCGAAGAAGGGGCTTTCATTGGCTCGGGAGCTACAATCGTTGCTGGAGTTACTATTGGCAAAAATGCCCGAGTAGGTGCTGGATCTGTGGTGATCACTACTGTCGGCTCCAATGAAACTGTCTTTGGGAATCCTGCAGCAAAAGTTAAATAAGAAACTATTAATTTGAGATTTCAAATTTCAAATCCAAAATTCTAAACACCCTGCCGCAACAGGGCAACAGTTATGGAAAACAACAATTATCAAATCCTCCTTTATTACTGCTACGCCAAGATTGAGAATCCTGAGGAATATCGTGAGCAGCATCATTTATTTTGTATCGAGAATAACATTCGAGGGCGTATCATTATCTCTGACGAAGGTCTGAATGGTACCGTTTCAGGTTTGGTGGAAGACTGTGAAAAATACATGGATTATATCCATGCAGATTCGCGATTTGCCAAGACCGAGTTTAAAATAGATACTCATGATAAGCATGCGTTTACCAAAATCCATGTGCGCTACAAGCCTGAAATTGTCCACAGTGCACTGAGACATCTTGATCCTAATGTGAATACAGGTAAGCATCTAGATCCAGAGGAATTCAAGAAATTGAAGGACCAGGAAGACGTAGTAATTTTAGATGTTCGTTCCAATTATGAACATGAACTAGGGCGATTCAAAAATGCATTAACGCTGGATATTGATAACTTCCGGGATTTTCCTGAGAAAGTCAAAGAGCTTGAGCACCTGAAAAACAAGAAAGTCTTGACTTATTGCACCGGAGGAATCAAATGTGAAAAAGCTTCTGCATTCCTATTGGAGCAGGGATTTGAAGATGTATACCAACTTCATGGAGGTATCATTAAATACGGGATGGAAGCTGGAGGTGAAGATTTCGAAGGGAAATGTTATGTCTTTGACAATAGAATAGCTGTGGAAGTAAATACCGTAAACCCGAAGGTTGTTTCTACCTGCCATGTCTGTGGTACTCCCTCAGATCGCATGGTAAACTGTGCCAACCAGACATGTAATGCACATGTGCCAATGTGTGAAGAATGCGGTTGGGAAATGGAGGGTTCATGCTCCACTGAATGCAAGGAAATTCCTGGAAAACGAATATATGATGGAACTGGCTATTACCAGAAAAACACCAACGGTTACAACCCCTACAAAGGCTTGAATCGTAAAGCCAAAGAAAAATCAAATGCTTAACTTGTAACGTGAGCAGACAAATTCCAGAATCCGAATTGATATTAAATGCTGATGGAAGCATTTATCATTTGCATTTGAAGCCAGAGAACCTGGCTTCTCTTGTTTTTACTGTGGGTGACCCAGATCGTGTTCCTCTGGTGTCAAGATACTTTGATCAAGTTGATTTTAAAGGCAGTAAGCGAGAATTTGTAACTCATACCGGAAGAATCAAAGGCAAGCGACTCACCGTGATGAGCACAGGTATGGGGACTGATAATGTGGAGATATTGATGACGGAACTGGACTCCTTAGTCAATGTGGATCTGAAAACACATACAGTCAAACCAACTGAAAATAACCTAGATATTATTCGATTAGGAACATCTGGTAGTATGCAGCCTGATTTGCCAGTTGGCAGTCTTTTAGCCTCAGAGATTGCGGTGGGTGTTGATACTTTGATGCAGTTCTACCCCCAACTAGAGGGGAGCCAAGATTGGTCACAGCTAGTAAAGGACACACTTGGGCTTACTTTTTTGCCCTATCAGGCATCCGCTTCAACAGAGCTATTGCAAAAATTGCCATCAGATTTTCATCGTGGGGTCACGCTCACTGCTCCTGGTTTTTATGCTCCCCAGGGTAGAGAAATAAGGCTAAAGCCAAAGATGGATAATATGATTGAGCGGTTGGCAGAGTTGAAGCTGGGATCACTGAAAATGACCAATTTCGAAATGGAAACAGCGGGTTATTATGCCATGGGACAATTATTGAATCACCGAATGCTAAGTCTTAATGCAATTGTGGCTAATCGTCCAAGTGGAGAGTTTGATAAAGAAGCTGAAAAAACCGTTGATCATATGATTCGCATAGCCCTAGAAGTTTATTGTTAAAAACGTCACCCTTTATGCTCGGTGTTGAATAGTGTAAATAGGCTTTTTTATTGTGTTAATTTCCTGATCATTCTAATTCACAGAATCAATATTTCTAATCCATTAGCTCTTCAGGAATAGCAAAAACAGCAATTCCAGGATCTTCGTCTGTAGTTAGTCCGTAGATTTCATTGGTCTCGTCATTAATTACAATTTGGATAATTGATCTATCCAAAGTCAAATTCCAAAGCGGCTTCCCATTATGATCAAAAACCCAAATCTGCTCAGCCATGATTCCTGTCTCGTTGTAATCCAACTGACCATGACCAGCGTATAGTGCGAATATATAGTCTTCCGTAAAAGCAATATCACGGTAACGATAGGTTACATTTCTGTCGAAAACCATTGCTCCTCCAAACTTACTTTCAGAATATTGGAATTCAGGAAGAGTTGAGTCGGGACCCGTTATGGAAATAAACTCCTTCGTTTTATAATTGAAGATTTCCAGTAAATCTGTGCGGAGACAAGCTCTGACATAGAGACCTCTTTTTGGGTCACCTTTAAACCAGCCAGTCATTAAAAGTGAAATTTGCAATTTGGTCAGGTCAGGCCTTTCTTCTAGGATTTCAAATTCACCATAATTAGCGACTAAGTTTCCCTTGGAATCAAACTCCTGGATTTTGTATTCGCTTTCTCTGGGAACACCCAAATAATTTCCATTTGGTCCAAATTCTAAAAACCAAAGATCCATCATAGGTTCTGGAAATTTCCAATCTTCAGTTGCCAATAAAGAACTCTCCTGAATTGAGAATTTCGCCAATTTCCTCCTATTCATATTGTAAATCCAAAATGAATCTGCATCTGGGGAATATAGGACTTCTGCATCGGTAATTTCAAATGGCCCTTGTCCATGTTTTCCTTTTGGTTTGTCATATGTCCAATTTGAAGAATTAATCAAATGCATTCTAGGAAATTCTTCCGGAACCCGCCAAGCTTCAGAGATCAAAAGTTTGCCTTGGGCAAGTCCAATACTGGATGGATTTATCACTTCCTCAAAAAAGTGCTTTTCTGAGGTTATTGAGATCTCTTTGAAATCTTCCTTTGTAATTGTTCTATATTTTCCCTGCTCACTGTCATTTTCACAAGAAACCAATGCAAAAAGTAAAAGGACTAGAATAAACCTGTTCATATCTAAAAATCAAGGAATTTATAATATGGGTTAAACTACAAGTTTAAAGACTAAGATCAAAATTGACTAATTACAAAAATGCCGACTGAATTATTTCAGTCGGCATAGTACTTCTACAGCCTCGTAAATCGTAATTCAAAACTCATATTTCAGACTTCTACCACGTTCTTCCGCCTCTTGGTGGTCCGCCTCTCCAAGGCTGATCTGATTGCTCTGGCTGTTTGAAATTGCCCAAAATATACGTGAAGGTGAGCAAGCCATAGCGTGTCAAGACATTGGTATAAACATCGGACACAGACACATCTGAGATGGTTCGTGTGATGCTATTATTCTGATTGAGCAAATCGAAAATAACCACTTTCATCTCGGCTTTATTATTTTTTGCAAATCTGTACCCTGCCTCGATATTCCAAAGCCATACTGACTGATCAAATCCTTCTGAAAGTCCACGATACAAGCTATTGTTGATTGTATTTCCCACAAACAGCTTTCCGCCATTGGGAGAATAATACAAGCGAAGATTTGATTCTTGGATGTAATAATTGTTGTCCAAGCTCTCTTGTAAACTGGAGTTAACTATCGTGTACGTCCCCGTAGTACTAATAGTAAAGTCAAAATCCTTACTGATATTAGAAGTAAAGGTTATTCCTTGGCCTATATCTAAATTGTCATTGATGTTTTTCTCACCGTTGATTATCCCGGGAGTTCTGTTAAATCCAAGTCTTGTATTTAAGTTGATGTTGGTTTTAATCCCTTTGATTGGTGCGCCATAAGTAAAGAAAAGCCGGCTATTAAAGTTGCCATCCAAATTGACTGGTTGGGAAATTTGTCCTCCTGGTCTCAGTAAAATCTCATTGTTGATCAGTGTATCCTGTGAAGCAATGTATGTACTGCTGCCTATGTAATTGCTGGTGGTAGAAAGATTAACAAACATGAATAAGCTACGGTTTTTCTCCATATTGAATTTACCGATGTTGGCAAAAATGCTATTCTGAAAGCTCTGAGCCAACGTAGGATTACCCACGCTTAGACTAAGCGGATTTTGATTATTTACCACATTTTGCAACTGATTGACCGAAGGTTCGTCTGTGCCTGTTCTATACCTTAACCGGAAGTTCATGCCCGTTTCTCTATTTCTATAGCTGACATTAGCACTCGGTAGAATATTATTGAAATCACGAACAAATACGCCTTCAGTTGGGAAGAAGGCTTCATTGTCCATTTTAGCATATTGGTAGTCAAGGTTGAAGTTCAAATTCCAGCCTTCACTATTATAGGCATAGCCTGTTCTAATTCTCTGGGTGATAAATTTGTTATTGAACTCGTTACTCAAAGCAGTATCTAAAACGGCAATATTTTCATTGTTGAGCACCCTGGTCTTTTGATCTGAATCAGTTTTGTTATTGCTGACTTGGTATCCAATAGTAGCAATTGATTTTTCGCTTAGAGGTTCCGTTAAAGTTGCATTTACTCTATAGTTGAATCCGTTGGAGAGCAGGTAGGTATCTTGCAACGTCGTGTCTAATTGATTTCTATTATAGTCTACACTTGCTCCCAACAGCTCGGAATCTTGGTCTCTGTTATTCCATGAAGTACTTATATCTGTAGAAAATGTCCTTCCTATCTTGTCAAACTTATATCGGTATGTCAGGTTGTTGCCAATGTTATAAGAATTGTTCTTAGCATTGGTGATGGAGCGAAGTGCGGAAAGTGAATCTGTATCGTTTGCCAAAGTCAAGGCATCTCTATCACTAAATGTATTACCGCTCTGAAAAGAAATGTTCGGGGTAATAATTAATGAGTTTTTTTCATTCAGATCAGCTTCGATTCGAGCATTTGCTCTGTGATTGGAATTTTCCACCGAATTGATAAGGTTTTCTTGATAATTCTGTGTGGTGCTTTCATTAATCACAGTTTGGCGATTGGTAATTTGCCTTAAGGTATTCTGAGTATTATTAAAGAAATAACTTCCAGTAAAATTGACCTTAGAACCCCATTTGTCGCTGTAGTTTAACCCCATTGCGTTGGTAGTAATAGTACCAATATCATTTCCACCATAGAAATTACTATTTCCTCTGCCAAAGCCGCCCCGACCTCTACCACCACCTCCACCTGATGCGTTTGCATTGACTCCAGCAAGATCATCACTGGAGAAATTCTGCTGATTGATATTATTGAATAATCCTAGGATAGAAACTCGTCTATCACCGTTAAAAAGGTTTAAACTTCCTCCAGCATTGTACCTATCATCTGTTCCATAGCCTGTGTAGGCTCTACCGAACTGGCCATTTTTTCTATCCTCTCTCAAAATGATATTGATAGTCTTCGTGTAGGTGCCGTCATCAAAACCAGTCAATCGACTTTGATCAGACCGCTGATCCAATACTTCTACTCTATCAATTGCGTCAGCTGGAAGATTTCTCAAAGCGATATTTGGGTCAGAACCGAAAAATTCCCGCCCATCTACCAAGATTTTTTGTACTGCCTCGCCCTGTGCCTGAACTTCGCCATTTTGAATAGTTATTCCAGGCAGTTTTCTAACGAGGTCTTCAGCCATTCCATTTTCTTTGGTTTTAAATGCATTGGCATTGAATGAGGTAGTATCTCCCCTCATTTCGCCTAACTGATTTTGACCTTCTACCACTACCTCTCCAAGTACCTGTGCATCTTCTTCAAGTGTCAATACTCCCAAATCAACTGGCTCTCTTTCTGTATGGACTTTTGAGATCGTTACGTAACCTACAAACTTGATTTCGATTTTTACAGAAGGAATTCTTGGTCTCGCGATTTCAAATTGTCCCTTATCATCAGTTACTGTTCCAACCAAAAGTGAATCGGTCACTGTTTTGATCAGCACGTTTGCTCCAGCCATTGGAGTTTTGGTACTTCCGTCCATGACGGTTCCAGTGAATTTTCTTTCTGGACTGCCCTGCTCTGTAGGTCGCTGTCCATATGCTGAACTTCCCATTAAAAGGCTAAAAATCAGAACAATAACTGAGTAGTTTTTTTTCATAATTATGCAAATTTCTACTTCTTTGACCGCATAGTAATACCAAAGGTTTACTCAGGATCTGGGGAAAAATAAGAATGGATAATGAGGAGGATAAATGGTATAAAAACCATTTAAAAATCATAAGAATTAAATTTTCCCCATTAGGTCTGAATAGGAAATCCCAAAGTGACTGTTATCATATATAACCTCCCCGTTTTTTATTAACAAAACCTGAGGCGATTCGTGAGGTATTTGGAATTCCCTTGCTACTAATTCTGATAATTCGCAATATGCGATAAGGTCCAAAAAATAGGGAGTTATTTTCTCAAAATCAGTATCATTCCACTTTCTTAATAGCCGATCTAATGACATACTACTGATCGAGCATCGAGTACTATGCTTGAAAATCAATACAGGTTTCTGTTCGCTTAATGCTTTGATTTCCTTTAATTGGCCAGTTTCTGTGAGTTTATTCCAATTCATTTTCTTGATTTTATATTTTTGGGGCAATAGTTGTAGAAGGTAGATCTCCCAATGAAAACCAAACTTCATTTATGAAATTACAGTTCAATAGGCGATTTATAAACTTTCCGATTGCTATCGTATTAGTAGTCCTTATTTCATTTTCCTGCAAAAGTATAAATCCTAGTATCAATCCGGGGCCGTCCACTCCTCCGCCCAGTGCGACTGCTAGGGTCAATATGCCTCTAAAAATCCCCAAAGAAACGTTAAGCAAACTTCTGGATAGTCAGGTCCCTGCAGTTTTACTTCAGGAAAAAGGATTGGATATGGGAAGCGGAATAACGGGTGATCTGCAATTGAAGAGAAATGGCAAAATTTCTTGGACTGCGCTGGATAGCCAACGAATTCAGCTGACTGTTCCTATTAATGTTGTGGGGGAAGTCGGCTTAAAATCTAAAGGATTAGGAAGTTTATTTCAATCCAGATTACCCTTAAACGAAGACTTTTCGCCTGTTTTTGTGATAGATCCAGTGATCAATTCTAATTGGGGTATTGGAGCTGAGAGTTTCGAACTGGTAGAGTTAGGAGGAAATTTAGCTGTTGATGTATTGGGAATGCAAGTGGATCTGAGTGGTTTACTAAGCAAGGAATTAAGAAAATGGGGAAATGAAAATCTAACTGGAGGAAAAGAAGTAGCAAGTTTAAAAACCTTGGTTGACCTTGCCTGGGCTCAGGTTGGCAAGCCTATTTCCATTGAGTGGATAGGGGGAAATACTGCTTTTTCTATACAGCCTCAACAGGTAAAACTCACAGAATATTTCGATACGGACCAGAATTATAATCTCTGGCTGGGAATGGACGGTAAAGTAAATTCTCATCCTGCAGATGCTGCTCCCTCACGTGCGTTCCCACTTCCAGGGCTCAGTCCGAATAAAAATCCCGCAAATGAATTAGAAATCCTTATTCCTCTGACAGTAAGCTTTACTACGCTAGACGAGCTATTAAAACAGAATTTGGAGGGGAAAGCATTGCGTGTGGATAAGAAAACTACCATGATTCCATCCAATATTAAGACCCAAGCTTTTGGAGATTTATTGGCAATTAACATGGATTTCACTGCGGAGCAGACCAACGGAAAGACGTTGAGCGGAACACTATTTGTAGTTGCCAAACCAGCGTATAATGCTACCACCCAAAGCTTAATTTTTGAGGATATTAATTTCAAAATGGAGAGTGGAAGCTTGGGAGCACAGACAGGTGTTAGCCTGAAAAAGCGTAAGATAATCCGCAGTATTGAGAGCAAAGCTGTTTTTCCAATTGGAGAAATGCTGAATGAAAGCTTAGACAATATCACAGATCGCCTGGGTTTAAGCACCCCGATCATGAATTTAAAAATCGCTGATCTTACGATCGAACCTTCTGGTTTTTACCCAATGGCCAAGGAATTAGTGATTCATATGGAAGCCAGTGGTGAAGTCGATGTAGAATGGAAATAAAAAAGCCGCCAAATTTGACGGCTTTCAAGTTTATTTAGGATGAAATTTACTTCATCCTTTTCATCATATTCAAAGCGTCCAATTTGATTTCATCTTGATGAAATGATTTGGAAATTTTATCAATTTTTGATTTGAAGGTTTTTTCCATTTTCATCGCAGTAGCTGATCTCAAAGCAAACTTTACCACGGAAGGATCACTATCTTCCAATGACTTGCTTAGAATAGATTCAGCGGCTTTTTCGCCTCTCTTTTGCGCACCAAAAGCCGCGGCAATTCTTACTGGAGCGCTGCCTTTTTCAGCAGCCATTTGCAGAATATCATTTACTGCTTCATCATCGATATATCCGACTAGATAAGCCGCTTTTATGGATAGGTTCTCATCAGATCCCTGTACCAGTTCTGAGAGAAATGGTAGAGCTTCTTTTCCAAATTTCTTAGCTCCTGCAGGATAGTCCAACTCATCTTGTCTGAGAAAAGCAAGGAGTTCTTGCGCATCAAAATCCCGCGCTGTTGAATTACTGTTTGACTTTGCCATGTTTTTTCAGTTTTATAGTGGAACAGTTAGACTAGAATTACGCATTTTTGTTGATTCACTAGATATGAGGTTTGGTGGGGGATTCGTGATATTGAACGTCCCATTACCTGTCATCAGACGATTATTGTCATTCACATGATGAATGCCCAATACATGTCCAAACTCATGTCCCAAAGTCCATCGACTGGCTGAGCGTACCACCACACAACCAGGCCTTCCTGATGGATGAGCGGCACATCCATTGTATCCTGGCACAGTACTTCTAACGTAGTAAACCACAACATCATTTGTTCCTACAAAATTCCTGTTGCCAAAAAGACTTACCTGCTCAGAAGAGACAGACCCCATGGTACAACCCCCTACATCCACATCCTTGAGAGTTGGTAGATTAAGATTTTCGGTAGAGGCACAGTCTACTCTCACCCCAGCCACAGCATACACTTCTTGCATCGCAGCAAACTGCTCATTGATGGTGAAAGATGTAGGAGTTTCTAAGATTTTAACATGCACTCGTACACGCTCTTTCAATACCCTCACTCCTGCAGTAGGAGACCAATAGATGCTCCCACGCTGGAAATGAGAAATCCGTGCTGCACCACCAAAAACGACCAACTCATCTGAAGTAGGGTATCCTAAGGCACTTTTTTCCCAACCTAAAGAGGCCCAATGGGATCGAATGGCTCCATGAACTTCATGAGCTCCAGTACTCGGTGACCAATAAATACTTCCTCCTTGGAAGTGGTTATAACGACCTACGCCATCGGGGCAAGTATTTTCATTTGTCAGTGGATAGCGTAGAAAACTTCGTTCCCATCCTAAACTGGAATATTTTCCTCTGATAGCTCCATGCACCTCCCAAGCACCTGAAGAAGGGCTCCAATAAATGCTTCCCCCTTGAAAGTGATTGTACCGACCTATACCATCAGGACATGTTGATTCATCTGTGAGTGGATAGCCAAGAAAGCTTCTTTCCCAACCCAAGGATTGCCACCGAGCACGAATAAGGCCATGAACCTCATGGGCGCCGATAGAGGGATGGTAATAGATCGAACCGTTTACAAAATGCTGATACTGACCTACACCATCTGGACAAGTTCTGATCGGTGTAGTATGAGTACCAAGCCAGCCACTTGCTCCTCCCAAAGCCCAGTATTTTTGGGTGATGGGATGGGCATGAAAAACCTGTAGATTTTTAAGCAGCTCCACGTTTAGCTCTTTTTTTAGAGCCAATTTTGGGTCAATTGTGAGTTTTGCCATCGTATTAAAAGTTTTTTAATGAATATAAAAATACTCCTCAAATTTATATTTAACTCGCTGTAAAAAAGGGTCTTAAGGTTTTTACTTTGGCAAAATTTAATAATTGATAAAATTAATCTGGCAGGAACTATTAGCGAAGAAGTTGGGCATAACTCTTTATGCCTTTTGCCTCGGCAATTTTCACTAATTTCAGAAAAAGTATAGCCGTAAGGTGTGCATCTCCCGCTGCAGTATGACGATCATCGAGTGGGATCTTAAAACGCTCACACAAGGCATCCAAGCTGTAGTTTTTCACCTGCATATGGCTTAGGTTAGTTTGTGGGCCATGGTCTAGACGAATAGCAAAATTCATGGTGTCAATTATTGGGTTATTAAATTGAGTCAAACCATAATCCTTCGTAGTCTGCTGAAGCATGGCGAGGTCAAAACCGAGGTGGTGCCCAACCAGAATAGCATTAGAAATGTATTCCAGCACCTGTTTTATAAATAGCGTTTTAGGAAGCTGATTCTGTCTCTCTACGAGACCATGGATTAAAGGCGATTGTTTAAGGCTTTGGTCGGCTTCAGGGTACCATTCTACTGCGGAACTGACTAATATTCTTTCATTGGAAATCTTCACAGCACCAAAGGACACTATTGAATCCTTTTTCGTATCAAGTCCGGTGGTTTCTGTATCAAGCACCACAAAATTCAGTTGATTTAAAGCACGAATAGGAGGGATTTGCAATTCATTTTTTGCAAGGTATTCTTTAACAAAATCAGGAAGCATTCTTTTTGATTTTGAAAATGGCCACCAATTCATCGTCCAAATTGGTGTAGCTGAAAACGTACCTTCACAATATCCTGAAGCTCATCGATAGGCACAAAGGTATTTTTCAGCAATTGTCTCTGAAGTTTCCCGAGGGATTCAGGGTTGATAAATCTTCCATCATTCCCATTTTTCATCCCTTCTATCGCTCTCATTCTAATGAGTATCTCAAATGCTTTTGCCGCTTGACTAAATAGTTCCTTGTAATTAGGTTCCAATTCTGCCAAGTGTTCAAACCGCCTAAACGTATTATTGACGCCAATTACCGCATGGCTTAATATAAGCAGCCTTGCCAAATCAACGAGGGGCCGGATTGCTCTGGCTTTGATGTCGAATTGATCTCTATGCTCCCCGGATTTTTCTACTAAAAAATTCCTGAAAAACCCCAGTGGAGGAGGTGTGGCTAAGGTATTTTGTGCCAGAAAATTGAGAAAAAAAGGCTTTTTCTTAAGAGAATCATAGATAAACAAACTCAACTCTTCCGATAGGCTTTTGCTTCCGCCGATTGCTCTAAAATCAAAAAAGATCGAGGCAGAAATCAAAGCTTCTGGAGTAGGAGTCAAAATCCATTTGATAAAATAATTTTCCCATTGAGCTACTGGCTGAACCCATTTGGGATTGCTGGCCATGATCTCTCCCGGACATGGCGCAAATCCACAGGCTATAAGTATCTCTACCACTGTAGTTCCCAATTTCAGAAAATATTCAGCCGCTTTTGCCTTTAGTTCCTCGGCCACATTTTCATACACCAAAGCATTGTCCTGATCCGTTTGAAGCAATTGTTCTTCACGCCCCTCACTTCCTAAAGTCAAAAAACAATAGCGTACGGTCTGCATGTCCGGGTATGGTCCGACCAGCGATTTTTCAGCGATTTTAATTGCCTGCTGAATAATCACATCGTTGATTTCGGTCATGATGGAAGCCACAAAATCCATGGCAACCTCATTTTCCAGGTAATACGCCAGCATCTTACTTGCACGGTCTCTGATGGACTTAATTTCTTTTATGTCCTGAGTATTCAGCAATCCATGTATGAGCACGGCAGGGCTATTCCCCATGGAAACCAGTACATCATGATCTGAGATTATTCCACAGACCTTCGATTGATCTGAGCCATCCTCTGTGAGAATCAGGTGATGAAGCCGATTTTTGATCATCGTGAGATAAAGATCCGAAAAGCCCGTATCCTTCTTCCGGGTGATCACCGGCGAAGTCATCACTTCAACAACAGATGTGGAAAGCGAAAGTGCTTTTGCCAGTATTTTGGACCGCAGGTCTTTATCAGTGATTATGCCGATGGGTCTGAAGTTCTCCTTTACGATTACGATACTACTGACATCAGCTTCCACCATTAACTGAGCGGCTTCATGGACAGTGGTGGAAGAGTCGCAGGTGAGAACTTTATCAGACATTTTCACCTCGGACTGATCCGAGAAAATAAGCAGAGAATTATCTCTTGATTCATTTTTTAGTATTCCCCGGGCTTTCTGGCCTTGGGATAAATCCTGCCTGACGACTACCTGTCCAGAGGCAAATCCCGCTGCAAAGTAAAGTGCTACCCGATTATTGGTGGCAAGTATTTCTTCAAAAACCTGAACAGGAATAGCATAAATCAGACTACTTTGACTGATTCGGGCATTTAGAACATAAGCCCTTTTGCCCAATAGAGCCAATACGCCAAATACATCTCCTTCATCTAAGTATTCTTTTATTTCCTCCCCGGACTGCTTGCTTTCTGTAAGATGGATTGCTCCTTCTTTTAAGATAAAAAAATAAGACTGGGGAGCATCGCCTTGCTTGAAAAGAGTTTCCCCTTTTTCAAAAAATTGGATTTCTACAGCGCTTGAAATTTTCTCTAATTCCTCCTTGGATAAAAACGAAAAGGGCGGGAATCTCTTTAAAAATTCTGCTACTCTATTGACTATTACATTGGCCATTTAGCGAAAAGGTTGTCTGATGATCTTGGAGTAACAAGTTGATTTTATCTGTAAATTACTGACAATCTGTCTAAATTCAGAGGGGGAATGACTTTTGAGCAGATATATCAGTAATCAGTTGGATATGAAATACCCTTATCAATTTCTACGCTATTGCAGACGCCTGATGTGGGCACTGATAGTGGCCTTTATGGTCGGGGTTCACAACTTTTATAAACAAGAAATGGATTCAGCTGATTCTATTGTCTCCTCCATACAGATGGACGAGGAGGAGGAAGATTCATCCCCTAAAGATTGAATAATAAGGAGCCAAGATTCCATGTCCAAAATCTTGACTCTACAATCTGCAATTATTTTTTCCCTTCAATAATTTTTGTCACGACATCCGGATCAAGCAAGGTGCTGGTATCCCCCATATTATCGAAAGATCCTTCCGCTACTTTACGCAATATTCTACGCATGATCTTCCCTGATCTGGTTTTCGGTAACCCCGGCACAAGTTGAATTTTATCAGGCTTGGCGATTGGACCAATGATTTTGGATACCATCTCCTTAATCTCGTTGATCAAATTATCCTCTGTACGATTAGTCAAATCAGCTATCACGTATGCGTAGATACCTTGGCCTTTGACCTCATGTGGATATCCGACTACAGCAGATTCAATAACTTTAGGATGTTCGTTGATCGCGTTTTCCACCTCAGCAGTACCCATTCTATGTCCAGAAACATTGATCACATCATCAACACGCCCTAGGATTCTATAGTAGCCATCGTGGTCACGTTTCACACCATCCCCTGTGAAATACATGCCTTTGTAAGTAGAAAAATACGTTTGCTTGCAACGCTCATGATCACCATAAGTGGTGCGGATCATGGAAGGCCAAGGGAATTTGATGCATAGATTTCCTTCTACGGAGTTTCCAGTCAATTCATTTCCCTCAGGATCTACTATACATAGCTGTACTCCAGGAAGAGGCAAAGTTGCGTAAGCAGGTTTGGTAGGAGTGATTCCTGCGATCGGAGAAACCATAATTCCGCCAGTTTCTGTCTGCCACCATGTATCTACTATAGGACATTTATTTTTCCCTATGTGCGTGTGATACCAATGCCATGCTTCTTCATTGATCGGTTCGCCTACAGAGCCCAACACTTTCAATGAGCTTAAATCATAATTAGCTATTGGCTCAGTACCGTAGGCTTGCAACGCCCTAATTGCTGTAGGAGCGGTGTAGAATACATTGACTTTATGCTTTTCTACCACTGCCCAGAATCGACCAGCATCAGGGAAAGTCGGTACGCCTTCAAACATCAGAGTGGTCGCTCCTGCCAAAAGAGGTCCATAAACTATATAAGAGTGGCCTGTAATCCAACCCACATCAGCTGTACACCAATAAACATCGCCTTCGGAGTATTGAAATACATTATCAAATGAATACTGAGAATAAACCATGTATCCCCCTGTTGTGTGAACGACACCTTTCGGCTTTCCAGTGGAACCAGAAGTATAAAGAATGAAAAGCATATCCTCACTGTCCATTTCTTCTGCGGTACATTGCTCAGATTCCTCTGCTATTACCTCATGCCACCAGAAGTCTCGCCCCTCTTTCATCATAACTTCTTGCTTGGTGCGCTCATAGACAATAACGGTTTCCACTGAGCTTTTCTCTAGCGCTTCATCCACCACTGCCTTTACTGCTATTTTTTTATTTCCACGAAAATTTCCATCTGAAGTCAAGATTGCTTTTGCTTCACAATCAATTACTCTATCTGCTAACGCAGAGCTGGAAAACCCTGCAAAAACAACGGAGTGAATGGCCCCAATCCTTGCACAGGCAAGCATCGCGATTGCTGCTTCAGGAACCATTGGCATATAGATAATTACCTTATCTCCTTTACCGATTCCTTTACTTTTGAGCGCATTTGAGAAGCGATTTACTTCGTGGAAAAGCTCTCGATAAGTCAGCGTTCTTCCTTCTTCATTCGGATCATTTGCCTCCCAGATAATAGCCGGACGATCGCCGATGGTATAAAGATGGCGTTCAAAAATATTTTCTGTGATATTGAGCTTACCATCGATGAACCACTTTATGTCAGGCTCTTCGAAGTTCCATTTCAATACCTTTGACCAGCGTTTTCTCCAGTGAAATGAATCCGCAATTCTTGCCCAAAACTCTTCAGGCTGGGTTACGCTTTTTTGGTATTCGTAGAGGTACCCGCTGAGGGTATGAATTCTGTCACTCATAATAATTTTGGTTTATTGTATTCAATTCTGGGTAAAGTATAGTCTAATTTAGTGATCCTGTGCTTTACCAGCACCACGAGGAATTCTTATTTCCTCCACCATATCCTGTACAGCCTGTGGTGGAGCAGGAGTGAATTTGGATACAGTCACACATACGATAAAATTAAGGATCATTCCTATAGACCCTATGCCTTCTGGTGAAACCCCAAACCACCAATTCTCCGCGCTACTAGTTTCAGGACTGACAAATTTGAAATAAACTATGTAGCCAATCGTAAATACCAGGCCTGTGATCATTCCTGAAATGGCCCCTTCTTTGTTAATTCTCGAAGAGAAAATGCCCATGATAATGACAGGGAAAAAGGATGCTGCTGCTAAGCCAAAGGCAAAAGCCACTACTTGGGCAACAAAGCCTGGTGGATTTATTCCAAAATAGCCTGCAAGAAGTACTGCTCCAGCTGCAGCAATACGAGCAATCCGTAACTCCTTTTTTTCCGAAATATCCGGTCTGAATGTCTTGAACAAATCTCTTGAAACAGAAGTAGAAATAACCAAAAGTAAGCCGGCAGCCGTAGAAAGTGCAGCGGCCATTGCTCCAGCCGCTACCAAGCCAACTACCCAGTTTGGAAGCTGAGCGATCTCAGGACTTGCCAGAACCATGATATCTCTGTCTATTGTCAGTTCATTTGCATCGGGATCTGCCACATATTGGACTTTGCCATCGCCATTTTTATCATCGACACTGATTAGTTGGGTCTTTTCCCAGGTGCTAATCCATGCAGGAAGCTCTGATATATTCTTTTCGGAGGTGCTTTCAATTGCATTATAAATTCCAAAAGCAGCAATCGCCGGAGCAGTGGTATATAAAATAGCAATAAAAACCAATGCATATCCAGCAGAAAGCCTCGCGTCTTTTACTCGTGGAACTGTGAAAAAACGAACAATTACATGCGGTAAGCCAGCCGTTCCCACCATGAGAGCCAGCGTGATCATAAACATGTCAGTGATGCTCTTTCTCCCAGAAGTATAAGCAGCAAAACCCAATTCGGTAAGTACTCCGTCCAATTTATCCAAAAGTGGAGTCCCATCCGCTACTGATCCTCCCAGCCCGAGTTGTGGAACAGGATTGCCTGTCAACTGCATGGAAATGAATATTGCAGGAACCATATATGCAAAGATCAACACGCAATACTGAGCTACTTGTGTATAAGTGATGCCCTTCATTCCACCTAGTACTGCATAGAAAAACACAATACACATCCCGATGACTACTCCCCACTCTATGGGAACTTCAAGGTATCTGGAAAATACAATTCCCACGCCACGCATCTGCCCAGCGACGTAAGTGAAAGAAATGAAAAGCGCACAGATCACTGCAACCACCTTAGCCGTATTGGAATAATAACGGTCTCCCACAAAGTCGGGAACGGTGAATTTGCCGAATTTCCTAAGGTAGGGAGCGAGTAAAAGGGCAAGCAAAACGTAGCCTCCAGTCCAACCCATCAAATAGACTGAGCCGTCGTAACCAGCAAATGATATGATTCCCGCCATCGAGATAAAGGATGCTGCAGACATCCAATCTGCAGCGGTCGCCATACCATTGGCTAAGGGGGATACGCCTCCACCGGCAACATAGAATTCTTGGGTAGATCCAGCGCGAGTCCAGATTGCTATTCCTATATAAAGTGCGAAGGAAAGTCCTACGAGAATGTAGGTCCAGGTTAAAATTTCCATAGTTTTTTAGATTAAAAAGTTATTCTTCGTCCACATCAAATTCCCTATCCAATCGGTTCATTCGTACCACGTAGACAAAAATCAGAATCACAAACACGAAAATCGATCCTTGCTGCGCAAACCAGAATCCTAGTTTATATCCACCAAGCCGGATTTCATTTAACTCATTTACGAAAAGTATTCCACACCCGAAAGAGACGACAAACCAGACTATTAATAGAATAAAAAGGGTTTGGAGATTTTTCCTCCAGTAAGCTTTCATTTTTTCATTTTGGGGAGGCATAATTTGGGGTTTAGGCTTAGAAAATAAAACAAGCCTTGAAGCTAGTGATTGCATCCATAGGAATGCAAGCTGATTTCCATGAAATATTCAAAAATTTACCGTATCGCCAGAAATTCGCCTGAGATTCTTTGGATTCATGCTGGAGTTACTTTATTAAGACTCCTTCTCAGAATCTGTGTTATTTTACTTTCACTTCATCAAAAACTCAGATAGAATTGCTAAGCCTGCCGCAAGAAAACTTACCAACAATTTGTTAAGCTGAAACTTATGATGAGGGCTGCTTTCAAAAAATATAGTGGTTGAAATATGTAGAAATCCTCCTGCGACTAAGCCATATAGGATCCCTATTCCTTGCTTTTCAAGGAGGCCTCTTTCAAATAAAAATGAACTGGACATCATCCCAAGAGGGGACGCCAATGCAAAAAGTGACAATAATATTAGCGTGGTTTTTCTGCTTAATGTGCTTGATAGCACTGCTGCCAAAGCAAATGCAGCTGGCCCTTTATGTAGGATTATTCCGAGTAGCACTGTTTTACTGTTATGCACATGACCAAGTAAATGCTCTCCTTGATCCATCAATTCTCCATGTGAAAGCAGTGTGCCTTCGAGAAATGCATGAATAAACAAGCCTAGCATAACGGTAGTCATAGCTTTGCTTCCCTGGTGCTCATGTGTATGGATATGTCCATGCTCGATACCGCTAGACCAGAATTCCAATAGTTGCTGCAGCAGAAATCCGATCAGGATATAAAGCCCCATTCGCTTGCTATCGAATCCACTATCGAATAGCTCAGGTAGAATGTGGAGAATGGTAATAGAAAAGAGATAGGATCCAGCAAATACCAGTACCAAACGAAAGTATTTCTCCCTGAATTTCGGAGCAAAAAAAACCAATGACCCTGCGATCATCGCAGTAAGAAAAAGAAGTAAAAATTTGAATTCCATCGTCCTGGGTTACTTTCCTTTTCATATGGTGAAAAGGAGAAAGTTATAACTCAGGCAAAGGTAATAAAATTCAATAGTGTTGCATTTAAAATTAATTTTCCTGTGGGAAAGACAAAAATGGCTTTAAGCTCTCGCTCGCAAAAGTTTTGAAACCGCCCAAACCGTCATCGTAAATTAAGAAGACTTCAATTTCATCGAGTTTTTCATCGAGTTCAATTGCACCATCTTTCCCCATTACCATCATAGCAGTAGCGTAAGCATCTGCAGTCATGCAATCACCAGCCACCACTGTAGCACTGAGTAAGGAATGGTTTACAGGATATCCTGTAGCTGGGTTAATAGTATGAGAGATTTTTACTGAGTCACGCACATAGTAATTACGGTAGTTTCCTGATGTTGCCATTCCTCGGTTTTGCAAGGCAATAATGCTGATGAGGTCAGACGCATTTGCAGATTCTTCAGGACGATTCACTCCAACTTTCCATAACTCTCCTTTATCGTTTACACCGTTTGCAACAAGCTCGCCGCCGATTTCAACCAAATAATTTGCTATTCCTTTGGTTTTCAAATAATCAGCAACCACATCAGAACCATAGCCTTTTGCGATAGCTGAAAAATCCAGATAGATCCCAGCTACTTTTTTGCGAAGCTGCTTCTGATCAAATTCGATTTTTGAATAGCCAACTGTAGCGAGCAGATTTTTGATATCCACACTGTCCTTAAGTTCTGGACCTCCTGGGCCAAAACCCCAAATATTTACAAGAGGTCCCACAGTAGGATCGAAAGCTCCATTGGTATTTTCAAAGACTTTTTTGGAAGCTTCCAGAACAGGCAATAAATAGGGTAATTTGAAGTCCAGAGTGTCACCTTGATTGAATTGACTAAGTTCTGAATCAGGAATGTAGGTGGAAAGGCTTTGATTAAACACAACCAAAAGTGAATCAATGGAAGTCTGCAAGTCACGACTCTGCTGGTCCATGTAAGTAATATTATAAGTCGTCCCCATGGTTTTACCCGAAATTGTCATTTTACCATCAACTGCATCGGTGGTTTCCTTCAAAGCTATCTCAGTCTTATCACGATTACGCCATGAGTATACCAGCATGATGGCGGTAAGAAGTACAATAGAATATATGATGTTTTTTCTGGCGTTTTGGCGCATGATCTTGAGTATTTGAGGGTGAATTTAAGGCTTATTTTTCAGTTTCGCAGGAACGCTTGGTATTCAAAAATGAGCGAGAAGGCATTCGTATTTTTCTATATTTGTGAGCGTACGGATAAACTATGAGAGAAGATTATTTAAGTGGTGAAGATGAAAGTCTAAGCCCAAAGGACAAGGATTTTGAAAAAGCTTTACGACCCTTAAGCTTCGAAGATTTTACGGGTCAGTTCAAAATCGTGGAAAATTTACGCGTGTTTGTGCTAGCGGCAAAGAATAGAAATGAGCCATTAGATCATGTACTTCTACATGGCCCTCCAGGCTTGGGAAAAACTACACTTAGTCACATTATTGCAAATGAACTGCGTGCTGGTATCAAAATCACCTCTGGACCTGTCCTAGATAAGCCCTCTGATCTGGCTGGTTTGCTCACCAATCTGGAAGAAGGTGATGTGCTTTTTATAGATGAGATTCATAGGCTAAATCCGATAGTGGAAGAATACTTGTATTCGGCTATGGAGGATTTCAGGATTGATATTATGTTGGATTCAGGCCCCAATGCCCGTTCGGTGCAGATTTCCCTAAGTCCATTTACCCTGATAGGTGCTACCACCCGATCAGGACTACTGACTTCTCCTCTCCGTGCAAGATTCGGTATCAATTCCAGATTGGAATATTACGATGCGAAATTATTGACAGATATTGTTACGCGCTCTGCAGGTATTTTGCAGACGCCAATTGATGAAGTCGCCGCTTATGAAATAGCAAGAAGGAGCAGAGGCACACCAAGAATCGCCAATATGCTCCTTCGGCGAACGCGTGACTTTGCACAAGTCAAAGGGGATGGCACCATTACATTAGAGATCTCCAAGATTGCACTAGATGCGCTTGACGTAGATGTGAACGGGTTGGATGAAATGGATAATCGAATCCTATTGACCATTATAGAGAAGTTCAAAGGAGGACCAGTAGGTCTGAGCACGATTGCCACGGCTTGCGGGGAGGAAGCCGAGACTATAGAGGAAGTTTACGAACCATTTTTAATACAAGAAGGCTACCTAAAAAGAACAGCTCGTGGTCGTATGGCAACAGAGTTGGCCTATACTCATTTGAAAATTAAACCTGCTCAGGGAATGGGGGGGTTGTTTGAAGGGATGTGAGGAAATAGTAGCGTATTTGTAACTTATAAGTTACCTTTGGGGATGAAAGTTAGAGAGGTCATAGCTTTTAAAAATTATTTTGAAGATTTCCTAGTCTCTCAACCTCAAAAGGTTCAGGATAAAATATTCAAAATAATTGAAGCCATAGAAACTTTAGAGCGAGTCCCTCAAAACTATCTCAAATTCCTTGTCGGCACTGATGGATTGTATGAAGCCAGAATTCAATTAGGTTCTAATATCTGGCGTGTTTTCTGCTTCTTCGATCATGGAAAATTAGTAATTCTGTTAAATGAATTTCAAAAAAAAACTCAAAAAACGCCAAAACGTGAAATTGAAAAAGCGTTAAAACTAATGGCTGAATATTACGAGCAAAAAACAAGATAGACATGGAAACTAAAACCTGGAAAGATATTAAAAATGACGTTTATGGCTCAAAAGGAACTGAGCGTCGCGATCAATTGGATAGAGATTTTGAAAGTTTCCAGATTGGTTTACTTCTGAGAAAAGCTCGTGAAGAAAGAAAATTAACTCAATCTGAACTTGCAGAACTCGTGGATAGAAAGCGTGAATATATTTCAAGAATTGAAAATAATGGAAGCAATTTGACTTTGAAAACCCTATTTGATATTGTGGAAAAAGGACTTGGTGGCAAAGTCAAAATTTCAATTGAACTTTAGAATCCATTCCCGTTTTGCTTTGAATAAGGGTTATCATTGATCAGCTTATCTACTTTATCCTCCAATAATCCGATTTTTCACAGCCTTCTGCACAGCCTCCAACTTACTGTGAACCTGTAATTTTCGGTAAATATTTTCGATGTGTTTTCGGACAGTTTTGGGAGAAACAAATAAGTTTTCTCCGATCTGATTGTAATTGAGTCCTTTTGAGGTCTGTTCCAGAATCTCTATTTCCCTAGTCGTCAACTTAATATCTTCTACGGGTTGGGAGAAATCAGGTGGGTTGCGAAGAAGCTTAAGCGCTTTCATCGCTACTGACGGGGTCATCGCAGCACCACCCTCCATCGTATCCAATATGCCTTGATAGAGAGCTCTTGGATCTACCTCTTTCAAAAAATAACCGTTTGCGCCAGCTTGAATTGCCTTGAAAATATACTCATCATCATCAAATACCGTGAGCATAATTGTTTTGATCTGAGGATATTTTTGGGTCACATGAGCTACGGTATCAATCCCATTCATTTTTGGCATCTCGATATCCATTAAGATCAGATGAACATTCGAATCCTTCTCCAATTTTTCCAAGAGCTCCAGACCATTACAAGCAGCATATTTCACCTCTATTTTTTCAAAAAATGAAAGCTTTTCCAAAATGGCCTTGAGTAGAAAACTGTTGTCCTCGGCAATTGCTACTTTTATTGACATAGATTTCAGGTTTAAAAACAACTAGAATATACAAACTTGAGTACCTTTTCCAGTAGCTGAATCAATTTTCAATTCTCTACCTATGCGCTCTGCCCTGTTCCTCATATTACCCAATCCATTTCCAATACCTTCTTGCACTAGGCCTTTGCCATTGTCTTCTATACAAACCCGAATTTGTCCATTCTTCTGAGAAAAGACGATCTTAATCCGATTTGCTTCTGAATGTTTGATTGCATTATTAAGTGCTTCCTGAGCAACTCGATAATAGTTTACTCCTTCCATCGAATTGAGCAACAAATCCCTTTCCAAATCATCTTCCATTTCTAGCTCATAATCAATCTGTGGACAGGCAACTTTGGCTTTCGCAATCAATCCCGCAAGCCTGATCTGCAAATCACTCAGACTGATATTATCCTTGTTCATCGCCCAGATTGTATCACGAAGTTCATTCACGGTCTCCACTGTAAAAGCTGAAATCTGATCTATTTTACTCACCATTTTTTCCTTGCTTAACTCAAGGAATTTCAAGTTGTCCAATGAAGAAACTATGAAAGTCAGTTGCGCACCGATATTGTCATGAAGATCCGAGGAAATTCTATTTCGCTGCTCATGAAGCCGCTTTTGCGTTTCCTGCTCAGCGTAAATTTGCTGCAATTTCGCTTCCTGCTCCAAGTGTCTATTTTTGGTCTTCTGTCTATAATAAATGAAAAAGCCCACTCCCAAAATGATAAGCAGAAACACCACTAAAAGTAATATCTGATTATTACGGTTTTTTGCCAGTAATTCATGCTCCACAAGTGCAGCACGGGATTCAGCCAATTCCCGTTCCTTGGTTTCGACTTGATACTTTGCTTCCAATTCTCCTAGCACCTTCACTCGTTCCTCTTTGAAGATAGAATCTTTCAGCGTGGAATATTGCTCTAGGTAATCCATAGCGGTGGAAAGCTCACCTTTGGCTTTATGGAAGCGATACTGCTCTTCCAGGTAATCCCGCATTTTCTCTGTGGATTTGCTTTGCTCCACATATCTGTAGGCAGAATCCATCAAAATTTCAGCCTTCGGAAAGTCGCTCAGCTTGTACGCAATTGTTGCAAGATTGGTATAGTTTGCGGCCAAACTATAATCGTCTTTATCCTTCATATTCAACTTTACAGCCGTCTGAATCCATGATTGCGCTTCCTTATATTTTTCCTGCTTCAAGAGCGTATTCCCGATATTATTAAAGGTGAAAGAGATACGAGAACTGTCCAGCTTGTCGATATTATCGAAGATTTTGTAATGGTAAAAAAGTGCTGAATCCGGCTTGTCCCAATCGTCAAAATTGATTGCGATTGCATTCAACGAATAAGCTATAAATGTTGGGTTTGCTTTGTTAAAATGCGCGAGTAATTCATGTGCTTTCTTACCATATTCGACGCCCCTCGCATAATCTTCCATGTCATGATAAACCACAGAAATATCCAAAAGAGCATAGCCCATATAGTTGCTATCCAGTCCAGTGGTAGCATTTTCCAAGCCTTTTTGAGAGTAAAACAGTGCCCTATCCCAATTACCTGAATTAGCTTCCAATCGGTTTAGTCGGATATAACATAGACTGATCAGATCATTGCTTTGCTTGGGATCAAGTAGTGAAGCACTTTTTAGAAACATCTCCTGTGAAAGTGCATTTTCAAATTCCCGGTTGTATTTCTCCGCAACAAAAAAATAATATATCCCACTATCATTGGCGGCGTGTAGATTCTCCTTTTCGAGTTCGAAAATAATATCTACAGAGTCAGCATTGAAATAAGTTCTTCCCAATCTTTTTCTTAGATCTTGAGAAAAAGAAACGGAATCATTAAGAAAGAAAATTAGACTTAGGGTAAGAAGTATCCGCATTTACTAGCATTTACGACTAGTAAAATATAAAAAATGCCGTCGGTCATCAATAGTCCAACGGCATTTAAACGAATATTTTTTCCTTATCCGTAGATTTCTTCCAAAATCTGGGCTAATCTCACACTGGCAGCAATTAATCTTTCTTCTAAAAGCGGCGTGCTTTCATAGCCATATACGTAGGAGATTTTCTTATTCTCAGGTAGATTATACACTGTTGGTCTTGCGGCCACAGCTTCTGTCAGCCAATCCTGCATGCTAGCTGCACGATATCTCGTGATCACTTCCTTATTTACTCTTTTGGAAAGCTCATCTCCAATTTCAGTATAGCTCATCGATTTGCCGTCAATGATTCCGCTATCCCATACCGCATGTAAATTGGTAGCTCTCCCAAAATACTCGAGCTTCACATCATTGCCACCCCTATCTTTACCTGTTCCCACATGCAGTGGCTGATGGATGTCTTCCACCATATGAATGAGCATTTTTAGCAATTCTGCTTCTATTTGAGGCTCAAGATTTCCTGCTTTCAACTCGTTTTTGATGCGATTGATTTCAGCATAAACATTTCCTCCTTCTTCCTGAATCGACCCGTCGTATTCTCCACTAATGCTAGTCATATAATGCCAGGAAGAGGCATAATCAAAAGCATGATCTGATCTGATTTCATCCATCCAAGTTCCACTTCTACCTATAGACATTGGGTAGAGCACCTTCTCTACTTTCTTTCGAACAGATCGCTTCATTTGCTTCTCAGCCATATAGCCGATCAAATAGTGGCCTAATTGGCCCCAAGCGAAGGTTTGGGAAGCTAATAGAAAAACAAAAAATGAAGTAGTGAGGAGTTTTTTCATGTGTTTATAATTAATTTTCAAAGATCCTCCCGATAGCTATCGGGAGGAACCTCGCATAACGGATAATAATTCCTCCGTGTCTTGTTTGCAACATGCTCGATTGGAAATTGGAGAGAAAGCGGAAAGATAAAGCTAAAAAGCGGAAGGAAAGTTACCCGAAGTTTACCCTTTTTCGAGTTCGGATACAGCCAAGAATGCCATCAAACCTGCACCAACTTCCAAAGCATCTTCATCAATATCAAAAGTAGGTGTATGAACTCCAGAGGTAATTCCCTTAGCTTCATTTCTTGTACCTAATCGGTAAAAACAGCCTTCAACTTCCTGAGAATAGAAAGCAAAATCCTCAGCAGCCATCCATATATCCAAATTAAGTACATTCTCTTCACCTAGATAGTCTATAGCTGCCTGATGAGATCTCGCTGTCAACTCAGGATCATTTTTCAAAAATGGATACCCTTTCTTAATTTCAAAGTCTACTTCTCCTCCCATTCCCTCTACAATTCCCTTGGCAATAGAAAGCATTTTTTCGTGAGCTTTTGCTCTCCAAGCTTCGTCAAGCGTCCGGAAAGTACCTTGAATCTTTACTTCGTCAGGAATTACATTCGTAGCACCTAATGCCTCCACTCTTCCAAAGGAAAGAACTGAAGGGACCCTTGGACTAGCGGCTCTACTGACTACTTGCTGCAGAGCAACAATCATATGAGATGCGATCAGAATAGGATCTATCAAGGTCTCAGGCATTGCGGCATGACCACCTTTGCCTTTTACTGTCACATAAAGTTCATCAGCACTGGCCATATAGATTCCTGGACGGAATCCGACTTTGCCAACTTCAATAAAAGGCATTACATGTTGACCAATAATTCCATTTGGTCGTGGATTTTCAAGTACTTTATCAGCGATCATCAAAGAAGCCCCTCCTGGAGCCACTTCCTCGCCTGGTTGAAAAATCAACTTGATAGTTCCCTCAAAGTCGTCTTTGACTTCATTTAGAATTTTCGCTACACCTAACAAGGAAGCAGTATGTGCATCATGACCACAGGCATGCATCACACCTGGATTTTGAGATTTATAAGAGACGTCGTTTGCCTCTATGATCGGCAATGCATCCATGTCTGCACGAAGAGCTATGACTCGCTTGGTAGGGTTTTTTCCTTCTATCAATGCAGCCCATCCAGTGTCTGCCTTCGATTCTATGTTAGTAATTCCTATTTCCTGAAGTTTTTCCTTTACAAACTTCGAGGTATTATATTCTTGAAAGGAAAGTTCAGGGTTAGCATGAAGGTGGCGACGATTTGCAATTACTTCTTCCTTGTAGGCCTTAGCCAGAGATTTAATTTTGTCCTTCAGCATTTTATTGGTTGAGTTCATTTAGCGTCTTGAATTCTTCGCGCTGAAAGCGGTCTTGAATTATCCTCGCTGTGGGGAATTCTGTTTTTACTTCTGCAAAGCTTTTTTGTGCTTCTATTTTGTGTGCAAATTTTCCAACTTTCACGAAATACCTTGGCTGCTCATATTGCATTTCAGGAATAAGGTCAGGAAAATTCATTGCTAAATCATCACGGGTTTTGAACGCCTGGTTGCGATCAACTCCCGAATAAACCAAAACTGAATATCCATTATAGTAGGGCTCAGACTTATTCTTACTTATTAAACTTTCCTGTACCTGATCCAATTGACCATCAATAGCCTCCGTAGATTCAGAAGATCCAATAGAAGATTTTGCATTCATCTGCGCACGATAATCTGGATAAAGAGGAAGCGATGGACTTAGGTCTTCTTGGTAATTCGCATACCTAGATGCAGAATTCGATATGTTGCGAGAGCTTTTGCAACTCGCGAAAATTATTATTAATCCTAAAATCCAGAAAATTCTCATGCTTCGTTTAATTATCAATGACTACACATTTTCCTTCCTGCACATCCTGTTCCACACTTTTATATTTCACATCATTTTTAGTGATTCCATTCGTATACTGAACAGAAACTTTATCATTTCTCCCGTAAACCTTGTCTGATTTCCTAGGAGCTACTACTTGTGGAGCAGTTCTTCCAGCATTGGAAGCAGCTGCAGCCGCACGGTTTGCACCAGGATTTAGCGTACTACCAGCCTCAGCTTTAGAAGCCTGCACATGTGGCTCTGAAGAGTGTTGAGGTGCAGCAGCATGCACCTGATTTGGATCTTGCTTAGGCAGATCTGCCCTCGTCAAGAAAGTAGTCATATCTTCATTCAGCTTGCCGATAAAGCGCTTGAACATCTCAAACGCCTCAAACTTATAGATTAAAAGAGGATCTTTTTGCTCATAAACGGCATTTTGTACCGACTGCTTTAAGTCATCCATATCTCTCAGATGCTCTTTCCAGTTTTGATCAATAATAGCGAGCGATACATTTTTCTCGATTGCTCTAACTAATTCTCTTCCTTCAGAATTCACTGTGGCTTCGAGATTCGCTACCACACCGATTTGCTTGATTCCATCAGAAATAGGTACCATGATATCCTTCACAGTAGCTCCTCTTTCTTCCTGAACTCGCTTGAAAATCGGAAGTGCGGTGCTCGTCATTACCTCATTTTTCTTCTGATATGTTTCAAACGCAACAGTATAAAGCTCCTGAGTCAATTGACCTGCATCTTTAGACTTGAGATCATTTTCAGATACATTATGATCAACACCAAGGGTAGTAAACACATTCATTCTGAAATCCTCTGGATCAGCGGTGGATTTGCCCATATCTACCAAACCTTCGCAGACATCGTAAAGAATGTTCAAAATATCCAGTTCCAGTCTTTCTCCTTTCAGTGCATTTCTTCTTCTCTTATAAACTACTTCACGCTGTGAATTCATCACATCATCGTATTCAAGTAGTCTCTTTCTTGTACCAAAGTTATTTTCCTCCACCTTACGCTGCGCACGCTCTATAGACTTAGAAATCATGCTATGTTGGATCACTTCTCCCTCTTCAAGACCCATTCTATCCATCAATTTGGCGATACGATCAGAACCAAAAAGACGCATCAAGCTATCTTCCAAGGACACAAAGAACTGAGAAGAACCCACATCACCCTGACGACCAGATCTTCCTCGAAGCTGTCTATCGACACGACGTGATTCATGACGCTCTGTACCGATAATTGCCAGACCTCCAGCTTTTTTTGCCTCAGGAGATAGTTTAATATCTGTACCACGACCAGCCATGTTGGTTGCAATAGTTACTGTACCTGATTGACCCGCAATTGCTACCACATCCGCTTCCCTAGCGTGCTGCTTCGCGTTCAATACCTGATGAGGTATTTTCTTGAGCGTCAGCATCCTACTGAGTACTTCTGAGATTTCTACCGAGGTAGTACCTACCAATACTGGTCTTCCTGCAGCGACTAGCTCATTGATCTCATCACCTACTGCGTTGAATTTCTCACGAACAGTCTTATAAACCTTATCGTCACGGTCATCTCTGATAATCGGCTTGTTAGTAGGAATAACTACCACATCCAGTTTGTAGATTTCCCAGAATTCTCCAGCTTC
The DNA here is from genome assembly GCF_035156405.1 of Algoriphagus aurantiacus. Taxonomy (NCBI): domain Bacteria; kingdom Pseudomonadati; phylum Bacteroidota; class Cytophagia; order Cytophagales; family Cyclobacteriaceae; genus Algoriphagus; species Algoriphagus aurantiacus. The sequence goes on along the minus strand of NZ_JAXRUT010000001.1, from coordinate 412,968 downwards.
AGTCTCCGCCGTACCAGTCATACCAGCCAGCTTGTGATACATTCTAAAGTAGTTCTGAAGGGTAATCGTAGCATAGGTTTGAGTAGCATCTTCCACCTTCACATTTTCCTTCGCCTCGATCGCTTGGTGCAGGCCGTCAGAATAACGGCGACCTTCCATCACACGACCAGTTTGCTCATCGACAATCTTCACTTTGCCATCCACCAAAATATATTCCGTGTCCCGCTCAAACATACAATATGCCTTGAGCAATTGGTTTACGGTGTGAATACGTTGCGCTTTGATGCTATAATCTTTTATTGCTTCCTCTTTACGAACAAGCTTCTCAGTATCTGAAATCCCTACTTCTTTCTCCAAATCGGCTATTAGTATCCCGATATCCGGAAGAATGAAAAACTCAGTGTTTTCATTCTTAGTAGTCATCGTCTCGATACCACGATCTGTCAAATCGACTACATTTGTCTTTTCATCTATCGTAAACAATAGCGGCTCATCAGCTTCTGGCATCTGGCGCTTATTATCCTGTAGAAAATGATTCTCTGTCTTCTGTAGAATAACTCGGATTCCTGGTTCAGAGAGGTATTTGATCAATGGCTTATACTTCGGCATTCCGCGGAAAGCACGGAATAAGGCCACACCACCTTCTTTATCATTTCCATCAGCAATCATTTTCTTGGCAGAGCTCAAAAAACCTTGCACTAACTTTCGCTGCTCGTCTACTAGCGTAGAAACCCGAGGCTTCATGTCATCAAACTCATGCACATCGCCTTTAGGCACGGGTCCAGAAATAATCAATGGAGTCCTTGCATCATCAATCAACACGGAATCGACCTCATCTATCATTGCGAAGTGATGCTTACCCTGAACTAAATCTCCCGCCTCGCGAGCCATGTTATCTCTTAGGTAATCGAAGCCAAACTCATTATTGGTACCGTAGACGATATCAGATCTGTAGGCTTTCTTACGGCCTGCTGAGTTAGGAGTAAATTTATCGATACAATCCACACTTAATCCGTGGAATTCAAAAAGTGGTGCATTCCATTCGGAGTCACGCTTAGCCAAGTAATCATTCACTGTAACGATGTGAACGCCCCGTCCAGCAAGAGCATTGAGGTAAGCGGGAAGGGTAGAAACCAAAGTTTTACCTTCACCAGTTGCCATTTCGGCTATTTTCCCTTTGTGAAGCACCATACCTCCGATCAGCTGCACGTCATAGTGAATCATGTCCCAAACAACTTCAGTACCTGCGGCCATCCACTTGTTATGCCAAATCGCATCATCACCCTGAATCTCTACGTGTGGTTTGTTTGCAGAAAGCTCACGATCACGGTCGGATGCCTTCACAACTAGCTTCCCGTTTTCTTTGAAGCGCCTTGCTGTTTCTTTCACTACCGCGAAAGCTTTTGGCAAAACTTTCTCCAAAACAACCTCTAAGGCTACGTTTCGATCTTTTTCTACCTGATCTATCTGATTGAAAAGCTGATCTTTTTCATGAATTGCTTTTGCCGGCAACTCATCAACTTTTGATCTGATAGTAATGATCTTATCATCGAATTCTTTCAGATGAGAGTCGATTTCAGCTTTGATTTCTTCAGTTTTAGCTCGCAATTGATCATCGCTAAGGCTCTTTAATCCAGAAAAAACTTCATTGATCTGGGTAACGATCGGGAGAAGTTCCTTTATATCTCTGTCGGACTTGGTTCCAAATACTTTTGCAAGTCCTTTTGCTATAATATCTAACATGCTAGCTTATTGTAATTCTTCTTGGGCTTCAAAATTAAGCCCTTTTTGTTATAATTGATAATAAAACCAGTTCATCGGAGAAGAACTCCAATAGGTTGGTTAAACACTTATTTTTCCGGCAAAAACCTGCTTTGCAGGTCCGATCAACCAGACTTCTTTAAAACTTCCATTATCGGAAACTTTAAATTTTACAGATAATTGACCACCGAGGGTCTTGATTTTAATCATTGGAGCAGGCTGCTCTTTGCCGAAAGCAATTGCTGCCGCCGTCACTCCAGTGCCACAAGAGAGTGTCTCATCCTCCACACCTCTTTCATATGTACGAACGAAGATTTCATCTGCACTCACCTTTTCTACGAAATTCACATTTGTGCCTGCAGGAGCATACATTTGGTCATATCTAACCTTTTTCCCTTCTTCGAAAACAGGATAGTTATCCACGTCCTGGACAAAGCGAATGTGATGCGGCGAGCCGGTATTGACAAAGGAATCCTCTCCTTTTTCATCTATTCCAGCTACATCTCCCATCAGAAGTTGCACCAATCCATCTTTCAGAGTAGCTTCATGAGCCCCATCAATGGCAAGGAAACTCGTCCTTTCCTCCAAAATCCCCAGAAAAGCTGCAAAGGAAACTGCGCATCTCGCACCGTTGCCACACATACTCTGACTTCCATCGGCATTGAAATAGATCATCTCAAAATCAAAATCTACATGATTACGGATCAAAATCAACCCATCAGCGCCTATGCCAAACTTTCTATCGCAAAGTTTACTAACTAGTTTCAAATCAGAATCATCAAATTTCTGGTCACGATCATCAATCATGACGAAGTCATTGCCTGTTCCTTGATATTTGTAAAATGAAATTTCCATGGAAAATTGTTGTGGATATGGGGACAAAAACCCATCCAAGCCAATGTTGTAACACAAACTTAAACATCTTGTCACAAATTCAGACTTATTGTCTGATTCTCAATTTAAAATCGGTCAGATAATTCTTTTTTCGCAAAATTCTCAAGCAAATTGAATAGTTCATAGAGCTGACTCATCTTAAAATGGGATTCTCTGCCTTCGAATACATCTCAATTCCGTCCTTTGATGCAACAGGTTGATAATAATTTCTACAAGGATTGCTTACCTACTCCTAAATCTGAAAAACCTCAGTACGATTGAAAAACCATTCTCTTTATTTGCTGTATAAACCATGATCTGACAACAATAATTTCGTTCAAAAAAAAGAATTAAAAAGCGGAATCTATCATTCACTATTTGATCTAATTTTCTTTTTATCAATTACTTATCAACAAATTGGGAGCTCCGAAAGTAGCTGTTTTTTTATAAGACAAGGGATAACTGCCCTTTTAGATTTCACGAAACTATTTCTTTTCATCCAGCTAAATCTATCAATGTAAGAAGAAAAATTTCAAAGTGGCACTTGTGTTGAAAAGGCAACAGGAACCAAAATATTAAAAACTTATGAAATTGAATCTTGGAAAAATAGCCTTTGCTGCACTAGTCATCCCAGCAGGTTTGGGACTATTCTCTTGCGAATCAGAAGATGAAAGCCCGATTTCGGAATCTGAAACTCAGGCTTCATTAAAAGCCACAGCTACCCAACCTAATTCAAGTTCTTCAGAAAACGGGAGATTTACAATTAGCGGGTTTACTGTGAATGAATTTACAGTTGGGACTCAAAATGTAGAAATGAAGTACTATGCTGCCGCAGACTTAGTGACAGGAATTGATTTAGGTGGGATAGAGCTTAATACCGCCCTAAACGCAGAATTACAAAGCTCGTCCTCACAGGAAAAAACCCTTACATTACTATCTAATGGAGAAACTAAAATTTCTTTGGTAGGTGAAGGAAGTACTCCAAAAGGAAAGTACAAAGAAGTTTCTTTTTCACTTTATAAAGCTCAAAGCAGTGAGGATCCGATGTATCAGAAATCGTTGCTCATCACTGGAGAAATCAATGGCAAGTCAACTCAGTTTTGGACTGAAACCGAAAAGGTAATAGAAGCTACTGCAGAATCTGACTCAGGAATTGAAGTAGAAAACAATACAGAATTACTACTCTCTTTTGAAATGGAGAAGCTTTTCGCAGATGTTGATTTTAGCACGGCCACAGATGCTAATAATGATGGTAAAATTGAAATCAGTCCGAACAGTCCTGATGGTAATACTGAAATTTTAACCCAGTTAGAAGCTAACATAGAAAACTCCGTAGTGCTGAAAAAACGATAACCCAGACTAGACTATTCTTCAAAAAGACCGGAAATTCCGGTCTTTTTTAGTTATTTCAGCCTTTCATCTATCACAATCTTATGCAAGACCCTAAGTCACTTACATCCGTAGCCTTATTCCACGAAACATTCAAGCACCCAGTCTTACCTTCTCCCACCATCCCAGATAAAGTAAGATGCGATCTCCGTGTCTCTCTTTTGGCCGAGGAACTAAAAGAACTTGAAGAAGCTATTGCAAATAATGACTTGGTTGAAGTAGCAGATGCCCTTTGTGACTTACAATACGTGCTTTCCGGGGCAATTTTAGAATTTGGTTTGGGAGAAAAATTTAAAACGCTTTTCGACGAAGTGCAGCGCTCTAATATGAGCAAAGCTTGCAAAACTGAAGATGAGGCCAAAGCCACTGTAGCACACTACAACGCAAAAGGTACTGAGTGCTTCTATGAAAAAGAAGGGGATTTGTACTTGGTCTTTAGAGAAGGGGATAGAAAAACACTGAAATCCGTAGCTTATTCACCGGCAGATTTAGAAGCAATCATCAAATCATAAAGAATCAGTAGTGGAAGTTTTTAATTCTTTCCCCTGATGATTTTTCAACTCTACAATTCGGCCCGGCATATTAAAGCCGGCCTTTTCTAATGCCGTTAGTACCATCAAAATTGCTGAACTTTTTACGACAGCGTCGGATATTGCACGATCAAAGGTGTTTACCCAAAAAGTCACCTGAATATTCAGTGTGCTTTCAGCCATCTCAGTCACCCAAACTGATGGCAATTTAGCACTATCCAAAACTCCAGGAACCTGCACTATTGCGGACGAGATCACTTCAATAGCAGCTTGGTAATCCGAACCATAATCCAGCCCAACTATGAAGTCATAGCGCAGAAATCCATCTATAGTAAAATTGACCAGAGGATTTTTGAGGATCATCCCATTGGGGATGAATACATCTTTTCCGTCACCGGTTTTGATCTGCGTATCTCTGAGGTTAAGGGTAAGTACTTGGCCCCTCATCCCATTTATATCTACAATATCCCCGACCCTAAATGGTCGCTTGAAAGCCAGTATAATTCCAGCTAGGAAGTTTTCTCCAATATCCTTCAATGCAAAACCAATAATGAAGGCGGAAATACCTGCTCCTGCCAGCATCCCTGAGATCACTCCGGTCAAGCCAATAATCCGGAATACGATCAGCAAACCAATCAGAATCACAATAGACCCAAAAACCCCAGCTAAAAAATTAGCCAGCAGATCGTCGTCCATTCTCTTGATTAATCTTTTACTCAGCAGAGCCCGTGATTTTCTGGCTAGAAAAAGAAAAATCAAAAATGTACCAAGCGCAATGCCTCCGACAATTAGCCATTGCTTTACGGCGGGCCAATCTGCTGATAACAATTCCAATTCATTCATAGGTTTTAAAGTACAAAAAAATGAATGTACAAGTGATAAGAAGCTTGATTTCCCCTAATCCTATACGAGGATATTTCCTGATGTGATATTTCCATTATTATTGCCGATTACCCTGTAAAATACAAAAAGCCCCACATTTCTGTGAGGCTTATGTACCAGGAGCGGGAATCGAACCCGCACGGCCTTACGGCCACAAGATTTTAAGTCTTGCGTGTCTACCTATTCCACCATCCCGGCTTCACTTGGATTACCAAGCTACTAGTTCCGTGAAACAAGAAAGCCCTTGAATCAAGGGCTTTTTGAGCGGGAGACGAGATTCGAACTCGCGACCCCGACCTTGGCAAGGTCGTGCTCTACCAGCTGAGCTACTCTCGCGTTGTGTTAACTGGAACGTGATCCAGTTGAATTGTGGATGCAAAGGTAAGCGTCACAAATAAAATCACAAGCATTCCTCCGTTATTTTTTTAGTGATTTCTTTTATTAATCACACTTATCATTGATTTTCAAGGAAGTATCAGAAAGGATACATTGATAAAATTTTCACCATTTCTCCCACATTCCTTGCTTTGAGCTTTTTTAGGATGTTTTTTCTATGCGTGGCTACTGTATTCACAGAAATATTCAACTCCTCGGCAATTTCCTTGGACTCTTTACCATCCAAAATCAACTTTACGATCTCTTTTTCCTTTTTAGTCAAGGCAACTACTCTGCTATTTGGCGAATTCTTGCTCACAAATATCCGCGTATTATCCTCTTTTTGATACGAATAATTCCAATCATACCCAGTTGTTTTGGGTGGTGTATGTAACTGGACAATGATATGTAGATCCATTGCAAAATTACCCGCAGCATCAATCAAGTATGGCCGTACTTTCCCCAGCATCCAAGAGATTGCGTTGGTTTTACGATGCACCCAGCGGGTGGTATATGAAAATTCAAATGTATGCTTCTCATCCAAAGTGAGCTGATGGAAACTATCAAAAACTATTTTCTGAAAGCGAAATAGCTCAGGCCTGTCTTCCGGATGGATCATCGTAAAAGATGTTTCCATTCCTTTAGCCCGAAAAATGGACTCGGGATATCCTGTCAGTTCTTCTACATTCCCTGTAAAAAATGCCAAGTTTAAATTTCTATAATCAAAACAGCCAATGGTAATTCCTTCCCGCATGCCGATGTTCTGGCTTAGCTGTTCAAGCTCATCCATTTTCTTTTGCTCATCAGGATATTCTTGAAACTCCTGTTCTTTCCACTCTTGAAAAAACTGAGTGTACGTATTTTGCTTCCTCAAATCTTTCAGCAATACTTTATCCATAAAAAAAAATCTTTTTCTTAAAACGTAAGTTAATACACGAAACCGAAATTCTTATGTTTCGATTTTCTTTTTGATTTCATGCAATTTTAAAAGTGCCTCAATAGGTGAAATAGCATTGATATCAATTCCTTCAATCAATTCTTTTGCCTCCTGAAATTTTGGATCCAATTCAAACATACTTAGCTGATAGTTGTTCTTTGGAATAGATTTAATGTTTTCCTTTTGATCTGCTACAGCCTTGTCTTTCTCCAAATGAGACATGATTTCTGCTGCTCTCAAAACGATTGGATTAGGCATACCTGCCATTTGAGCCACATGAATACCAAAGCTGTGTTCGCTTCCTCCCGGCTTTAGTTTTCGCATGAAAATCACCTTGTTTCCAACTTCCTTCACCGACACATTGAAATTTTTGATTTTCGGAAAATCAGTAGCTAATTGATTCAATTCATGATAATGCGTAGCAAAAAGTGTTTTTGCACGGAAAGTCGGATGGTTGTGCAAGTATTCTACAATTGACCAAGCAATGGAAATCCCATCGTAAGTGGACGTTCCCCGGCCAATTTCATCCATCAGCACCAAACTGCGATCTGACAAATTATTAAGAATACTTGCTGTCTCGGTCATCTCCACCATGAAGGTGGATTCCCCTTTGGAAAGATTATCCGAAGCGCCCACACGGGTAAATACCTTATCGATAATACCTATTCTAGCAAAGGATGCCGGCACAAAGCTCCCCATCTGTGCCATTAGCACAGTCAGGGCTGTTTGACGCAGTAGGGCGGACTTACCAGCCATATTGGGGCCTGTGATGATCATAATCTGCTGAGAATCGTGATCCAGGTAAATATCATTCGGAACATAATTCTCTCCCGGAGGCAACTGCTTTTCAATAACAGGATGACGACCGTCCTTGATTTCGAGTGTCTCTGTTTCTGAGATTTTTGGTCTGCAATAGCCATTGGAAAGTGCTACTTGGGCAAAAGAAAGTAAGACATCCAGTGTGCCGAGAACTCTGGCGTTTTGCTGGATTTGAGTAACAAATTGCGCCGTCTCTTGTACTAGCGCCAAGAAAAAGCGTTGTTCAATCGCAATCATCTTATCCTCTGCATTCAGGATTTTATCTTCATATTCCTTCAGTTCCGGCGTGATATAACGCTCTGCATTTACAAGTGTTTGCTTACGAATCCACTCCGCCGGCACCTTGTCTTTATGGGAATGGGTAACTTCAAGATAATATCCAAAGACTTTGTTGAAGGCTATTTTGAGTGAAGAAATTCCTGTTTTCTGTACCTCACGTTGCTGAATTTGGACGAGAAAATCCTTTCCGGTATTTGCCAATCCTCGGTATTCATCCAATTCCGGATCAACTCCGTCATTGATAATTCCACCTTGATGAGTAAGCATAGGAGCGTCCTCTTTTAACTCTTTGTCAATTTTCTCAAGTAAAAACTCACAAGGGTGGAGCTGATCAGAAAGCCGCTTCAATGTCGGATTCTTCTGGGTTTTGAGAAGTTCTTTGATTGGCTGGATGTTGTTCAGCGCACGTTTGATCTGATTGATTTCACGTGGATTTGCCCGACCTACCACTACTTTGGAAATCAATCGCTCCAGATCTCCAATATGCTTGAGTGGATCTACAATTTCTTCAATCAACACTGAATTTTGATAGAAAAAATCGACGACATTCAAGCGCTCATCTATTGCTGACTTCTCCTTCAGCGGCAGCACCATCCACTTTTTCATCATCCGTGAACCCATTGGTGTCACCGTCTGATCCAAAATATTGATCAATGGAACTCCGCCTTCGTGCTGCGGAAATACAAGCTCTAGGTTTCGAATCGTGAATTTGTCCAACCACACGTATTTCTCCTCGGCAATGCGTGAGATAGAAGAAATGTGCTGAATTTCTTTATGTTCCGTTTCTTCCAAGTAATACAAAATTGCCCCTGCTGCCACAGTTCCAGCCGCCAGTTCTTCTATACCAAATCCTTTGAGATTTGCGGTACTGAAATGCGTTTTGAGCTTTTCGTAGGTGAAGTCATATTGATAGACCCAATCCTCACAATGAAAGGTGATGAAATCATTCTTGAGCAGATCAGCAGCAGGCTTTTTAGCAGCTTTGGAGTAAATTATTTCCGCTGGCGCAAAGCTCTGGATCAGCTTTTCGAGATAGGATGCAGTCCCCTCTGCACACATAAACTCTCCTGTTGAAAGATCCAAGAAAGCGATTCCATGCTTATCCTTGCCAAAAGAAATAGATGCCAAATAGTTGTTTTTCTTGGTATCGAGCACTTGATCATTAAAAGAAAGACCTGGCGTCACTAATTCTGTAACTCCTCGCTTTACGATGCCTTTTACAGACTTCGGGTCTTCTAATTGATCACAGATTGCTACGCGATTTCCAGCACGCACCAATTTTGGCAAATAAGTATCTAAAGAGTGGTGTGGAAATCCTGCAAGTTCTATGTGGGATGCAGAGCCATTAGCCCGCTTTGTAAGAACGATATCCAGGATTTTACTGGCTCGCACAGCATCTTCTCCGAATGTTTCATAAAAATCCCCAACCCGAAAAAGCAACAACGCACCTGGATGCTTAGCTTTTATCGCATTATACTGCTTCATTAAGGGCGTTTCTTTGCCGTCTTTAGACTTACTCATGGGGTATGCTTACTTTTATACTTAATTTCGAAAACTCACTAGGAGAATAAAGTCGAAAATAAGCCATTCATAAAGCAGAACAAAAGAGGATGAAAAAATTAAGCATGGAAGAGCTCGAAAGAGTATCTGTGGAAGAATTTAAGGAAATGGATAAATCCCCGATCGTGCTGGTTCTGGACAATATTAGAAGCCTAAATAACGTCGGTTCTGCTTTCCGTACTGGTGATGCTTTTGGTATAGAAAAAATTTACCTCTGCGGGATTACAGGAACTCCCCCTAATCGCGATATTCAAAAGACTGCCCTAGGCGCTACAGAATCGGTAGACTGGGAGTATTGCCTGAATACCATGATAGCCATAGAAAAATTGAAAGCTGCAGGCTATCAAATCTGTGGATTGGAGCAAGTAGATCGCTCGGAAATGCTGAATGATTTCATTCCTGAAAAAGGGAAAAAATATGCACTAGTATTCGGAAATGAAGTTTTTGGGGTTGAAGAAGAAGTGCTCAATGCCTGCGATGCGGTATTGGAAATCCCACAGTTGGGCACCAAGCACTCCTTGAATATTTCTGTATCACTTGGGATAGCAGTATGGGATTTGATGGTAAAAATGAAGCAATTCTAATTTTTGCTGAATCGATACCTCAGTCCAAATGAGCCACGAAAAATAGAATTGTCGTTATCGAGAACAATAATTGGCGCTCCCTCTATATGAAATCCAAAATCTTTTTGTTCAAAGGGATAAATATTTAACCCAACCGGTACAACTATACCAGAAAAACTCCCAACTCTTGGACCAACCCCACCATAAAACTCAAATCGATCAGTCTTCTTGAAAATATAATTAGCCACGAGTTCCGCACTCAAATTACTAAAATAAGCATCAGTCCCTACACGGAACTCAGGGATAAAGCGCTCACCAAATTGGTAATTAACTCCTATGAAAGGTAGGTTGCTTTGGTGAAAAGTGATGGTAGTCTGAGAAAAAGCTGCCAAAGAAAAGAGCCCTAAAAGGGTAATGAGTACGATTTTTTTCATATGTTATGATTGTTTTTAATGGTCATCCGATAGCTATCGAGAGGAATCTCGCATGGTTGATAATCATCCCTCTGTGTGACGCATTTGTCATGCTCGATTTCATTTGTGTAAAATTAAGTTGTGTAAAAGTTTAAAATCCTAGCTCACTTAGCTTTATATGAGTTTTGATCATGTTAGAGCTGGCTTTGGCCACAAGTTTACCTGATTCCTTAGTGATTACGGCTTCCCAATGATTTAGGTTGGCTCCAGACCGAAGTAATTTTGCAGAGACTTCTACTTTTTCGCCAATCTGTGCTGCTGATAAAAAGTCAACAGTTAAATTGATGCTTGTCATAAGATACTCGGAACCTGCTACATAATTACCCCTCCCAATCACATCGTCCATCATCAATGAGGCGACGCCACCGTGAAGAATTATGGCAGGATTACACATGGCTGGAGTGATTATATAAGATACTTTTATAAAACCTTTTTCAATTTCCAGAAGTGTCCCTTCAAGCCAATTACCAGCCATCGATGGGGTTTTATCCAGCTTTTTTCCAATTAATTTTTTGAAGTGCTCTAATTGCGGATTCGGGTTTTCCATAGAATTATCTTCTTTCATCAATCAATCTAAAATAGTCTTCCACTAAAGTTTTTAAGGCCTCTTTTTCTTTTGGCGTAGACCAAATATCGACCCACGCCGAGTTTTGCCTTATTTCAAATTTGGCATCATTGGCTATCCAAGGTTCAAGTTGTCTAACATACTTTAGGAACTCCGAATTATTGCCGTTCTGAAGTTGAACTTCTTCTTGTTTACCGTCCATAGAAACTCGGATTTCGAGCGGCCAATCCATATTTACTGGTTCCATGTAGATATAGGCCTCCTCTTTTTGACTATTGAGGATTATCACCAGATCCAGAGAGGCTTTATTTTCAGAAATTTCTCTTTTCCAATGACGAAAAAGTACCATTCCAGCATCCGACCTTGTTTCTCTATCATAGTTGATAGCACGTACATTCAGAAAATAAATGCGATTCGAAGAAGCCATTCGGAAAGTCGTGTCTTTTCCAGTGTTGTTCGCTCGTTTGGTATTGAAAAAGGAAAGAAGCAAAACCAAGCCTACAGATACTAGGCCAAAAATCTTCAGAATTTTAATAAGTTCTGGGGAGAGAATATTGTTAGCTTTTTGCCTTTGTGGCATAAATAAATATGCTTAGGGATTCATGCGATGCTCAATGTACATACGACCCCGCATTAATGTCGATACTGGCACCGGTAGCATGATCGGCTAAACCCGAGCAAAGGAGTGTCACCATCGGAGCAATATCCTCCGGCTTGGTCAACTCATTCAAAGCAATATCATCTAGCGCAAACTCTTCTCCATATTCAGACAGGATTTCATCAGCCATATCTGTGCGTGTAAAACCAGGTGCGATTAGAAAAGCCTTTATTCCTTGCTTACCGTAATGTCGGGCTATGGATCTTGTCAAGCTCACAACTGCGCCTTTTGAAGCCGCATAGGCTATGTAGTCTGTGGTATCTCCACGAAAAGCTGCTCTGGATGAGATATTTACAATTCTACCGTTTTGGTGTTTTAACGCATGCTCTACAAATTCTTTACAGAGAATTCCCAGAGCAGTAGCGTTTACCAGCAGCGTTTCTTGCCAGATTTTGACCCATTCATTTGTTGGAAGAACATCGGGGGCGGAGCGCGCAATTCCTGCATTATTTACCAATCCAGAAATGGGTCCATATTTTTCTACCAATTTGGGAATAAACCCAATGACTTGGTTTACATCAGACAGATCGCAAGATTCGATAAATGATGGTTTTTTTAATTCAGCTTTAAGCTTTTCCGCCTCTGCAGCATTGCTATTAAAATGGATAATCACTTCAGCTCCCGATTCAGAAAGCTGCTTTGCGATAGCTCTACCTATGCCACGGGAAGCTCCGGTAACAAGAATTCGTTGATTTTTGAGGGAAATATTCATCTGCTTAAAATTGATTTTTATCAGCCACATAGCCTCTCCCGAACTTCATTCGGGAGAATCTCGCATAATTGATACTCATCCCTCGTGTGATCCCGTAGGTACGGGATCATGCTCGATTTCATAGATTGAAAATACTGGCAAAACTCAGTAATTCCTTAGAATTTTTGACAGGAAGTAGAAATATGCCTACCACTTTTCACGAATGATTAAGTGCTGTATTTGTGCCAAATGATGCATGGAATGCCAGTGATACATCAAAGTCACCTCAGATAATGGAACAGAGCTTTGGTGTTCAGGATGAAAATAGGTTCGCTGAAAATCCGACGGCATCATGCTTTCAAGTATAACCGCCCATTTTAAATGAATTCCTTGCACTAAAGAGAGAGATGTCTTTATCGCTAGTGAATAGTCGGACATTTGGGCCCAAGCAGCTTCCTTATATGGCTTAATCGTAGGATTATCCTCAGTAAGAGCCAATTTGAAACGTATCAACGCATTCATATGACTATCAGATAGATGATGAACTACTTGCTTTACAGTCCATCCTCCAGGTCGATAAGGAGTGTCTAACTGTTCTTTGGAAAATTCCTTAACTGTTTCTTCCAAATACTCTGGATACGCACGTAGATAAGCGCCAGCCTCCTTAAGATTTTGGTCTGAAATATTCTCTGGCTTCAGAAATTTACCAATTGGGTATTTCAATAATTCTATATCAATCATAATGTTTATCCTCCAGCTGCGATAGTAACCAAATCTACATTTTTTGCGCCGTTTGCCAAAAGCACATTGGCACATGCGCATAATGTGGCTCCAGTCGTCATCACATCATCCACGAGAAGAATTGACTTATTGGTAATAGAACTTTGAGTAGAAACCTCGAATACTTCATCCATATTGTCCATTCGCTGCAGTCGGGATTTTTGGGTTTGTGTTTCTGTAAACTTTCGACGTGTCAGCCTACTTTCTAACTTGACTGATAGGCTCTCACTAAGTCCAATTCCAAAATATTCACTCTGATTATAGCCCCTTCGGCGTTGTTTCAGCGGATGCAAAGGCACAGGCACGACAATATCCCAGTGATTCCCTAATCCAGTATCTTGAAGGATTTTCCCATATAACGATCCTAACTCCTGGGCTAACTGAGGTTTATTTCTATACTTAAGCTGATGAAGAAGCTTTTGACTATTTCCTCCTTTGGTAAATTTCAGATAAGCCATCACCATACTAACGTTACTTAGTCCTTTTACCTTATCGACTAAATCATTATCAATTGGTCTTAAATGATAGCTAGTAACAGGGAGAGTCCCTTTGCAAATTGTGCACAAGCTACTTTCGTGATCATAAAGAGACCTCCCGCATAGGAGACAATTACGGGGAAAAACTAAATCCAAAAAATCTTTTATAAAAAATAAACGCATAGTGAAAAAGGCTTGTTCATATCTGCCAAGGGCAAATAGTGGTATATTTGCTACTTAATTCTTTCCTAAACAGTTAAGTTAATGAATCTCATAGAGGAATTCAACGAGTACCGAAGCCAGATGAACGATAAGATTTTGGCTGAAGACAATAAAGTAATCAAGCGTATATTTAATCTTGATACTAATGCATATGCTGAGGGATCGATAGATATAAAGTCTAAAGAAATGATTGGACTAGCTTGTTCTATGGTGTTGAGGTGTGACGACTGTATCAAGTACCATTTAGGGAAGTGTCATGAAGTTGGCATGACGAAAAAGCAAATATTTGAAGTATTCTCAATTGCTACTTTGATAGGAGGGACAATAGTAATCCCACACTTGAGAAGAGCTACAGAATACCGGGAAACACTTGAAAATCAGTAGGTTATAATGTTTAAACGCGATCTAGAATTAGAAAAACGTTGGTCAAAATTACTTGAAGGCCTAAAAGAAACCATAGGAAAAAAACCTGCGGACTTAAATGGCGTACTCTTTCTTATTGGTGTTCAAGAACTTGGACAGGGGAATAAGATATTTAGTAAAGAGCAAAAGCAGGACCTAATGCACATCGCTGTTTGTAAAGTACTGAGCTATGATGGCTTCTATGAACTTGACTATGTGGATCAGGAGGGTTGGCCTCATTGGAAATTAATGAAGGAGCTTCCTCATTTCGATCTGCTGGATCAAGAGAAGCTATTGAAGATTCAGGTGTTAGAATATTTTGAAAAGGAATACGAAATAGTAATTGAATAAATTGTGAAAATAGTATCGTATAACGTAAATGGTATTCGTGCTGCTATAAACAAAGGTTTTATAGATTGGCTTAAGCAAGTAGATCCAGATATAATTGGTTTACAGGAGGTTAAAGCCAATTTAGACCAAATAGATGCTTCTGTTTTTCATGATTTAGGTTATGAAATATATTGGTATCCAGCATTTAAAAAAGGTTATAGTGGAGTAGCAATATTGAGTAAAATAAAACCAAAATCAGTGAAATTTGGAATGGATTACTCAAAATATGATGATGAAGGCAGATTACTTCAGGTTGATTTTGAAGAGTTCTCATTCCTAACAGCTTATTTTCCATCAGGAACCACAGGAGATATACGTCAAACATTTAAATATGAATTTCTAGACGATATATTTGGTTACACGCAAGATTTAAGAAAAACCAATTCAAACTTCATTCTGAGTGGGGATTATAATATTTGCCATAAGGCGATAGATATTCATAACCCCAAATCAAATAAGAATACCTCTGGGTTTTTACCAGAAGAGCGAGCATGGATGGATAAATTCACGGAATCTGGATTTGTTGATAGTTTCAGGAAATTCAATGACCAACCTGACAATTACACTTGGTGGAGTTATAGAGCCAATTCCAGGGCAAAGAATTTAGGTTGGAGAATTGATTACCACATGGCAACGGCACCAATGGAAAATCGTATCAAAAGCTCGATCATATTAGCCGATGCTAAGCATTCCGATCATTGTCCAATATTAATCGAAGTAGAATAAAATAGGTAGATATTACTCATTGAAAACAATTATGATGAAAAGCATAAAAATTTCTATTCCTTCTCTCATTGAGAACATAAAAATAATTGAAAGTTTCATCGACAACGCTCGTGAAAATTTTGAGATCAATGATGATATCTATGGCAATATAATGATATCTGTGACTGAATGTATTAGTAACGCAATCATTCATGGAAATCAAGGTGATAAGAACAAACTCGTTCATTTGGAATTAGCGCTCGAAGAAGAGCTGCTTTTATTCACGATTCAGGACGAAGGGGATGGATTTGACTACAATGAGCTCAAAGACCCAACTGCTCCAGAGAACATAGAAAAAACTGGGGGCAGAGGCATCTTTCTAATAAAGCATCTTTCTGACGATGTAAAATTTGAAGAAAACGGCACAAAGGCAGTTTTATCATTTTACATGAATTAAGCTATGCCTATTAATTTCTTTACTGAAGAAATTTCATTTATCCTCAAAGAAAAGAGAAAAAGGAAAGCTTGGCTAAAGCTACTCGCTGAGGATAATAATCATAAGATTTCGGAACTAAATTATGTGTTTTGCTCTGATGAATACCTCCTCAGCATCAATGTAGCATACTTAGATCACGACACATATACTGATATTATCACTTTTGATAATTCAGAAGAAGAAGGGATCATAGAAGGGGATGTCTTCATAAGTATAGAACGAGTGAAGGAGAACTCCAAGCTCTTAAATATTGATGAGGAAAAAGAACTTAACAGAGTAATCAGCCATGGGCTTTTTCATTTACTTGGATACAAGGACAAATCAAAAGCCGAGGCAAAATTGATGAGAAGCAAAGAGGAATTTGCTATTAATTTGTTCGAAAAGAATTAAACGTTCCACGTGAAATAGATAATAACTAGAAGTAGAACATACTGGTGTTTCACGTGAAACAGTAAACAAAGAATACAATGTTTCCAATATATGATGTCATAGTAGTAGGAGCAGGGCATGCAGGATGTGAAGCGGCACAGGCCGCAGCACGCATGGGCTCCAAAGTACTATTATGCACTATGAACATGAATACCATTGCTCAAATGTCATGCAATCCAGCAATGGGAGGGGTGGCTAAGGGGCAAATAGTACGAGAAATAGACGCTCTAGGCGGATTGTCAGGCATAATCTCTGATAAGTCAATGATTCAGTTTAGGATGCTGAACAGATCTAAAGGTCCTGCAATGTGGTCCCCAAGATCTCAAAATGACCGTATGAAATTTGCAGAAGAATGGAGATTAGCGCTAGAGCAAACTCCAAATGTAGATTTCTGGCAGGAAATGATCACTGGGCTCGTGGTGAAAAATGGTGAATTAAAAGGGATCAGAACAAGTATTGGCCTGGAAATTCAATCTAAATGTGTCATCTTAACCAACGGAACCTTCCTGAATGGATTAATACATATAGGCGAAAAACAATTTGGGGGAGGAAGGACAGGAGAAGCGGCAGCGAAAGGAATTACCGAGCAATTAGTAGAACTCGGCTTCGAGTCTGGTAGAATGAAAACGGGAACACCTCCTAGAGTAGATGGAAGAAGTTTAGACTATTCCAAAATGGAAGTCCAATATGGGGACGAAAACCCAGAGAAATTCAGCTATTCTGACACTACGAATACGCTTAAAGAGCAAAGGACATGCTGGATCACCTACACAAACAAAGATGTTCACTCCAGTCTGCAAGAAGGTTTTGATAGATCTCCGATGTTCAATGGGAGAATCCAAGGTCTTGGGCCAAGATATTGCCCCTCTATTGAGGATAAGATCAATCGATTTGCTGAGAGAGACAGACATCAAATCTTTGTAGAACCCGAAGGATGGAATACAGTAGAAATGTACATTAATGGCTTTTCTACATCACTTCCAGAAGATGTGCAGTATAAGGCGTTACGAAAAATAGCTGGATTTGAGAATGCTAAGATGTTCCGTCCGGGATATGCAATTGAATACGACTTTTTCCCACCAACTCAATTGAAACTCACTTTAGAGACGCACTTGATGGAAAATTTGTATTTCGCTGGACAAATTAATGGAACTACAGGTTATGAAGAGGCCGCATGTCAAGGATTAATAGCTGGAATAAATGCTAGTCTAAAAGCCCAAGAAGAGGATCCTTTTATTTTGAAAAGATCTGATGCTTATATAGGTGTGCTAATTGATGACCTCATTAACAAGGGGACAGATGAGCCCTACAGAATGTTTACCTCAAGAGCTGAGTTCAGACTTTTACTTCGTCAGGATAATGCAGATCTAAGATTAACACAAAAAGGATATGATATTGGATTAGCTTCTGATGAACGCTTAACAAAAATGAATGCTAAAAAAGAGGAGACAGCCAAACTAATCAATGATCTTAAGCAAAAGAAATTTTCTCCAGAAAGTGTAAATGAAGGTCTTGAAGAAGCAGGATCCGCAACGATTAAGGAAAAGATTTCAGCTGAAAAGCTATTGAAAAGACCACAAATCGGTCTTCAAAATTTAAAGACTTTCAATCCAGAAATTGATGTATATCTTTCCAAATACGCTATAGATGTCTTGGAACAAGCAGAAATACAAATCAAATACGATAGCTATATAGAAAAAGAACAGCAGATGGTAGAAAAATTAAGTAATATGGAAAACTTCAAAATTCCATTAAAATTTGATTACATAGCTATCCCTGCACTTTCAGCGGAAGGAAAACAAAAACTGAATAAGATAAGGCCAGAAACCATGGGTCAGGCATCAAGAATAAGTGGTGTCACACCTGCAGACCTATCTATAATTACCGTTTATCTTGGAAGATAAAATGCTAGAAAGACTTACTAAATGTCCACTATGTAAAAGTGGACGTTTTCTTAATTCTATAGAGTTAAAAGACCATGCAGTAAGCCAAGAGTCTTTCATCATTTGCAACTGCACCAATTGCGGTCTCAAATTCACAAACCCTAGACCAACAGAAGAAGCTATTGCTCCATATTATGATTTTCCAGAATATTTCTCTCACGATGATAAGGCAAAAAACCTGACTCAATTTGTCTACCAAGAAGTACGTAAATACGCTGTATCACAAAAAGTAAAGCATATAAATCAGCTAAAGCCACTAAAGGGTAAATATCTTGATTATGGCTGTGGGACTGCTGAGTTACTTATGAAGGCAAGTGAGCAAGGCTGGAATGTGACAGGGATTGAACCCAATGAAAAAGCCAGAAATTTGGCTAACTCAAAACTTAGTAGAAAAGTATATGAATCAATTAATGACCTTCCTAAAGGCTCTTTTGATGTGATAACACTTTATCATGTTGTAGAACATATCCATACTTTAAGAAAAACCTTTAAAACACTTATAAAACACTTAAAATCAGATGGTTACATCATCATAGCTCTTCCTAATCCGGAAAGTTATGATGCAAAAAAATACGGTACAAATTGGGCTGGATGGGATGTACCCAGACACCTTTATCATTTCAATCATCAAGCTATTAACAGCTTCCAAGAGATCTTTGATCTACAGCTAGTAGACGAGATGCCAATGAAATTTGATAGCTACTACGTTTCCCTACTTTCCGAAGGATACACAAACCCGCAGCAGTCAATAATTCAAAAATATTGGAAGGCAATCTTATCTGGTAAAAAGTCCAATAAAGAAGCATCTAAAAACACTACAGGAAATCATTCAAGTAATTTATTCGTTTTCAAAAAGAAGTGAAATATACTAACCAATTAATTCTTTTAATTTACTCCCTACTAGCTTTTTCATGTGCTAAACAAAGCACTCCTATGGGTGGGCCACGAGATGAAGACCCTCCAAAAGTAATGGTGATGAATCCAAAGGATCAAAGCTTGAACATCAAACCCAAGGAAATTACCATTGTGTTTGACGAATACATCAAACTAGATAATGCCACTAAAAACATCCTCATCACACCCAGAATAAATAAGGATGAAGTAATATTCACGGCAATAAAGAGCACGTTGGTCATAGAGCTTAATCAGGAGCTGGAAGACAGCACAACCTACGTTTTCAACTTCCAAAAATCCATCACCGATCTATCAGAAGGAAATCCAGCAGAAAATCTTAAGCTAGTCTTTTCAACAGGTGAAAGCATTGACAGTTTAAAATTCAGCGGATCAGTAAATACTTATTTCCCTGGAAGAAATGATAAACTAGAAGATGGCATCGTAGGCTTATATCCGATTGATGATACCACAAACGTATTTTTAGCACCACCATATTATTTGACACAAGTAGATACTGCAGGCAGATTCAGCATAACAAATATCAAAGAAGGAAAGTACTTCGCCTATGCATGGCAGGATGATAACAATAGCTTAAAAGCAGAATACAAATCCGAAGCATTCGACTTCATAAAAGACACAATTAATATCAACCAAGATATTGACGGTATTCAATTTAATCTCTCGAAAGGAGATCAAAACCCAATTAGACTACTTAGGTCTTCTCCTACCGGATCTTTTTATACACTCGTTTTAAATAAAACTCCTTTAGAAATATATTTGGAAAATGAGAAGTTGGGCAAAGACATATTTTATACCCTGGGAGATAAAAGAATTAACCTATATTCCAAAGAGTCACTAGCTGATAGTTTAGCGCTTAATATTAATTTAAGAGATTCAGTAGGATACCAAGTAGATTCACTAATCTGGGCAAAATTCGAAGAATCAGATAGAAAACCAGAAAAGCTCAGTATAACTGCTAATTCTGGGAAAAGCTTTTATCAAAACCTTCCTATTGAACTCACCTTCAATAAACCACTTAACAATATTAATTACGACTCACTCTATCTGGCCTACGACACGGCTTCTGTTATTCCTATTACCCAAGATATGCTAAGCTTTAAGGATTCATTAAAAAGGGATATGCTTGAAATAAACCTCAACATACCAGATTCCATACCTTTTGAAGTCTTCTCTATAAAAGCAGCTGATTCTACATTTATTGATATCGAGGGTCAATACAACGAAGTAGCACTTTCAGCGAATTATAAAAAGTTGAAAAAAGAAACCCTTGCAGATGCCATAACAGGAACAATAGAAGACGCAGAAGGTCCTTTTATTATTCAGCTTCTAGATAGTAAAGAAGAACTAAAAAGAGAGACTTATGTGGAAAGTGGAAATCACTTTTCCTTCCGTTTAATAGAAGCAGGGAACTATCAAATCCGGATTATAGAAGATACAAACGGGAATCAGCGCTGGGATCCAGCCAATTTTGAAGAGAAACGAAATGCAGAACGGACATTCTATTACTTGGATCCAGAAACAGGAAATAAGAATATATCTATCAGAGGTGGCTGGACCCTTACGGATCTTGTGATCAGATCCACACCAAAAACAGGCTTAAAAACCATCCCCAACTAACAGTGGATAAGTGCTGTTCCAACTGTGGATAAAAGTGGGGTTGCCTAGGATAATCGAGTACTTATACACAGACCATTTCAAGCATTACCTCCCAATAGGTTATTTGGGGAAAAGCCCGGAGTTATCCACCTTGTAAAATCATTATATCCACAGCACTTTTCCCCACAGAGAATATGTAGGTTCCTATCCACACAAATAAGTCAAATGAATTAGTCTCATCATCTACAGCAACTTACATGTGGACAAAAAGAGGATAACCCGTGGGAAACTGAAATAAAGTAATACTAATAACGTGGAGAAGATTATTCAACCTGCTTTTCCACAAATCCACAGTCCTAATAACCTTAGTAAAGAATTTTTTTAAAAATCTATTTTACAACTACTATAAAAAGAGAGCGTGGATAACTCTTTGTAATGGCCTCATATTTTGGTAATATTATAAGAACCCAAAATGATGAACTATGAAGCCTTCAAGACTTTTTGATTTGATACCTTATCAAATTGCTACTTATGATAAAGAAATAGCGCTATCTAAAAAGGAAAACGGAAAGTGGAAATCATTTTCATCTAGGGAATTCAAAGAAATAGTTGACAATCTAAGCCTAGCCTTTTTAAAGATCGGGTTGAAAAAAGAAGAGAAAGTTGCGATAATCTCTGAAAATTGTCCGGAATGGAATTTCGTTGATTTGGCGCTTCAGCAGATCGGTGCCATTTCAGTTCCCGTTTATCCTACCATTACCTCATCTGATTTTGAATACATATTTGACCATGCTGATGTCAAAATGATTTTCGTTGGAGACCAAACTGTCTATGAGAAAGCAAAAGAGGTCTGTGGTGAACGTTTGATCTACAGTTTTTCGCACATAGATGGAGCTGTGTTTTGGGAGGATTTCTTGGCAAAAGGTATAACTGAGAGCATTGCAGAGTTGGAGCTTTTGAAAGAGGAAGTCAGGCCAAATGATTTATTTACCATTATTTACACTTCTGGGACTACAGGTAGGCCAAAAGGTGTAATGCTTTCACATATGAATGTTCTCTCGAATGTAGTTTCTATTGCGTCTATAATGACACCTGCAGAAGGTACATCTAGAGTGCTAAGTTTTCTTCCTCTATGTCACATTTATGAGCGAACAGGTGCATTTTGTTTTATGTATTTGGGTTTCTCTATATATTATGCAGAAGGCTTAGATAGGTTGGGAGAATATATGAAGGAGATCAAACCACATGCTTTCAATACTGTCCCGCGTCTTTTGGAGAAAATCTATGATAAAATCATAGCTAAAGGATATGAGCTTTCAGGAATTAAAAAAGGACTTTTCTTTTGGGCTTTAAACCTAGGCTTGGAATATGATCCCGGACAGAAAATGGGAACATGGTATGATTTTCAGCTGAAAATGGCTAATAAGCTTATTTTTAGTAAATGGAGAGAAGCTTTGGGTGGAGAGGTGCTTCAGATTAATTCAGGGGCCTCCGCTTTGCAACCTAGATTGGCTAGAGTTTTTTGGGCGGCAGGAATCAAAGTCTGCGAAGGATATGGCTTGACAGAAACTTCACCGGTAGTTTCAGCTTCTGTTTGTACTCCTGAGGAGATCAGAATTGGATGGGTAGGAAAACTGGTGCAAGATGTGAAGGTAAAAATTGCAGAAGATGGCGAAATCCTTGTTCAGGGACCCAATGTCATGCAAGGATACTACCGACAGCCTGAAATGACCGCAGAGGTACTTAGAAATGGCTGGTTTCATACCGGTGACATCGGAGAGCTAGACGGAGAATTCTTGAAGATTACAGATCGTAAGAAAGAGATGTTCAAAACCTCCGGTGGGAAGTACATCGCACCTCAGCTAATGGAGAATAAATTCAAAGAATCTACGCTGATCGATCAATTGATGGTAGTTGGGGAAAATAAAAATTTCCCGAGTGCGCTTATAGTCCCAAGTTTTGAAGGTTTAAAGGACTATTGTAAGCATAAAGGGATTCCCTACACAACAGATGAGGAGATGATCCAGAGACCGGACATTCTGGAAAAGTATGAACGTGAGGTAGAGCAGTTGAACAAATACTTTGGCAAATGGGAGCAAATCAAGCGTTTCAAACTTCTATCAGAACCATGGGGAGTCGAATCAGGTGAATTGACTCCGACAATGAAATTGAAGCGCAAGGTGATTATGCAGAAATATGGTCAAGAGATTGAGCGTATTTACGTAGAATGAAGGACTTGATTTGATGATTTTACTATTTTTTAACATTAGTACATCATTTGACTAAATGAGACTTTTATTTGAAATTATTCTGTATTGACCTAAAAATTCTTCATTTATTGAACGATTATACCGTGATAAATGATTTATTACGAAAATAATTTGTGATGCATGCATAACTTTTTTCGAATATAGTATGCATGCATACATTATTTTTAGTAATTTAGATTTCCTCAATATTTGAAGAATTCTGTAGAGATGAAGAGAGAAGAGACAGTTGATTACCATATAAAAAGTGCCTGGCATGCTATCTCAAGAATGTATAATCAGCAGGCAGCTGAAGAGGATTTTACAACGGCTATAGGTTTTGTCCTGATAAATATCAGTTCCAAAGATGGAACCCCAGCTACGAAAATTGCTCCCAAGCTTGGTCTGGAGACACGAAGTCTTACCAGGATGTTGAAAACAATGGAAGAAAAGGGGTTGATTTATAAAAAGCCCGATCTCATTGATAAGCGATCAGTCCGCATTTTTCTTACAGATGAAGGAAAAAGGAAGAAGGAGATATCCGTCAACACGATTAGGGAATTTAACGAACAAGTAAGAGAAATCGTTAGTGAAGATGAACTACAGTCTTTTTTCAATGTATTTGAGAAGATCCATTTGGTAATCGATCAAGTACAGACCACAAAAGGTATAGATATCAACAAACCAATATTTGAACTATAAACCAGATAACGACCACAAGGTAGAATCTACCAAAAGCCCAAAATTATGAACAGAACCATTAAGAAAGTTGCCATTTTAGGTTCGGGTGTTATGGGATCCAGAATTGCCTGTCATTTCGCCAATATTGGCGTGCAGGTGCTTTTATTGGACATAGTACCGTTTGAACTTAGCGAGCAAGAACAGAAAAAAGGACTGACCAAGGAAGATCCTATAGTCAAAAATCGAATTGTTACCGAGGCTTTGCAAAGCACCCTGAAGTCAAATCCTTCAGCAATCTATGATAAGGCTTTTGCCTCCAGAATTACCACAGGAAATTTTGATGATGATCTGCCAAAGATCAAAGATTACGATTGGGTAATGGAGGTGATCGTGGAAAGATTGGATATCAAGCAGTCTCTTTTCGAAAAAGTAGAGAAGTACAGAAAGGCAGGAACACTAATTACTTCCAATACTTCTGGAATTCCGATGCAGATGATGTGCGAAGGAAGGTCAGAAGACTTTCAGGAGAATTTTGTTGGGACGCACTTTTTCAATCCGCCTAGGTATTTACGGTTACTGGAGATCATTCCTGGTCCAAAATCCAAGCAGGAAAATATTGATTTTCTAATGGAGTATGGTGACAAATTTCTTGGTAAAGAAACCGTGCTTTGTAAGGATACTCCAGCATTTATTGCAAACAGAATAGGCGTTTACGCTATTATTTCTGCGATGCATACCATAGAAAAAATGGGTCTAGGTGTATCTGAAGTTGATAAATTGACGGGTACAATCATTGGTCGCGCAAAATCCGCCACTTTCAGAACAATGGATGTAGTCGGGTTAGATACTACAGTGAATGTGGCCAACAATCTTTATAAGACACTAACTCATGATGAGTCAAGAGATAAATTCAAACTGCCGAATATTGTAGAAGTCTTGTATAACAATAAATGGTTCGGTGATAAAACAGGCCAGGGTTATTTCAAAATGATCCGTCATGAAGACGGAAGCAAAGAACTGAAAGAAATAGACTTTGATACATTCGAGTATAAGGATGTTGAAAAGCCAAAATTCAAAGCGTTGGAAGCTGCCAAGGAGTTTGAAGACCTGAAAAAGCGAATCAAGCATTTGGTAAATTTTGATGATAAAGCCGGAGAATTCTATCGGGCTACTTTTTACGATTTGTTCAAGTATTGCTCCAATAGAATTCCGGAAATCGCGGATGAGTTATTCAGGATAGATCAGGCTGTTTGTGCGGGATTTGGATGGGAACTTGGACCTTTCGAAAACTGGGATTTACTCGGTGTAAAAGAGACCATTGAGAAAATGGAAGTTGCTGGGGAAAAGGCAGCTGCATGGGTTTATGAAATGCTGGAAACAGGAAATGATTCCTTTTATAAGGTTGAAAATGGTAAGAAGCATTATTATGATATCCCGAGCAAATCTTACAAGGAAGTGCCAGGTATGGATGATTTCATAATCCTAGATACACTTAAATCTGCAGGAAAAGTCATTTGGAATAATGCCGGATCATCCGTCTATGACTTAGGAGACGATGTGATTGGTCTTGAATTCCATACGAAGATGAATTCTATGGGAGCCGAAGTGATCGAAGGGATCAATACCGCTATCGGTATGGCAGAAAAATCTCACAAAGGCCTCGTGGTTGGAAATGAAGGAGCTAATTTCTCTGCGGGCGCAAATTTGGCAATGCTATTCATGTTTGCCGGCGATCAGGATTTTGATGAGATCAATCTTATGATAGCTCAATTTCAAAATACAATGATGAGGGCTAGATACTCTTCTGTTCCAGTAGTCTCGGCTCCGCATAACATGGCATTGGGTGGTGGCTGTGAGTTTTCGCTTCATTCCGATCACATCCAAGCTCATGCAGAGTTGTATATGGGTTTGGTGGAAGTTGGAGTAGGATTAATTCCTGCAGGTGGTGGTACCAAAGAAATGACGTTGAGATTTTCTAATGCAATACAATCCGGTGATGTAGAATTGAATCGGCTGCAAGATGCATTTATGAATATTGCCATGGCAAAAGTTTCTACTTCAGCTGAAGAAGCTCGAAGCTTAGGCTATTTGAGAAAAGATGATGGAATCACGCTGAATAGAAAGCGTCAGCTGGCTGAAGCCAAAATGAAAGTACTTTCTATTCATGAAGCAGGCTATACCCAACCAATTGAGCAAACAGATATTAGAGTTCTTGGAAAAGAATCATTGGCACTGTTTGAAGCAGGAATAACAGGCATGAGGTATGGTGCATATATATCAGAACATGATGCGTTAATCGCCAAAAAATTAGCATACGTGATGTCCGGAGGGGACCTATCTACACCCACTGAAGTTTCCGAGAGATACCTATTGGACTTGGAACGAGAAGCATTCTTGAGCCTAACTGGCGAGAAGAAAACGCTGGAAAGAATTCACAGTATTTTATTCAAGGGAAAACCACTTCGAAATTAGTATCAAATAGCAAGATATAAGTATCAAGTAAATTAGAGACAGTAGTTAGTATTAAGATTTAACTTTTAGAACTATGCACAATTTCAAAGAACTCAAAGTATGGCAGAAAGCAGTTGATTTTGCTGTGAAAATCTATTCCGTTACTAAGTCCTTTCCAAATGACGAAAAGTTTGGTTTGATTTCTCAAATGAGAAGAGCTGGAGTTTCTATTCCATCAAATATCGCAGAAGGTTGTGCAAAAACTTCAGGTAAATCGTTCGTAAACTCATTAGAAATAAGTCTAGGTGAAAGTTTCGAACTGGAGACTCAAATGAACATATCAGAGCGTGTTGGGATTCTTGATTCAGATACCGCAAGGGAAATGGAAAAAGATGTCGCAGAAGTTCAACGAATGATTATGGGGCTTAAATCTTCAATTGAGGCAAAATCTTGATACTAGCTACTTGATACTTTTTACTCTTTAATCCCAAATAACTAATAAACAAAAAACTCAAATGGAAGCATATATAGTAAATGGATATAGATCGGCTGTAGGGAAGGCTAAAAAAGGAGGGTTTAGATTTTACCGTCCTGATGATCTCGCTGCAGATGTGATCAAACACCTGGTAGCAAATACACCGGGATTGGAAACTAAAATGGTTGATGATCTGATTGTAGGAAATGCTGTTCCAGAAGCGGAACAAGGGATGCAAATGGGTCGGATGATTTCTCTCCTTGCTTTAGGAGTAGAAAATCCTGGATTTATTATTAATCGCTATTGCGGATCGGGAATTGAAGCTATTGCATTGGCAGTAGGAAAAGTGAAGGCAGGAATGGCAGATTGTATTATCGCTGGCGGGACGGAATCCATGTCTATGGTGCCAATGATGGGGTATAAAACAGTCCTGAATTACAAAATAGCAACGGAGCATCCATCATATTACCTCAGCATGGGATTGACAGCAGAGGAACTAGCTAGTGAGTACAGCATTACACGCGAGGATTCAGATGCATTTTCGGTAAAATCTCATGAAAAAGCATTAGCTGCTATAGCATCTGGCAAATTCAAAGAAGAAATTGTACCTGTTGAAGTGGAAGAGACTTACCTGGATGAGAAAGGGAAAAAGAAAAATCGAAAGTATATAGTTGATACTGACGAAGGTCCTAGAGCTGGGACTACTATGGAAGTATTGGCGGGATTGAAGCCAGCTTTCAAAAACAAAGGACAGGTGACCGCTGGAAACTCTTCGCAAACTTCTGATGGAGCAGCTTTCGTGGTGGTGATGTCCGAGCGTTTGATGAAATCCCTGAATCTCGACCCTATCGCAAGATTGATGTCTTATAGCGCTGCGGGAGTAGATCCACGTATCATGGGAATTGGACCCAAACTTGCCGTTCCAAAAGCCTTAGAACAAGCTGGATTAAGTCTCAATGATATTGATTTGATAGAGCTGAATGAGGCTTTTGCTGCGCAAAGTTTGGCAGTTATAAAAGCATTGGATCTTAATCCTGATATCGTAAATGTAAACGGTGGTGCAGTAGCGCTAGGTCACCCCTTAGGATGTACTGGTGCAAAACTTTCCATTCAGATTTTCAATGAGCTAAGACGCCAGAACAAGAAGTATGGACTTGTCACTGCTTGTGTAGGAGGTGGTCAGGGTGTTGCTGGGGTATATGAATTGTTGAAATAAGTATTTAGACATAAGACGCTAGACCTGAGACAATAGATCTAGCATTAGTCTATTAATACGATTGTTATATTTTATCCAAATCAGTCATGCACAATTACAAGGAACTATTTGTCTGGAAAAGAGCAATTAAACTATGTGCTCATATTTATAAGCTTTCTGCAAATTTCCCTAATGAGGAAAGGTTTGGCTTGATTTCCAAATGCGAAGAGCTTCTGTCTCTGTTCCTTCCAATATTGCTGAGGGAGGAGGAAGAAGAACAGATAAGGAATTTGTGCATTTTCTTGGAATAGCTCATGGTTCAATTTGCGAACTGGAAACACAACTCTTTGTAAGTGTAGTGTAGAATTAGAATTTACTGATTTGGGTAAAATAGAATATGTCACCCACGAAATTACTGAAATACAAAAAATGCTTTATGCTTTGATACTAAAGTTCGATACGAAATCCAGCTAAGTCTAGTGTCTTACGTCTAGTGTCTTACGTCTAAAGTCTAACGTCTATAATCTTAAGTCTAAATATTAATGGCCACACTAACAAAATCAACCCAAGGAGGAGAATTCCTTATCAAGGAAACTGATGCACAAGACATCTTTATTCCAGCAGAATTTACCGAAGAACAAAGAATGATGGCTCAGGCTTGTCAGGATTTTATCGATACTGAGATCACTCCTCATGTGCAGGAGATTGATAGCATGAAAGATCCTGATCTAGTCCCTAGGATTTTCAAAAAAGCCGGAGATCTCGGTCTTTTGGGAATCACTGTTCCTGAAGAATACGGGGGAATGGGCATGAGTTTCAATACTTCAATGCTTATCGCAGATATTATCGGTTCTGCTGGCTCCTTTTCTACTACATACGGGGCTCATACGGGTATTGGTACGCTGCCGATCTTATACTATGGTACGGAGGAACAGAAGAAGAAATATCTGCCAAAGCTCGCCACAGGCGAATGGGCGGCATGTTATTGCCTCACCGAACCAGATGCAGGATCGGATGCCAATAGTGGTAAGACCAAAGCTACTCTTTCTGAAGATGGTAAGACTTACTTTCTCAACGGTCAGAAAATGTGGATCTCAAATGCAGGTTTTGCAGATCTATTCATCGTTTTTGCCAAAATTGAAGATGATAAAAACCTAACAGCTTTTATCGTAGAGAAATCTTTCGGCGGAATCACTATGAATGAGGAAGAGAAAAAGATGGGAATCAAAGGCTCTTCCACTCGCCAGGTGTTCTTTAACGATTGTCCTGTCCCGGTTGAGAATATGCTTTCTGACCGTCAGAACGGCTTCAAAATCGCTGTGAATATCTTAAACATCGGTAGGGTAAAGCTAGGAGCTGGAGTGTTAGGAGGTGTTCGAACAGTAACTACTAATGCAATCAAGTATTCCACGGAGCGGAAGCAATTTGGTGTAAGCATCAATTCTTTTGGAGCTATCAAATCCAAACTTGCTGAGATGGCGACCAAGTCCTATGTATCAGAGGCACTTTGCTATCGTGCTGGACAGGATATTGAGAATAAAATCAATGCACTGGAAGCCGATGGAATGGATCCTTCGGAGGCGAAGTTAAAAGGTGTGGAAGCTTTTGCCATTGAGTGCGCTATTGCAAAAGTGCAATGTTCTGAAGTATTGGATTATGTGGTGGATCAAGGAGTTCAAATCTACGGTGGAATGGGTTACTCAGCGGATGCACCGATGGAACGTGCTTATCGTGATGCCAGAATATCCAGGATTTATGAAGGGACAAGCGAAATCAACAGAATACTGATGGTGGGGATGCTTCTGAAGCGGGCAATGAAAGGAGATATCAATATTTTCGATCCAGCAATGGCGGTTTCTAAAGAGCTTACGTCTGTGCCATCATTTGAGACTATCGATACATCTGAGCTTTTCGCAGCGGAGAAAGAGGTGCTGAAAAAGCTAAAGAAAGTATTTCTGATGGTCGGAGGCAAAGCTGCAATGACGCTTCAAGACAAAATCGAAGACGAGCAGGAAATTATGATGAACCTCGCTGATGTGATGATCGAGATCTATGCGAGTGAATCAGCGATTCTTCGTACGGAGAAGCTTATCTCAATGAAAGGTGAAGGAACCTGCAAGAATCAAATCGCGATGACGCAGATTTATCTTTCTCAGGCAGTTGATAAAATCAATACGGCAGCAAAAGAAGCAATAGGTAGCTTCACTAAAGGTGATGAGCAGAAAGTGATGTTGATGGGTTTGAAGAGATTTACCAAGTCAGAGCTTTACAATACGAAAGAACTGAGAAGGCAGATTGCAGATTATATGATTAATCAAGGCAAATACCCTTTTTAAAGTTGTGATAAATTGAGCACCAAAGCCTCCGAAAAGAAAGAGTTCGGAGGCTTTTTTATTAAATTGAGATTTTTATACAAGTAAAATTTTATTAATGACTATAAACAAAAAACAGTCTATAGAGCCATTTAAGATTGTTGGAATAGCGACAAGAACTTCTAATGTAACTGGCAAAGCAGCTGAGGATTTAGGCAATCTTTGGGGAAGATTCTTTGAAGAGCAGGTAGGGACAAAAATAATCGGAAAAGTGAGTGAAGATATTTATGCTATTTACACAGATTATGAGTCTGACTATACAGGAGAATATACCTGTTTGATTGGATATCAGGTGCATAATCTAGAAAAGATAGCTGATGGCCTAGTTGCAAGAGAATTCGCAGGAGGTAAGCATACCAAATTTACAGCCAAGGGGAAAATGCCTGATGCTGTTGTGCAGACTTGGATGGAAATCTGGGAGAAAGACGCGGATTTGGACAGACAATATTCGGCCGATTTTGAAGTTTACGATACCAAATCTCAGCAAGGTGAAAATTCAGAAGTTGATATTTTTATCGCTTTGAAATAGGAACTAGAGCCACTTGAACTATGTAAAAATAATAGTCAAGCCAGATGGAGAGTTGCAGAATTCCCCCTACCTTAACAGCATTCAGTTACATCATTTCTCAATTGAAACTATGGCTAAGCAACCAGAAGGTAAACCTAAGAATGACAAGTCTCAGGCTACAAAAACGTTAAAAGAAAAGCGAGCTGCAAAAGCCGCGAAAAAAGAAAGTAAGAAAAATAATTAAGCAATTAGCAGGAGTCAAAAGCTCCTGCTTTTTTTGTGTTAAACACAGCATTTTTGAGTTGCCAGACTTCGCTGCAGATGTGCAAAGCAAACCATCAATCATGTTCTTAGAAAGGCAACAGTGGTGTTCATTGTGAAACAGTTTAACACCATATGTTTGGTGTGCTAAGTAGGACTGTATTGTAGAAACATGCTTTTTGATGTGGTAGATTTATTAGAAAATTGATAACAGTTATTAGGAGTTAAATACCATCTATTCTCTCAGCAGGTAAAAAAAGAGTATAAGTGGTTCCAATATTAATCTGGATTAATATAGCTTAGGGCAAAATTTCATTTTGAACATGAAAAAAAGCTGTAAGAATACATTTTTATGGATTAGATCAAAGTTTTCACAAATCACTCCGGGTAGTACAGCAATAAGGGGAGCAGCTATTGGATTGATAGTTTTTACTGTTTCTTTGATTCTTATCAATTCTATTTTATTCTCTTTTGATATAGGAGATCCTTGGTATTTGCTTTTTGGCCTATTGACTCTTCTTGCTTCCTATTTACTAGGATTGTTGGGGGCATGGTTGATCAAGATTATTTCTCTGATTCCAAGAATCTATAGGGTGGCATCCATTATGTCGGTGCCCATATTATTTTTGATTGTTCACGGACAAGTCCTTCTCGTCATTGGACTTATTCTAATCTCATCTTTGCTGGGAGCAGCGTATTTTATTTTCAGAAAATCCCGTTTTTCAGCCTTAAAGGTTCCCAAAAAAGTAATTGCTGTATTGGGATTATTGATTGGATTTTTAGGGTTGGGAGTAGCAGGGTATTATTATTCACTCACTGGTTTGGAGGTGGATCCAATAGAAAACGCAGCTTTGATATCCATTGATAAAATATCCCCAATCCTTGGAAAATCTCCTGCAGAACCTGGAGAATATAGTGTAAAAACTATTACGTATGGAAGTGGAAAAGATAAACATCGACCCGAATTTGCAGATAAGGTAACGTACAATTTCATAACCGATTCGGTCAATGGAGTAGCTTTTTTGGATAATTGGAAAGGATTTTCTGGTTGGTGGAGGGAAAATTACTGGGGGTTTGATGATAAATCCCTACCCATTAACGGTCGGGTTTGGTATCCTGATGGACAAGGCCCATTCCCTCTTGTAGTTGTAGTCCACGGCAATCACAGCATGCAGGATTATTCTGATTATGGTTACGATTATCTGGGTGAGTTACTTGCCTCCAAAGGGATGATAATGGTATCCGCGGATCAGAATTTTATAAATGGTTCTTGGACAGATATTTTCAAAGGATTGCAAAAGGAAAACGATGCTAGAGGCTGGTTGCTTTTGGAACACCTCAAGGTTTGGCATCAGTGGAATTCTAAGATAGATCATCCTTTTTTCAAAAAAGTAGACATAGATAATATTGCACTTGTTGGTCATTCCAGAGGTGGAGAAGCTGTGGCCCATGCAGCCATGCTTAATGAATTGGACTATTACCCTGATGATGCAAGTGTCAGGCTTGGGTATCATTTCAATATCCAGTCATTAGTAGCTATAGCTCCTGTAGATGGTCAGTATGAGCCCGGTGATAGTAGAACTAGGCTTCAAGACATTAACTACTTCGTAATCCATGGAGCTCAGGATGCTGACGTATCTTCCTATATGGGGTCAATGCAATATGAGCGAATCAAGTTTCAAGATTCAAGCTATCATTTCAAGTCAGGACTCTATGTCTATGGAGCCAATCATGGACAATTCAATACTTCTTGGGGAAACAATGACACCGGTAATCCATTCTTGGGTCTATTAAATCTCAAGCAACAGCTTGATGAGTCGACCCAGCAAGAGATTTCCAAGGTATATATTTCAGCCTTTCTGGAATCTACGTTACAGGGGAAAATGGAATATTTACCACTTTTTCTAGATGCTAGAAAAGGGAAGAACTGGCTTCCTGAGACCATCTACTTAAACCAGTTTGAAGATTCAAACCTGAAAATACTTGCAAATTTTGATGAGGATTTTGATGTGAGCAGCGTATCTGCAGATTCTGGAGGTATACAATCTGAAAATCTAAGCGTATGGAGAGAATCTGAGATTCAATTGAAATGGCAAAAGAAAGGCTCTCGAGCTGCATTCTTGGGTTGGAATTATGATGTGGAGGATAGTTTGAAAGATGGAAGAGCAAAAGATGTAGTTCCTGATTCACTGATTGCCAGTTATAGTTTGAACTTAGAACCTTCCACTTTCTTGCTTGATTCATCAAATGTTTTGATGTTCTCAATGGCAGAATCAACAGAAGATTCCAATCCGAAATCATCTGGAAAATGGATCTCAAACACTAATGATAACAATAAGGAGGAAGATGATGAGGCTGAGGAGGAAAATTCTACAGATGACTCTGAAACTAGTGATAATAATAGTGAGGAAGACTCAGAAGAAAAGAAAGCTGAGAAGCCCCTGGATTTTACCATCCACCTTATTGATTCGGCAGGACAATCCATCGAATTCTTATTGAGTGAATATTCACCTTTGCAGCGCGAGATCTCAGTTACGATTTGGAAATCTGATTTTATAAAGGGAGATAGTCAGTCTGAAAAAGTATTCCAGACTTTCTCATTTAACTTGGAGAAGTTCGCTAAACTAAATCCAAGCTTTACCCATACTCAGATCAAGACTATCAAATTTATCTTCGATCAAAGTATTTCAGGTGTAGTAGTGGTTGATAATATTGGCTTTAGCCGTGAATTTTAAAAAGAAAGAGATGTTGGTCATTTTGAGCGGAGTCGAAGCCCAAAATATGAGCCTTATAGACCTCGCTCAAAAGACATTTATTAATCCTTCTTCACTGTAGTAGTATCAGGTTTTGCAGCAGGAGTACTTTTTGGAAAAAAGCCTTTTAACAACTTCTTTGCCTCATCCACCGCTTTGTCCTTGGCTTCATCCACTTGCTTTTCAAGTTCCTTTTTAGCGCTATCCTGAGCTACCTCAGATTTTGCTTTGAGCACTTGCTTCATGCTGTCTTGAGCTGCATTGAATTGTTCCGTAGCCTGTGTTTGCAAGTCTTTGGCCTCTCCGCTTACTCTAGCTTTCAATGCATTGGCGAGCAAGGACTCTATGCTATTACCGCCAGCAAGGGTAATTTTAGGTGAGTTGTAGGTTCCAGATAGATTCAAAGCCACTGGAATTGTGGCGTTTTCATCCATCTCAGTTCCAGAAATGCTAGCTAGCAGAGAATTAGCCTGGGATCCAAATTTACCTGCAGGAACTAGTAAGTTGATCAAATAATTAATCGAGCCATCAAAACCAGCGGTTCCCTGCACATTGGCTTCATAATCCCAAAGTTTCACATCAAATGGCTTCACATCCATCACCCCATTTTCGATACTGATAGGAATGGAAATGTTTTTCATCTGAAGGGTATTGACATCTTTGAGTTTGGTAAGACTCGTAATTCCTTCCAAAATTTTACTGTCCTTCAAGGCTGTTTCGGCCACTTTTAGCAAACCTTCGCCATCTAAACTGGACAATAATGGCATCATATCCTGACCCAGTTTTCCTGAGAAAATAAGTTTCGAATTGAATTTTCCAGTCAAGTTCTGAGCAATCGGAGCAAAAGCCTTTATGGTATTGAAGGATTTGAATGCTTCCGCAATGCTAAGCTCAGCTATGTTTAGGTTGAAATTGAAAGCAGGAGCTGTAAGATCTCGTGGATCATAATTTCCTGCCAAACCTATAGTGCCGCCCATAGTTTTCATAGAAGCATCGGAAAATGTTAAAACCCCATCTTTTAAAGCCATATTTCCCTTCACATCTTTGAGGCTCATATTGTCATACAGCACTTCATTCGCCGCCACAGTCATGCTGAAATCAATATTTTCTGGAAGCTCGATGACTGAAAGTTCCGAATTTGTAGTATCAGCGGAGGAATCCTTACTCATCCACTCATTCACGTTGAATCTGCTACTGTTCAAAGCAAGTTGACCTTTCAACGTGCCTTTTTCTCCCAAGAAATAATCCATGTAATTTGAAAGGGTACCTGTAGCTTGAAGTGGGCTTTCGCCAATCTTCGAGTCAAACTCTGTCAAATTAATTAGCTCTGGTGTGAATTCGGCTTTTGCCTTAGCGATCTGAACTCCTTGGGGAACGTCAGAGGAAGAATATTTAAAATTGCTGATATCCATAGAGCCACGGGTTTCCAACTGATTATATTTTTCAGCTTCCACTGCAGCATAAGACCCTTTTGTATTGATATTTGCCTGAATGCGGCCTTCCATATTCATATCTTCCATCGGGAAAATGGCTAGAATCTTTTTCAAATCTACTCCTCCTTTGATTTCGCCATCCCAGATCAGCTTTTCAAAATCCCGGATTTTCATGTTTCCGTTAATTGCTTCACCTTCTAGCTCAAAACCAAACTGGCTTAAGTCAACTAGAAAATCGGTCATACTTCCACTTGGGTTTTGGACAGATGCATTCACATTTAGATTCTCAATCGGCGCAGGATAATCCGCACTTTTCACATACCCATTAGCCAAATTCAGCTTCGCATCTGTTGCAGGAATAATGCGTGCCACAGAGTCGTATTTCCCTTTTGCGGTAGCATCCACATCCAGATTTCCCTTTAAAGCAATGCCTTCAATTGGGAAAATGGATGTCAGTTCTTCAAGGTCTAGTTTTCCTTTTAGTGCCGCGTCAATGGTGTAGCTGACCAAGTCAGAGAGGTAGAGTTTGCCTGAAATCGGATTATTTCCAAAGTCCAAATTGAAAGTTGGAATGGAGATAGAAGTATTGTCGATATTGTCCGTTTCATTTTTCAAGTGAAGGTCAAGGTTCACATTTTTAACAGGCCTTGGCAAGTCGGGGTATTGGAACATTCCGTCAGCTACTTTCAGCGAAATATCAAAAGAAGGAATTTTATTGTCATTGTAAATGCCTTTGATAGTTCCGGCGAAATCCATCGTACCGGAAGTGTTCAGACTCGAAAAACTCTCAGTGTAAATGCCTGGAACTAGGGACAGAATACTTTTGAACTCATTGTCAATGCCTTTAATGGCGATATCCATTTCTATATCATCAGTTGGCATCGCTAAATAGCCATTCATTCCAAATAAAAAATCATTCAACTGAAGATTGCTTTCACTCAGCGTGAATTTCATGTTCTCTAAATCAATATTTAAAAGGGCTTCTCCTTCGAAGCTTTTATTAGAAAGGTAACTGATGTCCTCATAAGTAATATCTGCAATTAGAGCTTCCATTTCGATCGGCAGATCATAGACATCGGTCGTGAAATCACCAGACCCTTTGGCGTTTATTCCTCCTAAAGCCATAAAATAATTGAGCTGTCTGTCGTCGTACACCAAATTCAAATCCCGGACATCCATTTCATCTACACCGATTCGGAAATTGCTTTCGTTGGTTTCTACTGCTAATTCTTCCGATGGGAAAGTGATGTCATAATTTGCTGTACCATCTTCTAGGACTTTAATATAAACATCCCCACCGTTCAAATGCACTCCAGTTAAGGTCGGGTAGTCGTCAAAGAGTACTGATTTGAGATTGAAATCAATTGTAAGCTCCCGCAGCGAAACTAGCGTATCATTTTCAAATGGAGCATTTCCTACAATATCCAAGTCATTGATTTTGGCGGAAACATTCGGAAAACTTCTAAAAAGGCTTAAACTCACATTATCAATGTCATAAATGACTTTGGCATTCACAGATTGGGCAATTTCCCGGTCAATCCGGGCAGCGATTTTGTCCTTGAATAGAAAAGGAACCGCGATTGCTGCCGCTATCAAAATTAGAAATACACTTAAAACGATAATCAGTGTCTTTTTCATAATTGGGATTTATTTATCGAATGGGTGTTTTTGCTAGAATTTATTGATTCCAAACAGGTGTTAGATACGTAATTAATAGCTTAGATAGTCTTAATAATAACAAGATTTAAGCCGTGGTGTACGCTTTATTTAAGGGGTAAATGCAAAATTATTTGATCGTAGTGCCAAATGCGCTAAATTTTTATAATAATGCCATTAAATCAAGATATCATGAAAGGTCTTAAAGTTCCCAATAATTATCAGGCTGTAATGCCTTATTTAATTCTCAAAAATGCTGAGTCTTTCATCAATTTCGCTGTGCAGGTTTTTGATGCTACGGTAACATTTAAAGAAATGCGCGATTCGGAGAGCATCATGCATGCTGAGATCTCAATCGGTAGTAGCACAGTAATGGTGGCTGATTCTAATACCGACTATGAACCTCAGAATGCCGGACTGTTTGTGTATGTCAAAGATGCGGATGCAGCTTTTCAGCTTTCATTGGAGTTAGGTTCCGAGATGATTTTAGAAGTTTCAGACAAACCTTATGGACGAATAAGAGACCCTTTCGGAAATACATGGTGGATTACTTCCGTGCTTTAGGAGCCTGGGAAGGAAATACCTTTCACTCTGCGATAGAGATTCAGCGCATATTTGTCCGTCATTCCAGAAATAAAATCTACCAAGCTCCGAAGCAACGGATAAGGGTTTACTTCTGCTCCCCATCCTTTTAGGGGAAAATCTTCCGGCAGCAGTCTTAGGATACTTTTATCTTGGCCTGAGAAATTATCCGGATCATAAAACTGATGGTAAAGCGCTTTGGAAAAAACTTCCAGCAATCCTTCTATAACTTGGAACCCGGCTGCTTCTTTTTCCAAAACTACTTGAGATCGATAAATTTTTTGAACTGAAACCTCCGATATCATCTGTAGTGCTTTGGCTGAAGGAATAATATCGGTCAAAGCTTTATCAAAATTCCCCTTGCACATACCTTCTTCGTAGTTGGCAAAGACATCAACACATTCGCTGATTAATTCCCCAATTGCCAATGCACGTAATGCGCCCAGATTTTGCGCTAGAGTCCTTGGCTCCTTGAGTTTTTTCGGATCAAATTTATCTTTCAAAATCGGCGCAAGAAGTTTCACTGTTTCTTCAAAGCTTACCAAGCCTAGCGTGCAGCCATCTTCCAGATCGATGATGCTATAGCAAATATCATCTGCAGCTTCCACCAAAAAAGCCAATGGATGTCGATACCAGCATTCAGGGCTTGATTTCTCCATTCCTAATACAGTTCCCATTTGCTCAAAATCAGCTAACTGATTAATAAAAAAGCCATACTTCTTCTGACTTCTCCGAGCTATATCCCGCTGTGCAATCATGCTGGGTCGGGGATACTTGGAAAATGCAGCCAAGGTTGCATACGTTAGTTTTAGCCCAAATTGCTTTGAAACAAGCATTCGGAAGCCTTGAGCATTTCCCTCAAAATTGCAAAGATCTGCTAACTGCTCTGTGCGTACATGAGATTCCCAGCATTTCCCTGCGGAATGAAATTTAAAAAAATCTGAAATAGCCTCTTCACCTGCGTGACCAAAAGGAGGGTTTCCAATATCATGTGTCAAAGAAGCAGCAGCCACTATAGCGCCGATTTCAAAAGGAGTAATACCAGTTTTATTCAATAATGGGTACTTTTCCAAAAGCATTTCCCCGGCTGCTTTCCCAAGCGATCTACCGACGCTGGACACTTCTAAGCTGTGCGTAAGTCTTGTATGTACGAATGCCTGCTCAGGCAAAGGGAAAACTTGAGTTTTATCCTGAAGGTTTCGAAAAGGAGAAGAAAAAATAATTCGATCATAATCTACTTCAAACTCACTTCGAACCACTTGTGTTGGTATAAATCCCGGACTATCACCAAATCTGCCTCGGGATAAAAGGCGTTCCCATTTCATCATCCCCAAAAATAAGAAGCTCTTTAGACATTACTTTACTATTTATCATTTTTGACTTGGCATGGTCATTGGAAATATGTAATTCTCAACCAATCTTATTAATATGAAAAATATATTTTCCTATCTCATGGTGACAAGCCTAGCATTCTTTGCTATGGCATGCTCCTCTGATGAAGACAATCCAAGTGGCGGTTCGGCGCGCGTTAATTTTTATCTTGTGGATGCACCTGCATCCTATGATGAAGTTTGGATCGAAGTGTTGGCGGTAAGGGTCAAAGTAGATGAATATGGGATAGATGATGATATGAAAGATGATGATGAATCTTCTTGGATAGAAATAGCCTATGACAAAAGCCAACCCATCAATCTTTTAGACTTGACAGGAGGAAATAGCGAACTTTTGGGAACAGAAGATTTTCCTGAAGGAGAAATCGATCAGATCAGGTTGATCCTCGGTGAAGATAATTATGTGATCAAAAATGGTGAACGATATGATATGAAAACACCAAGTGCTCAACAAAGTGGTTTGAAAATAAAAGTTGATGAGGAAATTCATGGTGGAATGTCTTATGATTTGATCATCGATTTTGATGCTGCGAAATCTATCGTGGAAGCAGGTAATTCTGGGCAAATCATTCTTAAGCCAGTCCTGAGAGCTTATTTGGATGAAGTTTCTTCTGGCATCATGGGGCAGGTTTTACCAACGGAAGCACTTCCAATTCAAGTTACAGTTCAAAGTGAGGATGAAACGATGAATACATTTGCAGATGAAAATGGAAACTATAAAATCACAGGCCTCGATGATGGAATGTATAGATTAACATTTACCCCAAATGAATTATATAGTATTAGTGTAGTAGAAGGTATCGTAGTCGAAGCCGGAAAAATTACCAAAGTTGACCCGGAAATTTTGAGTCAGAACTAGGAAAAAAAGATCAGCTTAGGCTGGTCTTTTTTTTAATCTAGGTTAGCTTGAATCGCTGTATTCAATAGAATTGGCCTAAATTTACCTTGTGAAAAAACTGCATTTTTATCTCTTCCCTATCATCTGTGTGCTATTCTTCGCTTCCTGTGAAGATCCAGATTCCAGTCCACGCGCACTTCTCAACCTTATATTGGTGGATAGTCCTGCCAAGTGGGATTCTGTATTTGTAGAGATCGAAGGAGTGGATATTGAGGTTTTGGCGGAGGGACGTGAGACCCAAAGTCAGACTTTTTTCTTAGAGTATAAA
This sequence comes from Algoriphagus aurantiacus, assembly GCF_035156405.1. Taxonomy (NCBI): domain Bacteria; kingdom Pseudomonadati; phylum Bacteroidota; class Cytophagia; order Cytophagales; family Cyclobacteriaceae; genus Algoriphagus; species Algoriphagus aurantiacus. Next base: position 373,089 of record NZ_JAXRUT010000001.1, on the reverse strand, counting down.
TCCGGCGACAAGCGTATAAAAATAAGTGATTTGGTGGGTGGCAATGCGCTACTTTTAGGTAGAAGTGAACTGCCGATAGGTCAAGTTATTAATGCGACAATTATTTTGGGAGACAATCATTCCATGTTTTTGAATGAAAAAAAGTTTGTTTTGGAGCTGTCAGACCCATCTGAGGACCAAATAAGTTTGTCAACATCAATTGATATTGAGCAAGGAACATCTTACGACATCCTATTGGATTTAGATCTTGAAAAATCAATTGTGCAAGTTTCAGAGTCTCCCCTTACTTATGAGTTGGATCCTACGTTTACCTTAATCAAAGGAGCTGATACAGGGGAAATAAGTGGTGTAATAAAACCTGTAAGCCTTTACCCTGCCTTAATCTTAACTGGCGAAAATGAGTCGTATACTACTCATACAGATGCCTCTGGGAGGTATACTTTCAGAGTTCCGGCGGGATCTTATGAACTGTACATAGACGCTAAGGATGATCTCTATGAAGACTATACACTTACCATAAACTTAGTAGAGAGAATGGATACTGTTCTCACTGAAATTACATTGCTAAAGAAGCCTTGATGATTTCTGACCAACTTTACATGCAACGAGCCCTTGAATTGGCGGAGTTTGGTCGGGGAAAAGTAAGCCCAAATCCAATGGTGGGATGTGTGATCGTCCATCAAGATAAGGTCATAGGCGAAGGCTATCATCAGGAATATGGCAAAGCGCATGCAGAAGTCAATGCAGTAAATTCTGTAGAGAATCTTGAATTACTTGCTAAGTCTACTGTTTACGTGACGTTGGAACCTTGTTCCCACTTTGGCAAAACGCCTCCATGTGCTAATCTTTTGATAGAGAAAAAGGTAATGAAGGTTGTTATTGCCGCTTTTGACTCCAATCCACTAGTAGGTGGAAAAGGTATCCAGATTCTGAAGGAAGCTGGAATCGAAGTGGAAACAGGACTTTTGGAGAAAGAAGCTCGGCTCCAAAACAAACGTTTTTTCACTCAAATCGAAAAGAAGCGACCTTATGTGATTTTGAAATGGGCACAAACTCAAGATGGTTTTGTGGCAAGAGAGGATTACTCTTCCAAGTGGATTACGAATGCTTCCAGCCGCCAGCTAGTGCACAAATGGCGCGCTGAAGAAGATGCGATAATGGTTGGCAAAACAACCGCCAAATACGACGATCCAGCCCTGAATGTAAGAGATTGGGTTGGTAAAAACCCGCTCCGGGTGGTAGTTGATAGCAAGCTTGAGCTTCCAAATTCACTTAAATTATTTGATGAAGCGGTTCCTACGATTTGCTACAATACACAGAAAGCCGAAGTGAGAGGAACACTGGAGTTTGTTAAGTTGAATTCAGGGTTTCAGGTAAAGGATATTTTGGAAGATCTCCATCAGCGGAATATTCAAAGTGTACTTATTGAAGGAGGAAGCTATTTATTGAATAAATTTTTGGCATCCGAACTTTGGGATGAAGCCCGCGTGTTTACAAGCAGTAACAAATTTGGCAGTGGGATAGCAGCACCAATCCCCCCTGCCCCAGTATTTGAAACTATAGAAATCTTGGAAGATACCTTAAGAATTTATTATCATGTCTGAAAGTCTTTACATTCCTGAGTCGGCAACGAAAGGCGAAAAATACGAAGCGATTTTACCACAGATCGAAGCTCTGATCACTGGCGAACCCGACCTTTACGCAAACCTTGCAAATATCTCTGCTGCGCTGAAGGAAGCATTTGATTTTTTTTGGGTAGGATTTTATTTAACTAAAGAAAATCAGTTGGTCTTAGGACCATTTCAAGGTCCTATCGCCTGCACAAGGATTTCCATGGGTAAGGGAGTTTGTGGAACTGCGTGGCAAGAAGGAAAGACTATTCTAGTTCCAGATGTGGATGCTTTTCCTGGCCATATTGTCTGCAGCTCAGCTTCTAAATCTGAGATAGTAGTCCCAGTGTTCAAAGGAGGGTTAGTTGCTATGGTATTGGATGTTGATTCCGATCAGCTAGATGATTTTGACGCAGTGGATCAGGAGTATTTGGAGAAATTGATGGGCTTGCTTGAGCAGAAGTTATAATGGTTGGACTTCGTTCATCAATTCATTTTCGATAAAATTCTTTCCATCGCTGAATCCAAAATCTGAGGATTTATCTCTTTCAAAGAGTTTGAAGTAATTGGAAATTTAAATTGGACTATAGAATCATTTTACCAATTTAAAGTTGTGTTCGGGTAAACTTTAAAAATTAGTAACCTTCCCACAAAACTCCCTCAAAATCTCCGTACACGTATTTTTCTGCTCGATCATTCCCAAATGGCCGACGCCCACCAATTCATAAAAGTCGGTGACTGCGGATTTATGGGCTCGGCTGGCATCGATTTTAACAGCTCCGTCCAGTGTGCCTGCTATCATCAACTTTGGTCCAGAATAATTCCCCAATACCTCAAAGCGATCTTTTCTATCCCTCATAGCTTTAGTATATGCAATTAAACCATCCAATGTGGATTGCTTTGCTTGATCTATAGCCTCTGCAATTTCGCTTTGAAAACTAGCTCTGTTGGGTTCTGGTATAAGCGGCGGTACAAATGAAGTCACAAAAGTATCTACCCCGTGCTTTTTTAGAAAAATGACCGCTCTGTCCCGCATCTCTTTTTTCTCTTCATCATCTGCAAACGCTGTGGAATGAAAAAGGCCAACGGCTTTGAGTTTATTTCCCAACAATTCCAGCAATGCCAAAGTCACATATCCGCCAAGTGAATGACCGATTACGATTGGATTTTGAATAGCGTTCTCTTCCATCCATTCTTCTAAAAGTACTGCGACTTCCTCCAGCTGAATGGAGTCAGAGTTGATCGGAGATTTGCCAGAGCCGGGAAGATCTGGACAAATCACCCTGAAGTCCTTAGATAAAGCATGGGCAAAACCTCTCCACATTTCCCCGATTTCACAGAAACCATGAATAAGGACAACAGGTTGCCCTTTGCCTTTTTCGAAAAAATGTATTGGAGACATATTACAATATAGTTTTTGAAACCCCTGTAAGGCTTCTCACTGTGGCAGCAATTCCTTCTGGATCAAAGCCGCATTCTCTATGTAATTCATGTTGCTCGCCATGCTCAATGATTTCGTCAGGAATACCCAGACGCTTCACTTGAGCCTGATAACCATGATCCATCATCCATTCGATCACCGCCGAGCCAAATCCTCCCATCAAGCAACCATCTTCTACTGTAATTACCTTTTTGAATTTCCCAAAAATCTCATGAAGCAGCTCCCCATCTAGAGGCTTCACAAATCGCATATCGTAATGGGAAGGGTTTAATCCCTCTTTTTCAAGTTTTTCGCAGGCTTCTATAGCGTAGTTGCCAATGTGTCCAATTGTTAAAATTGCGATCTCTACACCTTCTTTTACTATTCTGCCTTGTCCGACAGGAATCATTTCAAATGGTGTTTTCCATTCTGGCATCACTCCTTTACCTCTTGGGTAGCGGATAGAATATGGGCCATTGTGAATTGATGCGGAATACATCATATTTCTAAGTTCTTCCTCGTTCATCGGTGCCGAAACGACCAGATTTGGAATACATCTAAAGAATGCGATGTCATAAGCTCCATGGTGTGTAGGTCCGTCGGCGCCAGCAAAGCCAGCTCGGTCCAAACAAAACACTACTGGAAGGTTTTGCAGGCATACGTCATGCAACACCTGATCGTAGGCACGCTGCATGAAAGTAGAATATATATTACAGAAAGGAACTAGTCCCTGTGTAGCCAACCCAGCAGAGAAAGTAACCGCGTGTTGTTCGGCAATTCCTACATCAAACGCACGTTTTGGCATCGCCTTCATCATAATATTCATAGATGAACCAGAAGGCATAGCTGGAGTCACGCCCATGATTCTTTCATCTAGTTCTGCCAATTCCACCAAAGTATGTCCGAAGACATCCTGATATTTTGGTGCTTGTGGAGTGCTTGGAGTGGATTTATATATTTCCCCGGTTATTTTATCAAATGTCCCAGGGGCATGCCAAGTTGTTTGATTTCCTTTTTCTGCAGGACCATATCCTTTTCCTTTCATTGTAATACAATGGAGGATTTTCGGTCCGGGAATATCTTTCAAATCCTTCAGCACTTCTGCAAGATGATTTACATCGTGGCCATCTACTGGACCAAAGTATCTGAGATTTAATGATTCGAAGAGATTACTTTGATTTAGTAAGGCAGATTTAATTCCACCCTCTACTTTGGATAGCACATCCTGAGCGCTAGTCCCAAACTTACTTAGTTTGCCTAAAATCTTCCAAACTTCATCTTTTGCTTTATTGTAAGTTTTTGAAGTAGTAATGTCTGTTAGATATTCTTTTAGTGCGCCCACATTTGGGTCGATAGCCATGCAATTATCATTCAGGATGATCAATAAGTTGGTATCGCTTACGCCGGCATGGTTCATTGCTTCGAAAGCCATGCCACCTGTCATAGACCCATCACCGATCACAGCGACGTGTTGTTTCTTCGTAAGGCCTTTATATTGCGAAGCTACAGCCATTCCCAATGCTGCGGAAATAGATGTACTGGAGTGACCTACCCCGAATGTATCATATTCGCTTTCTTTTCTTTTGGGGAAACCAGATAAGCCTCCGTAAAGACGGTTGGTATGAAAACGCCCTCTTCTTTCTGTAAGAATTTTGTGACCGTAAGCCTGATGCCCTACATCCCAAACTAACTGATCTTCGGGAGTATTGAGGACATAATGAAGGGCAACTGTAAGCTCGACTACTCCAAGGCTAGCGCTGAAATGCCCACCATATACAGACACATTGTCAATAATGTACTGGCGAAGTTCATCACAGATTTGAACCAGTTTTTCCTTAGGAAATTTCCTAAGGTCTGCGGGACTATTTATTTGAGCTAATAATTCTCCTGGTTCAATCAGCATTTTTCAGCGGTAATGTGGTCAAATTAGAATAACAATAAATGTGCTTATTTGTTTTTCCAATCAAGTAAATTTGGTTTAAAGGCAATTGCCTCTTTCTCCAGCCGTTTCCAATTAATTTAGCTTAATTGAATATCTTTGGCAACAAGGTGGCAAAATTAACCAATAATTTAAATATCCTTTGAGTTTCGAAATCAAATTACCACTCTTCGAAGGTCCTTTTGACCTAATGCTCTTCTTCATCGAGCGCGATGAACTGGATATTTATGACATTCCTATCTCCAAGATTACCAATGACTTCTTGGATTATGTCCATCAGATGGAGCAAATGGAAATGGAAGTGGCCAGTGATTTTATCCTTTTTGCGGCTACGCTAATGAAGATTAAATCACGGATGCTTTTGCCGAGGCCAGAACTCAATGAGGCTGGCGAAGAAGTAGATCCTCGCGAGGAATTGATTAGGAATTTACTGGAATACAAAAAGTACAAATCCGTGATTGAAGAACTTTCCTCAATGGAGGGGGAAGAGATGTCTAAACAAAAGCGCGGTAATATTGCTGCGGAGTTGAAAACCCTGAGTAAAGTGGATGATGTGGATGCAGAGATGCAGGACATGGATTTGTATAAATTGCTGAAAGTGTTCCAGAGGACTATGGCCAAAATGGCATCACGAGTGGATGAAACAAAACACACCGTTATCCAGTATCCATATACTATTTCCCAGCAAAAGGATTTTGTCTTAGAGAAAATTAGTTTTAAGGAAAAAGTACCATTCGCTGAGTTTATCAGCTACAAACCCGATAAGATCTTTGTGATTTATACCTTTCTAGCAATTTTAGAATTACTTCAACTTTCCCTAGTTACCATAGTCATAGGAGATGGTTTTAATAACTTTTGGGTGGAAAAGACTGAGCCAATAGCTGCTGTCTAGCATATGAAATTGGATAACAAAAAGATTTTTCAAACACTCAACCCGAATAAAATCTGGGTACCGGTAATCATTGGTTTGGCCATTGTTTTTGGCATGTTTTACTTTGATCCATCGGTAAATAAGGATTCTCTAAGCGGGATTTTTGATGCATCTATGCCTTGGGTTATTTTGGCAATTGTGGTTATTTTATTTCGAGATGTAGGCTATGTATATAGAATAAGAGAGATTACAGACCGGCATTTAACCTGGAAGAGGTCTATTTATGTTATCATCCTTTGGGAATTTGCTTCTGCAGTGACACCCTCAGTTGTTGGTGGGACAGCAGTAGCGATTTTTATCCTGAATAAGGAAGGGATCAAACTTGGAAGAGCGGTAGCATACGTGATGGTGACCGCGATTTTGGACAATCTATTTTTTGTGATAGGGGCACCGATTATCCTCTTTTTAGCCAAAGGGAATATATTTCCAGAGAACAAAGTACTTGAGATGCAACTTGAAAATAGCATGGAGGCTATTTTCTGGATTTCGTATTCGCTTTATGCAGTTTACAGCGTAATAATGGCAGCGGCTTTGTTCTATAGGCCAAGAGTCTTTAAATGGGTATTGATCAAGATTTTTTCGATCAAATGGCTGAGAAAATGGAAGCATGATGCTCAGGAATATGGCAACCAGATAATTGAAGCATCTAAGGAGCTTTCGGGAAAAAGCTGGAATTATTGGGTGCCAATCACCTTAGCGACGATCTTCATTTGGAGCTCAAGATATTTAATGCTTAATGCACTTATATCCGCATTTGTCCCATTGGCAGCTTATGAGCATGTTATTGTGTTTGCCCGACAAGTGATCATGTGGATTGTAATGATGATCTCACCGACCCCAGGTAGCAGCGGGACAGCGGAGTTTTTCTTTGGTCAATTCTTTACGGAGTTTTTGATCAACTATACGTTCGTAACTAGCATTTTGTGGAGACTTCTATCCTACTATCCATATTTGATTTTAGGTGCCTTTTTCCTTCCTCGATGGGTTAAGCAGGTGTTTTTTAAGAAAAAGAAAATAGATCCGGAGCAAGATGTTTCAGGAAATTAGTCAAAAGCAAATCGCTGAAATTACAGAAGGAACCCTTGTCAATGGAAATGATGAGCTGGTGGTTTCTCAAATTGTCATTGACTCCAGACAAATTCTTCATCCTGAAAAAACGCTTTTTGTAGCATTAAAAGGTGCCAAGGCTGACGGCGCTGGTTTTATTTCTCAGTTAGTGGCCTTGGGTGTAAAAACATTCCTGGTTCATCTCGATTTTGATGGATCCGCCTACCCTGATGTTAGTTTTATTCAAGTTCCGGATACTCGTAGAGCCTTGCAGCTTTTAGCCAAATACCAGAGAAGGTTATTTACAAACCCTGTGGTAAGTATAACCGGCAGCAATGGCAAGACGATAGTTAAGGAATGGCTAGGGCAGATTTTGGGGCAAAAGTACGCTGTGGCCAAAAGTCCAAAAAGCTACAATTCCCAAGTTGGTGTGCCCCTTTCGATCTTTGGAATCGAGCCCTATCATCAAGTAGCAATTCTTGAAGCAGGCATTTCCAAAGCGGGAGAAATGTTGGCATTGAAAGAGATGATCGAGCCAGATCTAGGAATATTCACCAATCTCGGAACTGCACATCAAGAAGGCTTTGGAAGCTTGGAATCTAAGCTAGAAGAGAAACTTTCACTTTTTGCGGATGCTAGCTTTTTGGTTTACTGTACAGATCAAAAAGAGGTTTCTAAGCAAATTGAAGTGCTTTTTTCTGTGGAAAAATTGGTAGGATGGTCAGATCGATCAGGAGCGGAATTTACCAGGTCTGTGAAAGTGAAAGCAACTGGAACACGGCTGATTTTGATGAAATCAGATCTCAGTACTCATACTTTTCAGGTACCATTTACGGATGTGGCTTCATTAGAAAACATTACACATGTGATCGTAGCCGCGATTACTTTGGGACAAAGTGCAGCGTCAATCCAGGAAGGAATTGCTCATTTGAAGTCAGTGGATATGCGTCTTACGCTAAAGCCTGGAATCAATGACTCGCTGCTGATCGATGATACCTATAATAATGATTTGGCGGGATTGAAGGTTGCACTGGACTTTATGCAGCAGCAGCGGCCTAAGCGGCGAAAAATCCTGATTTTGTCGGATTTGTTACAGCAAGGATCACCAGAAATAATTTATGGAGAGGTTACTGAATTGATCAAGAAATATCAGTTTGATCAACTAATTGGTGTAGGCAGTGAGATTTTCTGTTTGGAAAAAGTGTTTCCTGAATCTTTCAGAGGCTTTAGTTCTACGAAAGAGCTTTTGACAAACTTAGATCCTGAATCATTTCACAATGACCTGATTCTAGTCACTGGAGCTCGTGTTTTTGGTTTTGAGGAAGTGGTAAATCGACTCCAACAACGGCTTCATGGCACCACACTAGAAATCAATCTCAATGCGCTCACGCACAATTATAATTTCTACAAAAAGCAGATCTTACCAAATACGAAAGTAATGGTGATGGTTAAGGCTTTCGCTTACGGTGGAGGAGCTGTGGAAATAGCCAACCAAATCCAAATGATGGGAGCTAATTACTTAGGGGTTGCATTTTCAGATGAGGGAGTTTCTTTGCGCAAGCAGGGTATAAAACTCCCAATTATGGTACTTAATACCATGCAGGAATCCTTTGGACTTTGCAGTGAATATGATCTGGAGCCAGTAGTTTTCAGTCCGGAGTTTTTTGAGAGCCTCGCTACTTGGTGTACTATTCATCAGAAAAAGATGAAAATACATCTTGATATGGATACCGGGATGCACAGATTGGGTTTTGAGAAGAAACAATTGCCCATCTTAACGAGATTAATTCAATCAAATCCACATTTGGAAATTGCTTCAATTTATACTCATTTGGTTGGGGCAGATGAGGAAATTCATCGAGAATTCTCATTGATACAAATGAAGAATTTCGAAGAAATGAAAAATGAAATTCTCGATATTCTTTCCTATAAACCTCTAATTCATGCTCTCAATTCTGCCGGTATAGTTGCTTTTCCGGAATTTCAATTTGATATGGTGAGACTTGGAATTGGGCTATATGGGGTGGAGGTGACTGGAAAGCATGAGTTGGCTCTCCGGGCTATCAGTACGCTAAAAACCACTATTTCTCAGGTCAAAGAGCTTGATCCAGGCGAGACGATAGGTTATTCAAGGAAAGGTGTTTTACATTCTGGCGGTAAAATTGCCACACTTGCCATTGGCTATGCTGACGGCTATGACCGCAGATTCAGCAATGGTAAAGGCTATGTGTTGATCAACGGCCAGAAGGCATACGTCATTGGAAATGTCTGCATGGATATGTGCATGGTGGATGTCAGCGGGATGGATGTGAAGGTAGGAGATGAAGCGATTGTATATGGAGAAAAAATTTCCTTGAAAGAACTAGCGGATCAAATAGGAACCATTCCCTATGAATTGCTGACAAATATTAGTACCCGTGTAAAACGGGTTTATTACTTGGACTAGGGTTGGTTTTGGCTGTTAAATTTTTCTAAATTTCTTTATGAAAATCAGTAAAAAGCGTTTGGCCCATATTGTATTTGAGTCAGACGATTGGGCTTCCAAGACATTCGATATCGTACTGCTGTTTATGATTTTCGGCAGTATTCTGGTGGCAATCTTGGATTCAGTAGCTAGCCTTCACTTACAGCACGGGAAATTATTTCTTTTACTGGAATGGTTATTTACTATCCTGTTCACGATAGAATACGCGTTGAGGATATGGCTCTCGCGCAAGCCAAAAGGATATATATTCAGCTTCTTTGGGATGGTAGACCTGTTGGCAATTTTGCCCGCTTATCTGAGTATTCTGATTGTGAATTCTCAGCTACTCACCGTTGTCAGAGCGTTGAGATTGTTACGGGTGATCCGGATTTTGAAACTTGGAAGGTATGTAGCAGAAGCAGAATATCTAACCAAATCCCTAAAAGCGAGCTCTCATAAAATAATGATTTTCATTGGCTTTGTGCTGACCATAGTTCTCATCATGGGAACCTTGATGTTTATCATAGAGGGGCCAGAGCATGGATTTTCGAGTATTCCTGTTGGGATGTATTGGGCTATTGTGACCTTGACTACTGTGGGTTTTGGTGATATTACTCCCCAGACTACGATTGGCCAATTCGTGGCCTCCATTATCATGCTTCTTGGCTATGCTATTATAGCCGTGCCCACCGGGATAGTTTCCTCTGAGATGGCCGCTGAGAAAAGAAGGATGGAAAAAAGAAATCAAATAACCTGTCCTGCTTGCAAACATTCCGGTCTGGATGAATGGGACGAGTATTGTAAATTTTGTGGAGAAAAGCTAAACTAATCTCCGAGTTGCAAGAAGTCCTGTATGTTTTTGATTTTCCCGAAAAGCAGCAAAATATCTTCAGACTCGAACTTATAATCAGGAGTAACCACACCTATCACATTTTTGTATGGCGAATTAATTCCTAGGAGATTCTTCTTTTGCTCTATTTTTATGACTGTGAGGATATTTAAGTAAAATTCTTTTCGAATGTTAGCTTCTGCCACCGTCATCTCCAAATAGCGTTTTGGGACTTTCACCTCTACGATATTGTATTCGTCAGAAATTTCCAGAGAATCTAGCACCCCCTTCATCTGAAGTCTTTTAGCAAGTCTATCAGCCGTTTCTTCTTCGGGATGTATGATTTCATCAATCCCAATAGCTTGGATCACCGTTTCATGAAGGTCATTAATAGCGCGGCCAATAATTCGCTTGGATTTCAGTTGCTTGAAGATAGCCGTGCTCATGATCGAAGCGCCAATATCTTCACCAATAGCTATAATAACCACATCTGTGTCTTTAATAGGCAGATTTTTCACGGCAGCCTTATCTGTTGCATCCATTACGATTGAATGTGTAATGCTATCCTTGATCAATTCTATCTTGCTTTCGCTGGAATCCACACCGATAACCTCGTGTCCAAGATTCGTCAGACGCTTCGCCAGATAGCCTCCAAAATTGCCTATGCCTACGATTATATATTTCATGTGATTATAATAGATTTTTAATGGTCATCCCGTCCCGATAATTATCGGGAGCTATCGGGAGGAATCTCGCCGGATTTATAATCATCCTTTTGTGTGACGTTTTCGTCATTCTCGATCTCATGTGATTTAAATTAAGTTATAAAGACTGTTTCTTCAGGATATTTATACCGCTGCTCACCGATTTTTCGCACGATTGCTATTAGGATAGTCAGCGTCCCTACTCTTCCTATCAGCATTATTGCCATCAAAACTAATTTGCTACCCATACTTAATTGTGAAGTAATTCCCAGTGAGAGTCCCACGGTGGAAAATGCACTAAACACTTCGAATGCCACGTCCATCAACGCAAGTTCAGGATTAAAAATCATCAGTAAAAATACGCCAAGTCCAATGACTAAAACAGAAAGGGAAATTACGGCGAAAGCCTTTTTGAGGGTTTCATTGGAGAGTTGTCTTCGAAAAACTTCCACTCTGGTTTTTCCTGAAGCAATGCTAAATGTATTAAGCATAGCAACTGCGAAAGTACTGGTCTTTAGTCCGCCCCCTGTAGATCCGGGAGATGCTCCTATCCACATCAGAAGTAGGTAAATTAATACCGTGGGAACTGCTAATTCCCTCATATCAACAGTGTTGAATCCTGCTGTTCTTGGAGTCACAGCTCCAAATACGGTGGTGGCAAATTTACCATATGGGCTTAGTCCCTTTAGTGTAGCATCCTGTTCTGAGATTGCATATACCATCATTCCCACTACCAATAGAATTCCGGTGGTATAGACCACTAACCTCGTATTGACGCTGGAAACCCGTGAGGTATGTCGGTATTTTTCTATACCAAGGATACTTTTCACATAGCCTACGATCACATGCTTCAGATAAGAATAGTAGTTCAAAACAACCGGGAAGCCGATTCCGCCTAACACAATTGCCATAGCAATCGCCAAATGCATATTGTAAGCTTCCCGGAATCCTTCTTCGTATAATCCATTACTCAGTGTAGAAAAACCGGCATTGCAAAAACCAGATATTGCATGGAAAAGTGAAAAGAACAAGTGATCCCCTCGTCCGATAAATTGTGCTGCATCAGTAAATTGATAGATCATAAATGCACAAAGGCCTTCTACTAGCACGGTAAAAGAGATGATCTTAAATAAGGTCGAGTAAATCTCATTTACATTGTTTTCATTGATGTAATCCCGGATGAAAAGTCTATTTTCTATAGAATAACTTCCCTTGAAAAAGAAGCCAAAGAAACTTGTGAAAACCATGATTCCCAGACCACCAATTTGGAATAAAATCATAATGACTACCTGACCAAAAAAAGTGAAATCTTTAGCGGTATCTAGAACGATCAGACCAGTGACACATACTGCTGAAGTTGAAGTAAACAGAGCGTCTATAAAACTAATATCTTTTGTAGTGGCTTCAGGAAGACTCAGAAGTCCGGCGCCTAAGAGGATCAGCAAGATAAAAGATAGAATAAAGACTAGTGAGGGACTGAGTTTTAGCTCATTTATAGTAAGGCTGAACTTGCTGAGTTCTATGAAAAACAGAATGATCACCAAGCCATTGATAAGATGATAACTCGCAGTGAACTCTAAAATAAGTTGGCTTATTTCATATCCTAGCACATTCCAACGGACTAAGGCCGTGACGATCAATACAAGAGAAAGGAGTAATTCGAGAATCACTCTTGCAGGAAATATTGATTTTTCTACTAATAATACTCTAACAAAATAACCTAATCCGATTAGAATCAGGGAAATGCTGAAGAGCGAAGAAGTTCCGACCTGATCTTGTGGATCTATGGAATAGCCCAAGTGAAAAAGCAATATTCCAAATGCAAGAATACTGCTGATCTGAACCACTTTTTCTTGCACCTTAATCACCTTTTTCAGAAACAGGATATTTTGATCAGGGTTGGAAAAGATTTTCAGCTTGATTTTCATGCTTGAGAAATAGGCTTTAGAGAAATATCAATCATGCGTGTGAGACTTATCTCGGGAAAAGGTAAAAATCCCTTCTGCGGGGTACAAATGGAATTTCTTATCAAGATTTTGGGAAGAATAGATACTGGATTTTCCGCTGAAAAGATACGCGATCAAACAGGCAATACCCAAAAATATCCCTGATTCGTACCCGAACAGCTCCATACCCATCACAGTACATGCTATTGGTGTATTGGTAGCTCCTGAAAAGACTCCTACAAAACCCATTCCTGCCATAAGTGCGAGCGGTAGTGGAATCCAGGTAGCGAGTGTATTGCCGAGCGTAGCTCCGGTGAAGAATAAAGGAGTAACTTCTCCACCTTTAAATCCAGCTCCTAGCGTAAAGCTAGTTAAGCCGGTTTTTGCCAACCAATCGTACCAAGGAAGGGGTGTCTCGAATGCTTCTACAATCCTCGGAATGCCTAGACCAAGGTAGGTCGTACTGTCCGAAATATATACAAATGCCACAATCAACAGTCCGCCTATGACCGGACGAAGTGGGGGGTAAGTGATGTATTTGGAAAATTGATGAGAAAAAAAGTGAGTGCTTTGGGCAAATAATCTCCCTGATAAGCCAAAGGCAATTCCTGCAGGAATGATCCAGAGTAAGTTGATCAAAGTATGTGGAGGAACCAGATCTATGAAATAATGGGTATGTCCTACACCGAAAAGTGAAGAGCAAACCCAATTTGCTACCAAGGCAGTCCAAAACGCTGGAAACAGTGATTTCCAACGAATTTTTCGATGTTGCATCCACTCTAATGCGAATATTGCTCCAGCTAGCGGAGTTCCAAAAACGGATGCAAATCCACCCGAAACTCCCGCAATTAAAATAATTCTACGATCCTCTGGATGTAATTTAAAATACTTGGTGAGTTGATCCGCTAATGAACCTCCCATCTGCACAGCAGTGCCTTCCCTTCCAGCAGATCCTCCAAATAAATGTGTCAAAATCGTCCCAAAGAGCACCAAAGGAGTCATTCTGAGCGGAATTGGCTGTTCAGTTTTGTAAAGCTCATCGAGTAAGAGATTGTTTCCCTTCACCGAATTTTCCCCATAGCGATAGTAGCTCCAGCCGATCACGAAGCCTGCAATCGGTAGCAGTGCTATGATCCAAAGATGAGATTCTCTATATGCGGTAGCCCAATTCAACGAAATAAGGAAAACAGCGGATGCGGCACCTGAAAGCAGTCCAACCAAGAGGCCTAAAACGAGCCAAAGAAGGATGTAACGAAAAATGGAAGCGCTGTTCAAACTAGGTTTTACAAATAGTTAGGCCAAATTAGGAATAGATATTGAATTTAATGAAGCATATGTAACCTTATATCTGCCAGAGAGAGCCAACTTATTTGGATGTTCTAGGGTTATCTAAATATAAATCACCCAACTATGAAAAATATTCTTATTTCCGGAGGTTCAGGTCTTATTGGCCACAAAATTACCCAGCTGCTGGAATTGAAAGGATATTCCGTGGCCTGGCTTAGTAGATCTCCGCAAAACCAAAAATCTTTTCTATGGGACGTAGAAAAGCAAAACATAGATCCAGAAGCAGTGGAATGGGCGGATGCTATCATTCACCTAGCAGGTGCTGGGGTGGCGGAGAAGCGCTGGACAGATGATCGCAAGAAACTTATTCTAGATTCCCGAATTCAAAGTACGAGATTGCTTTATAATGCAGTGGAGAGGTCCTCTTCCAAGCCGAATGCTTTTATCTCTGCCTCTGCGGTTGGTTACTATGGTTTCGATACGGGCACTTCTCTAATGGACGAAACCCAGGAATCCGGTTCCGATTTTCTAGCCAAGGTAGTGGTGGCTTGGGAAAATGAAGTGAAGAGAATGGAGGAACTGCACCTTCGCACGGTGATGCTGAGAATAGGCATTGTGTTAGATGACAAAGGGGGAGCCCTTGGAGAAATGATGAAGCCACCTATAGCTGCGCCATTGGGGAATGGTGATCAATGGATGAGCTGGATTGCAATTGATGATCTGGCCAGGATGTTTGTGTTTGCTTTGGAAAAGACGACGTTGCAGGGTGTATTCAATGCGGTGGGTCCAAATCCTGCTACCAATCAACAGCTTACTCAAGCTGCAGCAAAAGCTAAGGGGAAACCCTATGTGGGGATCGGAGTTCCGGGATTTGTGCTCAAGTTAGTGCTTGGGGAAATGGCAGCGATGGTCTTGGGAGGTAATAGAGCCTCTTCCCAAAAAATCCAAAAAGCAGGATTTGACTTTGAGTGTCCTGATCTGGAGCCTGCGCTAAAGCATATTTATAAATAAATAAGTCACCCCAACAAATATGAGAGCCCATTAAATCCTCTTCCCCCTGCCAATCAAAAACCAAAGGACAGCTCCGACAAGTGGAACAAGTACTACAATAATAATCCAGATCAATTTGTCGTTTTGGTTGGCGAAGTTACTGGAGATTACATCATAAATGGTGAAAGCATAAATAGCCAACCCAATAATTCCAAGCCCGAACATATCAAGAATAGTTTGTAGTTTTTGTGCTTTTTCCCATCGCCAGATAAACAATCGGCCCAATTCCCTGTGCAAAGAGTAGAATCACAATCCAGATTATTTTCATATTGGGATCTTTGAATTCTGACCGAAGTATATCTACCAAGCAATAAATCCATAATATGGTGTAGATCAGACCAAATAGTAGGAAAAACATAATTGAGCCGCCGCCCATATTTTGAATAAAAGAAAGTGTCATTTGGTATTTTGTGTACTATGAGAAGAGAAATCAGGAGTGAATTTTCTAAAATTGTTTTTGGTTCTTCTACTCACACTGAGATATAAAAAAGTCCCAATATAAGGAATGAATAAAATTATAAGCGCCCATATCAGTTTCATATGATGCTCTCTGAAATCTGAGCGAATCAAATCAACCAATGCGTAAATCATAAAGCAAAAATAGCCGAGGACCGCCGCTAAAGTTGTTAATTGCCAGTAAAGTATTCCGTTTCCGGGAGCTATTAAATCCATGTGTTTTCTTCAATTATTTTAACCATTGAACCAAAATAGCTTTTTTTAAGGAATCAATGTGTGAATTTAGCTAAAAGTTAAACCTCCAATCTCTATGAAAAAAAGTCTGCTTTCGCTGCTTTTGTCTTTTTTTGCGTTGTGTGCCTTCGCTCAAGTCGACTTAAGTTATTATCTCCCAACGGGATATACGTATGACGAGTCTATCCCGACACCTAAGGAAATTTTGGGATATGAAGTTGGTGAATGGCATGTAAGTCATGACCAGCTTGTGATGTATATGAAGGCTGTGGCTGAAGCGTCAGATCGAGTGACTTTCGAAGAAACAGGTAGAACTTACGAGAAAAGACCTCAGGTTTTATTGACCATCACCTCTCCGTCCAATCTTGCGAAGATAGATCAGATTAAATCTGATAGGAAAAAACTCAGAGATGCAGGTGCATCACCGGATATTGCAAGTATGCCCGTTGTGATGTTCATGGGGTATTCTGTTCATGGCAATGAGCCAAGTGGTGCTAATGCCTCTCTTCTAGCGGCGTATCATTTTGCTGCCGCAAAAGAAATCGCCGGGGACTTAGACAACATGGTTTTGCTGCTGGATCCAGCTATTAATCCCGATGGACTCAATCGCTTTGCGTCATGGGTAAACACGCATAAGTCCTATAACATGAACGGAGATCCGAACAATGTGGAGTTTAGTGAAGCTTGGCCGAGAGGCAGAACGAACCACTACTGGTTTGACCTAAATAGAGACTGGCTTCCTGTTCAGCATCCAGAATCCAGAAACCGTGTTCGGGTTTTCCAGGAATGGCTTCCGAATATTCATTTGGATTTTCATGAGATGGGGACAAATAGCACCTTCTTTTTCCAACCAGGAGTACCGGCACGAATGCACCCACTCACGCCAGAAAAGAACTTTGAGTTGACGAAGAAAATTGGCAGCTATCATGCGAAAGCATTGGATCAAATTGGTTCCTTATATTTCAATCAGGAGAGCTACGATGATTATTATTATGGAAAAGGCTCTACCTATCCAGATGTGCAGGGCTCAATAGGAATTTTGTTTGAGCAGGCCAGCTCCCGAGGACACTTACAAGAAAGTGTAAATGGCATGTTAAGCTTCCCTTTTACCATTAGAAACCAATTCACAGCTAATCTCTCTTCCTTTCAAGCTGCTAAGGAAATGCGTCAGGAGTTGAATGAGTTTATGAATGATTTTTATAAAGAGATTCAAGTAGAAGTGGATGCAGATGCCAATAAAGCATACATTTTTGGTAGTAAGCAAGATGATGCAAGAAGCTATCATTTGGCTGATTTGATCCTCCAGCATGACATCAAAGTGTTTAGTCTTAACGATGATATCACCGTGAATGGGAAAGAATTTGATAAAGAAAATTCATACATCGTACCAGCAGATCAGTCTCAGTATAGATTGATCAAGGCAATGTTCGAAACAAGAAATACATTTAAAGACAGCTTGTTTTATGATATTTCTGCCTGGACCTATCCGATGGCTTTCAATCTTGACTACATGGCGCTTAACAGTCAGATTTTGAATTTGGCGAGTGTGAACGAAATCACAAAAAGTTCTATCGCTTTGGCTCCAGGAAAAGTAATTGGAGATGTCGGTGCATATCAATATGCAATGGAATGGACGGATTATTATGCTCCTAAAGCTGCTTATAAATTGATGGAAGCTGATTTTCAGGTGCGAGTAGCTACAGGAGAATTCAGCACAGCCGATGGTAAAAAATACGGAAGGGGCAGTTTATTGATTAATAAAGGTGAAAGTGGATTGGATGACCAGGCTTTTTTCAATAAGCTTTCAGAAATAGCCAAAGAGTCTACAGTAGATATCTATGGATTAACAACAGGATATACCGGAGGATTGAATATTGGTTCGCCAAATATAGTGCCCTTAGACAAACCAGAGATCGCACTTGTAGTGGAAGGCGGAGTAGATAGTTATGAGGCGGGTGAAATCTGGCATTTGCTAGATCAGCGCTATGAAATGCCTATTACCTTGCTTTCTATGGATAGAGTGAGCGCGAGTACACTAGAGAGGTACAATGTTATTCTGATGCCGGATGGCAGATACAATAGTTTGGGAAAGTCAGGTGCAGCTACGCTTAAGTCTTGGATTTCAGGTGGAGGAACGCTATTGGCAAAAGGAGGTGCAATCCAATTTCTTGCCCAGAATGAAGTAGGAAATTTCAAATTCCGTGATGGAGCTGAACCAGATTCTGTACTTCAAAAAACCTATGCAGATTATGAAAACGAAAGAGGAGCGAAAGTGACAGGAGGAGCGATTTTTAATGCGAATCTTGACTTGACACATCCAATCGGCTACGGTTACATCAATTCAGATATCCATACATTCAGAAATGATAACTTATTCCTAGAGCCATCAGAAAACCCGTATGCGAATCCCTTGGTTTATACCGAGAAGCCATTGGCCTCTGGATATCTTCACCCATCAAATCTTCCAGGAATTCAGAATGGCTCTGTGATTCAGGTTTCTGGCGTTGGAAGGGGGCGCATAGTCGCTTTTGCAGATAATATGAACTTCCGGGCATTCTGGTTTGGGACGAACAAACTCTATATGAATGCGATCTTCTTTGGGCAGGTGATCGACGGAGGAACTACTAGATAATTATACAATTCTAAAATCCCGGGTATTCACTCGGGATTTTCTATTTTCAGGATACTTAACTCTTTTATAATCTTTTGCGTAAGCAAGCCTAAATAACTCTAAAAGCTAGTCTATGAATAATATCACAAAATTTTTGCTTGTATCATCACTCTTATTTTTTGGAAATGCAGCGTTAGCTCAGGACTTGAGTTTTGAAGAATATAATCCTCCCTCTACATTGAAAGTACCTGAGCATCCAGTCACGCGGGCAAAATTTCCATTTGTGGATATTCACTCACATCAGGGCGGAATCAACGAAGAAAAAATCGGCCAGCTAATCTCCGAAATGGATCAACTCAACATGGGAGTGTTGGTGAACCTTAGCGGAAGAGGGTTTGGTCGTGGAGATAGCAATACGCAGCAAGAGTATATCAAAGGCATGCTGAAGGAATTCAACACCTATGCTCCAGGCAGATTCATGGTTTTTACTAATCTCAATTTAGCTGGTTTTGGTGATGAGAATTGGGCGAGGATTGCAGTAAAGGAATTAGAAGAAGATGTAGCAGCAGGAGCCAGTGGATTGAAAATATATAAGAGTCTCGGGTTGAATGTGACAGATGTAAATGGAAATAGAGTTCCGGTAAATCACCCGGATCTGGATCCAGTCTGGGCAAAAGCTGGTGAACTGGGAATTCCTGTGATTATCCATTCTGCCGATCCAGCACAGTTTTGGCAACCAATGGATGCAACTAATGAACGATGGCTGGAGTTGAAAACTCACCCAAACCGTCTGCGTGGAGCCGATAATCCGGCACCTTTTGAGCAGATAATGGCTGAGCAACATGATGTTTTTGCAAAGCATCCTGAGACAACTTTTATCAATGCACACATGGGCTGGATGGCCAATGATCTGAATGCAGCTTCTGCACATCTGGAAAAATATCCGAATGTAAACTTTGGGATCGGCGCCGTGATTGCTGAGTTTGGACGGCAACCGAGACGAGCTAAAGAGTTTTTTGAGAAATATCAGGACCGGGTTTTATTCGGAAAGGATGCTTACAATAAAGAGGAGTATTACACCTATTTCAGGGTGTTAGAGACTGAAGACGAATATTTTCCCTACTACAAAAAATACCACGCCTACTGGGCTATGTATGGTCTAGGGCTATCTGATGAGGTATTGAAGAAATTGTATTACAAAAATGCTTTGAGGATCGTTCCTGGAATGGATGAGAGTATTTTTCCGGAATAGGGCAAAAATAAATCAGGAAAAAAGTATCTTCAGCTAGAACAATATTGCTATGAATACTATTGAGTCTCTGATTCCGCACCGTTATCCATTTCTTTTTGTAGATGAAATCCTTAGTGCTTCACGTGAGGAAATAATTGGTATTAAGACATTTAGCAAGACCAAAGACCAAATGCTAACGGGCAGTTTTCCTGATTCAGGATTTATTCCAGGAATGATTTTGATAGAATCAATGGCCCAATGTGGAGGCGCTGGAATTAAATTGCTCGGTCTAGCTGAGGGATTTTTTGGACTGGTGAGTTTGGATAAAGTTAGATTTTTAAGCGGAGTCTCTTATGAGATAAAAGTGAAATATGTGGTGAAAAATATCCGGATTAGTGATCGATTGATCAAACAAGAAGGAGTCGTTTATGCAATGAATAAACCTGTAGCAGAAGCTTCCTGGATCTGTGCCAAGCTAGGCTGAATTAAGATCAAATCTTCCTCTGTCCTTTTTTCTGAAATGCTATTTTAACCACAATGGACACAGAGGTTTTCGCAGAGACCACGAAGATTTTACCTTTCTTTAGATCTTTTAACGATTAAATCACTATTTCATCCTTATATAGATTTTGTTAGAATTTTTGGAAAAATGGGCTGACAGCCCAAAATACCCTAGGCCAGCCTAAAGGGCTGGGTAATATAATTTTAGTCCATATATAAGCTCTGAAGGAGCGAGATAGAATTAGGGTAGTGATTTCCTTTTTCCATAGGAGAGGGAATAAACATGTCTCTTTACACATAAAATAGGGCGAAAGATTTTTCATTACAGCCCTACATTTTTTTCAAATCGTATGTAAAGTTGCTTTACATACCCTTTACTATATGTAAAGAAAATCGAAAAATCTTTACATATGTCTATTGCTAGGTAAGGAATAAGATATGTGAGTTGATTAGGCTGAACCAACAGGCTATTCATAGACAGGGCACTAATTTTTAAATATGTAAATTAAAGAAGTTCAAATTGCTGATTACATGAGTCCAATATTCCAACAAAAGAAACTCCGAATCAAGGCGACACTGAAATATCTAGCCGTGTTGGTTCTGATATTGCTGGTTACGATTTTTCAGGATTACCTGCATTCACAGTATAATGATTATTCTTTTTACGCTTCAGAATCCTTCCTTTTCAATATGTTTTGGATTCTGATTTTGCCAGTTTCTATAATCCTTAATGGTTTTTTTAATAAGGTTTCTGCACTTGCCGGGATTCGGGTTTTATTAGCGAAAAGGCTCTTGTTTGTCATTTTCGCTTCCATTTTTCACATCTTGATCTTTGCGGGTTTAGTGCATATAATTTCTGCACTTTTCTATGGGCACACCTTCACTTTTTTCAGGAATTTGAACTATACTATTTCAGCGGATTTGTACAAATATCTGCTGATCTATTCGGTGATTTCGTTGGTACTTCTGCGAAAAAACAAATCCATTATAAAAGAAGTGCGCAAGTCAAATTACCTCGATCAGATATTAGTAGGTTCTGGAAGGACAAAAACAGCGATTAAAACATCGGACGTTTTCTTCATCAGCGCCGAAGCCCCTTATATCGCGATTCATACAATAAATAAAAAATTACTTCATTCCTCCACACTTAAATCGATTTTGGATCAGTTGAATCCAGACAAGTTTGTTAGAATCCATAAATCTACAATTGTGAATCTTAATAAAGTGATTTCTTATAAATCCAGATTAAACGGTGATTACGATATTCAGCTGTCCAATTCCAGCGAATTGCGCCTAAGCAGGAATTATGTGGATAACTTCAAAGAGAGATTTTCGTCCCTGCAATCGTCTTGACCTATTTTTTCCTCAGGTTAGCCTAGTCAGTTTTTTCCCAAAAGAACTTTTACCAATCTTTTGGAAAAAATAAAGCGATGCAAAAACTCCTTTTTTCTCTAATGCTCTTGTGCTCTTTTTCCTGCAATGCACAAACGATTCCTTCTGATAAAGTTGTGGGCGGCCCTTGTGAGGGTTGCGAAGCAATATTTGAATTTGGAGACAAGAAATTGAATGCGGTGGATACCTTACCACTCTTTTCCGAAAACGAACCCAAGCTAATAATCACTGGACGGGTATTTCAAAGAGATGGCAAAACCCCTACTTCTGATGTGATAATCTACATTTATCATACAAATCGGGAAGGCATCTATCAAACTCAAGGAAATGAAAAAGGGTGGGCAAAACGCCATGGCTTTATTCGGGGCTGGGTGAAAACGGATGATGAAGGAAACTATACTTTTTACACCTTCCGGCCTGGCGCCTATTCCAGCAGAGATGAGCCTGAGCATATTCATATCACTATAAAAGAGCCTGGAAAAACAGCGTATTATCTGGATGATTTTGTTTTCGAAGATGATCCACTTTTGACAAAGGAAAGAAAAGAGAACCTTAATAATAGAGGTGGTTCGGGTGTGATGATACCTATGTTAGAGAATGGGATTTTGACCATTCACCGAGATCTTATCTTAGGCTTGAATATTCCAGAATATGAATGAGTTGCTTGTTTCCATTATCGGATTTTTAATGATTGGTTGTATAGATAGCTCAGATTCTAAAACGTTTGCATCAATAGGTGACCCGATTTCTAATCAGGGGGCAGACACACTTGAAATTGATCTTTTCAAGTCAAAAATATTTTGGAAAGGTACCAAGATGATGGGCTTGGGGAAGCATGAGGGAGAAATCGCAATTCATGAGGGGTATGTTTTGATAGATAACAAGCAGCTAGCGGGAGGAGAATTATTCGTGGATATGAATAGTATAACCGTCACTGATATTCCTGCCACTGATCCAATACCAATCCGAAATCTCACGAATCATCTTAAAAGTGCAGACTTTTTTGATGTGGACAAATATCCTTTTTCAACCTTCAAAATCGTTGAAATCAAGAAAAATAAAAATGGAGAAATAGGTATAAGCGGAGAGCTGAAGATAAAAGGAATCACAAATACCGTTACATTGGCTGCTACGGAGTATGAGAATGGATATACTGCAACATTGGAAATAGATCGTTTTGATTGGGATATTGCCTATAGCGGAAGCTGGATAGATCGAACACAAGTGGATAGGATAATTGAGCTTAAGATAGAAATTGCATATGATTAAGGCATAGTTTGCTAAATTGAAAAGTAAATCATACAAAAATCTAATTGCCTCAATTCATCCACAAGAATCAGTCGCACTGGAGTGGCTTTCACCTGATAGGTGTTTTACTGATTTCAATCGCATTGATCATATGGGTCACATCATATCTTATTGACAATAAGACTGATCCCCTTACTTTGTACACGATTATTGGGATTTCATTTTTGCTGGGACTTTTGAGTTTATCCACCTTTACCGGGACTCTCATTGATTTTGAAGGCAATAAATTCAAAGAATACCAAAGTATTTTTTGGATCAAATTTGGCGAATGGCAAGAGCTTGCTAAAATCGAGCATGCGGAATTGATTCTTCATAGTTTTCGAAGAACAAATATTCCCAATGGAATTAGCCCCACACTTTCGAGGGAGATCACCATTTACAAGTGTGTGCTCGTGGCAGGAGGGACCAAATTTATTTCGCTTGATTTCGCCAGAGAAAAAGAAGCAATTAAAGCGTTACAAGCTCTCAAATCCGGGTTAGGTATTGTCTGAAGCCTTATCCAGCAATCTAAAATCCTTAATTTCTTTTCCCGCTAGCTGTTTTTGCCAACGGTCAAGTACAGGCTGCTCCAAATGTCCTTCTCTATATTCGTCAGGATTCATGATAGGAATGCCTTTTATAATCGGATAAAGTCTCATGCATGTACCGCAGGTCAGCCATCCCTCGATGATATTCTCCCGGTCATCTGTCAAAATTGTTTTCAATTCAAGATCCTGTTTATCAAAGGGACAGCACAATTTCTCGATAGTTTCTAATTTCATTTTTTAAGGTTAATAAGTGATTGTTGGTAATTCAGAACGGCTTCCGCTGGGTCTGGAGAGCTCATCACTCCAGAAACTATGGCGACTCCGTCAAAGTCTAAAGTCCGAAGCTTATCCATATTTTTAGAATTGATCCCGCCAGCCAGAAAAATCGGAATATCTGTCATTACTCTCGTCTGCCGTACCGAGTCAAAATCCACCAACTCACAGCTTGTGCTCGTGTCGGAAGGAAATATGGAGCAAAAAGAAAGATAATCTACTCCAGCTTCGACAGCTTTCCGGATCACATCTAAATCATTATTGGTGGTGATCCCCACTAATTTTCCCAATTCATGAAAAGTTGTCACGCAGCGCTGTGAAAGCTCATCAAATTCGTCAAAGTGTACGCCATCCAAATCAAAAAGCTCAACCCATTCTGGATGATTGTTGATCAGAAGCGGAACACCCGCAGCGTTACATAGCTTTTTGATTTTACAGATCAGCGCAGACACTGAAGCATTTTCTAAGAAATTATCCCAGATCTGAACGGCACAAGGCTTAGCTTCCAGGGCTTTTTGCAATGCGTCAAGAAGCCCTTTTTCAGCTTTGCCTGGATCAATCACAAGGTAAAGCCCCGCCAATATTTTTGGTTGCTTTTTCATTTCCAGCCAGCATTTAAAGCTTTGAAATATGCTTTCCAGTAAGGATCAGTTTCTTGATAAACTAGCGGAGATGTGTTCCCAGCTGTTTCCAACATTATCCCAAAATCATTAGATTTTACTTCTCCTACCACTGAGCACGCAATGTTGGATTTTGCCAAGCGGGTGATCAGCTGGTCTGACTTCTCAGGGTTGCAGGAAATGATCATAGCTCCTGCTCCTACACAATAGCGTGGGTCAAGCTGAAATAATCCTGAAATCGCTGAGGCAGTTTCTCCTATCGGAATCAATTCATTTTCAATCAGCGCACCTTTGCCTGAGGCGACCATCATTTCGAAGATTGCTCCCAGCACTCCGCCTTCAGTCACATCATGCATTGCATTGATTTCTGAGAATTTTTCGGATTCTCCAGCAGCAATCAGTCCTTCGGCGAGTGAGGAAGTTTGATAAAATTGCTCACATGCGGCATGATAGATCTCAGTACCCAATTTGGTTTTAATTGTATCCGGAAAGCTCATCCCTAAAATAGCCGTAGCCGTGAGTGCACAGGTTTTTGTGACCAAAACCACATCCCCTTCCTGAGCTCCGGTAGCACAGATTATTTCTGACTCTGGCGCGATAGTAATCAAGGTGCCTCCCCCGGCAAAAGTCGAATTTTGCCCTTGAACAAATCCAGTATGACCACCGGTAATTGCTACTCCTATTTCTTTGCAATAGCGGTCAATAAATCCCCAATACGTACTAAAATCTTCATTGCTCAAGGAATCAGGCAGATTTAGCACAAACTGCCCATACTGCGGAGCAAAGCCAGTCGTAGCCATATCATTTGCCATCAGGTGCACACTGAGCCAGGCTGATTCCTGCAATCCTAGGGATGGAATTAGTGTTAAAGGATCGCTCGTGGCAGCCATAGCCAAGCCACCCGTCAATGAAGTAATGGACACATCCACACCAAAGCCTGGGCCTTGCTTCACTTCTTTGCGCACAGCACCAAGTCTACCACTAAGTAATTTTTGATAACCTTCATTGTTGATTTTGCCGAGATCCGCCATCAGTCCACGTCATTGAATTTGACATACAAGCCGAAAAAATCGCCATAGGGAACGCTCCATTGTTGGACTGGAAACCACTTCGGTAGTCCCGTGCAAGACCACTCGATGGTATATTGCCTCCCTTGCAGTGCTTCCTCAATGATCTTGATGAGCATATCAGGAGTGTAGAATGTCGCTGTGACGTAAAATGGATTCTTGCCAAAAACTTGCTGAACCCTTCGCCTCAGCACTTTGGGGGAATTGCGATTCATCATTCCCATAGCGATCCCATATTTTGCCACGCGGGCTGATTCCCGGATCACTTTCACCGGATCCTTATAGTATTCAAAGGTCGTGATGAACGCAAGGGAATCGAAGGTATGATCCTTGAAAGGCATATGATGCGAATCGGCCATGACCAAATCTCCATCGAAAAGATTGATCGCCTGGGAAAGCATCAGAGGAGAAATATCTCCTCCGGTAGCTTTGATGCCTATTTCCTTCCACCAACGCGTGAATCGTGTCGTGCCACAGCCAAATTCCAGCAATGTTTTAATCCTTCCATCTTTGGAAACCAGCTGCTCCATGACTTTCTTTTGCCAGACTTCAGCACGCTTATAGCGACCTTCGTACCAAAGCTCGTAAGTATCTGTATGGGCACGATTAAAAAACCATTCGGGGCGGTTTTGCCAGTTTTGCTGTGCTTTGGGCAGTAATTCGAAGTTCTGTTTTTCGAGTTGCATGGTCAGTCGTCAATGTTGATTTTAACTATGAATATCTCTTAAAACTTCAGGCTGAGTCCCAGCATAAAGTTTGTGCCAGCCATTGGGTAATAGTAATTCTCCGTTACCAATTCTCTATCGTTTTCTCCCGGAAGGAAATAGCTGAATGTGTAGCCATTTGGCTCGTACATCTCATTGAAAATGTTATTCACCAGAAGATTTAACTCCACGCTTTTGAAGAATCGTGGCTGTACGGAATAGCTGATGCGGATATCGTTTGTAAAGAAAGCATCCAGCGAGCGTGCGTCAAGACTTGAATTATCCAGATACTGCTTGCTCACATATTTACTCAGCCAGTTCAGGGAAAGATTTTTCACAGGCTTATATTCGATCATTGCAGAGGCCACCGCATTTGGAGAAAGCGCAATATCTGTATCTGTGTAAGTGAACGTTTCTTGAGTGAACTCAACTGTGCTGTAATCGTCCACATATTCAGTGAATTCCTTAATTTTATTTTGACTAAGTGCCACATTTGCGCCCAAAATCCACCTATTAGATAGCTGGTAGGCCACGTCCAACTCAATTCCTGCTCGGTATGAGTCTGCTACATTCTCCCGGATACTTGAGCCTACGTTGTTAATTTGTCCAGTAGGGATCAATTGATCTTTGTAGTCCATGAAGTAGAAATTAGCGTTATAGGAGAAACTCCCGCTTCTGGCTCTGAGTCCTGCTTCGATGTTATTCAATCGTTCAGGTTTTGGGATTTCTGTGATTGGATTGTCCGTGAAATCAGATCTTTTCGGTTCTCTGTTTGCCACTGCATAGCTCGCATACCAAGTGCGGCCGAACTTCTCGTAGCTGACCCCAACTTTTGGATTAAAGAAGTTATATTTTTCCTCTCCATCCACTATTCTTCCATCATCATTTATACCTACAAATGAATAATCAATGAATCGTAGTTGTAAATCTCCATAAAGACTTAGACCAGGGGTTAGTTCCCGTGTGGCTTTTAGGTAGATATTACGGTCATCTTTTACGGCATTATTATCATAGTATCTATCGCGGATCTCAGTATCTCCTGCGATTCTCGCCCAGATTATTTCCCCAAAATGATCTCCATCATAGCGATTTGCGCCTCCTCCAAGCACTGCATCCCATTTGCCATCATCAGAGATATAATTAAGTGAAGCTACTCCTCCGTAGAAGTCATTATCCAGCCACAGCCTTCTGATAATATCTGTATTGGTAATGACTGAATCTCCGATGATTACATTAGGAAGGCGATAGTTTGCAAAAGCATCATCATCTCTATATTGCTCGTAGTACCCACGACCGTAGGTATAGTGAAGGGCTGCGTTCGTCTTCCAGTTGCTACCGATTTTACCTGCATAAATCAATTGATAATGATCCTGTTGATAATTATCCGTTTCGTTTTCATAGGTGTAATAGTTGAAGGATCTATCGTCTTCAAGTTTTGACTCGGGTAAGCCGTACCAGCTTTGGTAGGTTTTCTCTTTCCCGGAAAAGACATTCAGTTTCAGCACATGGTTTTCTCCAAAATAACCTGCTGAGACGAAATAAGAACTTAGATCTGAGCTTGCCCGATCCACATAGCCATCTGAAGTAATTTTAGAAAGTCTGGCATCTACCGCAAATCGGTTGTTGAGAAGCCCAGACCCAACTTTGACTGTATGTTTGAATGAGTTAAATGATCCGACTGAGTTATCAACTTGCGCATAGGCATCGTCATTTCTTGTGTCGGTTTGGAAGTTGAGGCTCGCGCCAAAAGTGGCAGCTCCATTGGTGGAAGTTCCTACACCACGCTGAATCTGAAGGTTATCAACAGAGGAGGCAAAATCAGGCATATTCACCCAGAACACACCATGTGACTCTGCATCATTCATGGGAATACCATTTACAGTTACGTTGATTCTACTTTGATCCGAACCCCTGATTCTCATTCCAGTGTAACCAATTCCAGCTCCTGCGTCTGAAAAAGTCACCACCGAAGGAGTAAAGTTCAGGAGTTGAGGCATGTCCTGACCTAGATTCCGCTTAGCAAGATATTCTTTACTGATCTCCTGGAAAGTGGTTGGAGTGCTTTGAGATGCACGGGTGGCTGAAACGATAAATTCTTCGGTCATCAGATCCGTGGCCTTTAATCTTATGGTCAGTTCACCAGAATAAGGCAATTCTACAGTCTGCTTAATAGTAGTGTAACCGATGTAAGAAACCCGAATCTCAGCCTCTCCTGTTTGTAATTTGTTGATGGTGAAAAGACCATTTTCGTCTGTGATTCCACCTTTTCCCTGATTTTCTGCCCACACTGAGGCTCCTACTAAAGCTTCGCCGGATGATGCATCCAGCACTTTTCCACTAAGACTCTGTTGTGCCCAGCTTGAAATTGCAGCAAGGCAAAAAGCCAAGCTAAGAAATACTTTTTTCATGTGTAATAATTCCCTTTCGGGACATTGAGTGAAACATGAGAAAGCTCTAGGGAAGCTTCCCGTTATTGTTTACCCGGTTGCAATGCTAAAATCGAAAGTCCAGAAGGGTACCGCTTCGGAAGTTTGATTTTGTTGGTTGCTACGTTTGTTCATTTCCCTTCGCCGGCATTACCCGGATCAGGTCGTATGGGTATGATCTCAGCCCGTTTTATTAAGGCACCCCCTATGATCTATGAGCAAAGGTAATGGGGAAAAGTTGCTTCGCAAATCTGTTGATTAGAAAAATACTAATGTCAAATTTCAATTTGTCAGTTTGAATGAAGTTTTTCCTACATGACCTTTTGCCTTTCTCTCAATTCTTTTTCCTAAATTTCTAATCAAATCCTACTGACCTATGAAAATCTACAAATTGCCTTCGGGCACACTTTTGCACCATGACAATCAAGCATTTTTAGGCCCTGAAATAGATTGGGATGCGTTACTTGCTAAAGAAAATCTGAAGGATTATCTCAATGCTGAATCCAAATCTTGGAAGGCAATTTCTCCTGAAGAAGTGGAAGAATTAATTGAAAAGGGGGTTTTAGCACCGATGGGAAATCAGGAAATTTGGGCTGCTGGAGTAACATACTTCCGCAGCCGAACTGCCAGAATGGAAGAATCCCAAGATGCAGGTGGAGCAGATTTTTACGACAAAGTGTACAGTGCTGATCGACCAGAGCTATTTTTTAAAGCTACTGCTAGCCGTGTTTCCGCTCCAGGAGCAGCCGTCAATATCCGCGAAGATTCTTCATGGGATGTTCCAGAACCTGAATTGACTTTAGTGATTTCTCCCTCTGGAAAAATCCAGGGTTACACCTGCGGCAATGATATGAGCAGCAGAAGTATCGAAGGAGAAAATCCACTCTATTTGCCTCAGGCGAAAGTTTATGCAGGTTGTGCAGCCATCGGTCCTTGTCTTTTTCTTACGGACAATGCCATTGAAGAAACCTCTAATATCCGATTGGAGATTTTCAGAGACGATGTGTTAGCATTTGTAGGCGAAACTGCCCTGACGCAACTGAAGCGTAAGCCTCAGGAGTTGGCAGAATGGCTTTTCCGAGCAAATACCTTTCCGATAGGTTGCTTTCTGATGACTGGAACTGGAATTGTTCCGGATGATTTTACACTGGAAGTCGGAGATAAAGTGAGAATTGGTATTGATGAAATCGGAGTGCTGGAGAATAGCATTGCGAAAATCTAAGACCATTGAATCATGGCTTACGATGAGTTTTTAGTTGAGCGATTGGCTACAAGCTTTACTCGCAGAGGAATTACCTTCACCACCAAAAAGATGATGGGAGGAATGCTTTTCATGGTAGATGATAAAATGTGTATTGGCTTGAATCAGGATAAGAATTCTGGTAGAGACCGGATGATGGTTCGAGTCGGGGAATTTGTGCAAAGTCTGTGTATGAGACGGACAGGTTGCCGGGCAATGGAATTTACAGGAAGGTCAATGAAGGGATTTGTTTACGTTGATCCTGAGGGATTTGATATGGATGAAGACTGGGAATTTTGGGTGGACAAGGCGTTGGAATACAACCCTTTTGCAAAAAGAAGTAAAAAATAACCCCTATTATATTT
Organism: Algoriphagus aurantiacus; assembly: GCF_035156405.1. NCBI lineage: Bacteria > Pseudomonadati > Bacteroidota > Cytophagia > Cytophagales > Cyclobacteriaceae > Algoriphagus > Algoriphagus aurantiacus. Next base: position 342,907 of record NZ_JAXRUT010000001.1, on the reverse strand, counting down.
CTTTCAGAATATTGGCAAAGTAATTGAATTTGATAATGCTATCCAGAGAAGTAGCAACCAATTGATTCAATGAAAAATCTTATTTCCTTCCTAATCTTAGTAGTTATTGCATTTTCATGTGATTTTAATGACTATCCTGACCTACATGAAGAGGATCAAAAGTGGGTTATCGCAGGCTATCAGGAAGGTGGCATAACAAACCCGAAATATATTGGTGTTCGGGATTCTTCTTATGTGTATTCCCTTTCCTCAGACGGTACTTTTAGAAAATCTATCGGAAAGGAACGGATCAGTGGAACCTATGAGGAGCGCTTTGAGGATGGATTGAAAAAGTTTTTCTTTCAATACGAAAACGCAGATGATCAGCTGATTCACAGTTGCAATGATGTCGAAGAGGAATTTTTCTTAAATAGTCAGGGACAGCTCACGGGAACTTGGGATGCTTGTGATGGTGCTAAATTGTATTTCAATAAGCAATAAAGTTTCAATTAGAATTTTGTCCTCATAGACTGTACACTATTTTTGTGCATGGTTCAATTTTTCCAACAGAAACTTCGCTTACCAGCTTATCCTGCAGGATATCATTTAATCACTGAGGAAATAGAAGATGCTATACCGGAAATTGGCCAAATTATAACTGGCTTTTTGCAGGTATTTATTCAGCACACCTCTGCTGCTCTAACTATAAATGAGAATGCTGATCCTACCGTCAGAAAAGACTTTCAAACCTTCATAAATGAATTAATTCCAGAATCTTATCCACGGTTTATCCACACTTACGAAGGTTCAGATGATATGCCAGCGCACATCAAGGCCAGTTTTTTTGATACAAGCTTACAAATCCCCATTTCTGGTGGAAAACTTAATATGGGAATTTGGCAGGGAATTTATCTCTGTGAATTTCGGAGAAATGGTGGGAATAGAAGCTTGATGCTCACAGCTTTTGGCGAACTCATCTGAAACGTTAGTGATCCTTGAGCGAGGATAGTTTACCATTGAAATAATAAAAGTTCTATGCTGGCTGTTTTGCGATACTTTTGTGGGCTATCACTATACTATGCGGAACTATATTCTCTTTTTTACCTTTTTTCTTTGTGGATCTAATGTGGCTTTTTCTCAATCAGAGCAAAGCTCAAATGCCTTTGCGTTTAAATTGAATAGTCCAATTGAACTAGACGGTGAACTGAATGAAGAAATTTGGCAAAATGAAGCGGGTTGGAATACGGATTTTATGCAATATTTTCCTTCCGACACTTCCCTGTCTGTGGTGCGCACCCGTGTCAAAATCGCATTTGATGACAACAATCTCTACATAGCAGCAATAATGGAGAATAATGAACCAAGAGCATATGTCTCTACTTCATTGCGACGTGATTACCGAGGACAGCAAAATGATGGAATCACCTTTGTATTTGACACATTCAACGATATGACCAATGCCTTTCAATTTGGGGTTAATCCTTATGGTGTACAGCGAGAAGGGTTATTGGCAAATGGGGGATCCAGATCTGAGGACTTGAATTTAGCTTGGGACAATAAGTGGTACACAGAGGCCAAAATCTTTGATACCCATTGGCAGGTGGAGGTAATAATCCCTTTGTCGACGATTAGATTTAAGGACGGCGCTCAAAGCTGGAATGTAAACTTTTATAGGATAGATAGTCATTTAGGAGAAAGAAGTACTTGGTCGCCTATTCCAAGAAACTTTTCAATGATTTCCACAGCGTTTAATAGAAAGTTGATTTTTGAGGAGCCAATTCGAAAAACTTCAGCGAATATTTCATTGATTCCCTATATAGCTGGTAAAACCTCTGAAAATTACCTCGAAAATACGAGTGAAAAGTTTACTCCGGCTGTCGGTGGAGATGCTAAAATTGGCATCGGGCCAGCTATGAACTTGGATTTGACATTCAACCCTGACTTTTCTCAGGTGGAGGTAGATCAACAAGTGACTAATTTAGACCGTTTTGAGATTTTCTTTCCCGAGCGTAGGCAGTTCTTCCTAGAAAATGGCGACCTATTTGACAGTTTTGGATCACGACGTTCAAGACCTTTTTTCTCAAGAAGAATTGGAGTAGACATTGATTCTGCTACAGGCCAAAACGTGCAAAGTAAGATTATTTATGGAGCTAGATTGAGTGGTAAAATAAATGAAAACTGGCGTTTGGGCATAATGAATATGCAAACGGCCACAGATGATGAAGCGGGGATTTCGGGTAAAAATTTCTCCGTAGTGGCTATCCAAAAGAAGCTGTTTGCCCGATCTAATATCGGAGTCATCTTTGTTGATAAAGAGACTCTAGCGTTGGATGAAAATCAATCTCTTTTTAATCCTGAAGAATACAATCGTTTGGTAGGTGTTGATTATAACCTTAATTCAGCAGATGGAAAATGGATGGGAAATCTTTTTTATCATCGAACTTTTGAATCTAAAGACACTGAGAAACCTTATTCAATGAATGGATTTTTGAGTTTCAATGATATCCAGTGGTCGTGGAGTTTTAGTTATCGAGATATAGGAAAAGACTTTAACCCTGAAGTAGGATTCCTTCCTAGGGTAGATTACAAGCGAATCAATCCAGAAGTATCCTATTTATTTTACCCAAACTCAAGCTTGATTAATAGGCATGGGCCTAAGTTGGAATATGAATTATTATGGAATGAGACAAATGGTAAAACCGATCGAGAGATCGGGTTAAGTTATAATATTCAGTTCAATTCCTTCTCAACAATTACCGTCTCTCAAAAAAATAAATATGTGTTTTTGTTCCGAGACTTTGATCCAACCAGAACAGGAGGCGAAAGGTTAAAGGCGGGAACGGAATACACCAATAATACAGTTGAGATAGAATATAACAGTAATCCTAGAAATGCATTCTTAATTAAACTGACGGCTGAGGCAGGGCAATATTACACAGGTAATTTTCAAACTATAATCAGTGAGATGGGACTTAGACTAGGCTATAAGGCTAATATCTCCATGAACTTTAATTATGCTCGCATTCGACTTCCTGAGCCACAAAATGATGCAGATCTAATTTTGGTTGGACCTCGAATTGATCTGACGTTTACTAAAAAACTATTTTGGACAACTTTTATCCAATACAATAATCAAATAGAGAACTTGAATATCAATACTCGATTGCAGTGGAGATTTGCTCCTGTATCGGATTTCTTCCTGGTTTATACGGATAACTATTTCCCGGAAAGCTTCCTTCCAAAAAAGCGGTCTTTGGTTTTCAAATTGAATTATTGGTTGAATCTCTAATTCTTTTCGGCCTCAACCTTCACGTGATCGCCAGTCATCAAAATCCTGCGATAGCCATCTTTTGTATCTGTGCTTACTTCCTTTCCTAGCACTTTCACTTTGGAAAATTCCACAGGAAGCTCAATAGACAAACCAGCTTTCTTTTGAGTTTGAGTGACTTCTACAGTCATCTGATCTTCTTTAGAAGTGATAGAAATACTGATTTTATTGTCCTCGACCCAGAGATTGTCTATAGAAGCTTCTTTCCAATCTGCTGGCAAATTTGGGCGAATGTAGGTCACTCTATTTTCTGCATCCCCATGAATTCCCATCAAAATCAATGTTGAAGGTTGGATCAATTCCCATCCTGGAGCTATATGCCTAGGCTTAGATTCATCAAATAAAAACAGGTCTGCATCGAGTTGAGAGATAAAATCCTTGCTCAGCTCATCTAGAATTGAATGAAGCTCCTCTGGATTGAAAGCAGAGCCTTGTGCTTCTCCAGCTTCATTAAACTCGAATAAACCAATTTTATATTTGCTCCAATCATACGCAGCTTGAAGTTCTAGATTTGGAATCGAAATCTTCGCCGTTTTTTGAAGGGAGTCTATCAATGCGAAATTGGTATCCCAATCCGAATAAAGACCCGCACGAAGATCAATCAATGTCTCCATAGCGGTGAATTCCCCTTGATCAGAACCAGCGATAAAAACTGGGATCACTTTTTCTTCATTTGCGGCTAACTCCACCGCAACTTCAAATCCTGCACTGGCCCCCAAATCCGCAACATTAGGCATACAATCTGAATTATTCGGGCTCAATGAAAACTCAGTGTTCGATCCCCAGACCGCATACCATTCGTCTGCCTCATCCTTAGCAGTGAAGACTCCAGTTACTTCATCGTAACTAATTTGGTCAAGCGCATTGCTTCCATGGGTGCTGTCCATCAACACACTAGGCTTGAGATCGGTGCTCGGCTGAAACTGAAAACGAATGCTTTTTGAGGAGTTATCCACATTCTTGATGGAGTAAAGTAGCGTGACTCCGAGCTTATCATTACTGATAATTTGGAGCTGATTTACTTCCAAACCTTGATTTTCAAGTTGATAAAATTGCTTTGCAGCAAAAGGATATTTAGTAAATGAAGTTGGGTTTTCCAGACAAACAGTCTCATCTTCTATTTTCAATGCTGCGGTAAAACCACTCAATAGCTGAATACTTTCCAACGTAATTTCCTGTTGCTTTCCTCTGATCAAGATATTCTCATTACCCATTGAGAAATCGGATCCATCTTTAATAGAAAAAGAAGGTAATTTCTCCAAACTTTCGAAAAGCAAAGCCTGCTCGGATTGAGGATTTTGGCAAGAACTGATGAGTAAAAGGAATGATGAAAGTGTAAGAAATGATGATTTCATGGAGAGATTATTTTACCTTCAAAACTACATTGTTTTGCCTACTTCTCTCCAAGTCACCAGCGTTACATTATTCTTTTCCAATAACTCCTTGGCCTTTTCGCTAGTAAAGAAATCATAATCTGCCTGTCTCCATGGCGCATGATAGCTGTCGTGACCTTTGGTCACTGCGTTCATTTCTTCATCGTCAAATGCCAAGTGGATCAAGATCACATTCAATCCTGGCTGGATGCTGTTCAGCGCATTTGTATAATAAGCATCCATTCCCGACTCGAAATGTTTTGGCTCGGCCATAAAAAGCTGATCGACTACAGGGAATTTATCCACATCAATTCCTGAAAAAAGCGATGGATTGCTTTTCACTATTCCATCTATCATTTGTTGGTTGATCATGGCTGGAATTTTCAGTTCCTGAGCAATCTTAAGATAAGAAACCAGATATTCCGGGCGACCATAGAAAAGGCAACCCATGTGAGAATCCAAGTGACTGGGAGTGATCCCCATCTGATTGGCCGCTTTTATCTGGGCACGGATTTCTTTTTCTACTTCCTCCGGGCTTGCATTGGCAGTGACTTGGGCACAGTCAGGATACATATGCCCTTTTTCATTTGTCAGACCAGGCACGGCCGTTCGACCAGCTTCAGGACCCCAGTTGAAATTAAGCCATTCGTTCGTCAGCGTAATATGAATTCCTATATCTGCATCAGGCATTTCTTTTGCCATTTCACCTACTTCAGCAGACCATCCAGTAGGCACCATCATGCTGGTTGAGTTTACCAGGCCTTTTTTCATCGCATCAAAAGTAGCCTTGGTCTGAGAGTGAGACACACCCACATCATCACCGTGAATGATAAGAAGTTTTGTATCTGCGGGATAACCGAGCTTTTCGGCAAGGTTTTGTGAAAAAGTAAGGGTTGGCAAAAAGGCCAAAAGACATAGAAAGTAGCGGAGGTTTTTCATCTTGGGTTGTTGTTTGTTCCAAGATAAAAAATCTAGTGCATTCTCAACTCTTATACTCTTTCGATTTGGTTCTGTAAACCCAGAGGTAGGTGAAAAAAGAAGTAAACACTTGAAGCATAACAAAATAAAGCCAAGTGGATGGCTCTGTAAGAGGTTCATAGTTTATTGTGTTATTGTAATAAAGCTTCGTAATAAGCAAGGCAATTAGGGTAATAGGAAGGATAATGGCTATCCAAAAATTTAAAAATGAGCGGTAAATGAATGGCGCTGGCTTTTTTGGAACTGGATTCTTGGGTTGGTGTTTTTTCATATGGTTATAATTTGCCTTTCAAAGGCCATATGGAATCTCGCATACATAATAATCATCCTAGTGTGTGACTCTAGAGTCATGCTCGATTTCATAGCTAAACTTGAATCTGTTTGTTCTAATTCCCATCAGGAGTCCTCTCTAAATTTTTTTGATTTAGGCTTAAACTCCCTGAAGTACATCCAGATACCAAAGATTACTTGAAATATTACAAATTTAGCATATGTGGAAGGCAGCTTGAAAATCTCTAAGGTAAGTGAGCCTTCAGCAATTATATGAGTTATGATGATGGTGATAATCCCAGCAGGAAGGATAAAAACCAACCAAAAGTTAAAAAAGGAGCGGTATAAGAATGGTGTATTGTTTTGTTTCATATTTAGTAATTGAGCCCTCAGGATTTATTTATCTGAATTTTCCTGATAATCTAATTTAAACATTTTCAAATCTGCTGGAATCATCTTTTTGCGTTCAGATTCCAATTGGTAGAGATAGTCTCCTAATTCGGCAAAGAAGGGAAAACCTATTTTATCATACTCATATTGGTCATCATTGAGCGTTTCGTTCTCATTTACGTAGATCACGGCTGAAACAAAAAATTCAATTCCTTTATCAAAATCCATATAATAACTCGCATCGAGCAAATGACCGTAGGCTTGTCCTGTTTTATTGAAAATACGGATGTTTGCAGGCAAATCACGTTTATCATTTCCATCTAAATAGAATTTAGAATAAGTATCCCAAAAATCTGATTTAGGGTATTTCGGAAAATCACTCTCTGCAGGAAGCATGCTCATGTATTTCAAGAAAAATTCCCTTTGATCTTCTGTGATGGAAAACCTCTCTGATTCTATAAACGCATAGGGAAATACTATTCTTTTCACCACCTCATCAAGATCCGAAAGAGCAAATTTGTTTTTATATGTAAAATCCATTCCACTCTGCACCAAGGAATCTCCAGCGTAAAAAGCTTTCCCAATTATTGAGTTATCCACGTTTGAATAGGTGGCTTCAGTTACCCGCTCGGGATTCTCAAAAATCACATTGCCAGCTGAATCCATGAAACGAATTGGATTGACGACTCTATTCTCCTCTGGGCTGGCGGAATTACTTAGCCTGTGATTGATAATGGTATGTTCTAGTCCTTTTTCTTTAAGTTTTTTGTTGATGTAATCTTGTCCCAGTAATTCATACAAGCGATTATAAGCATCATTGTCTGAGACCAGCAGGATCTTTTTGATGTAATGTGCGATGCTAGGAAGAGAATCTTTCGCAGAAAGATCCACGAAAGCAGGGGTTTGTGAAGGACGACCTGAGTCAACCAGCATAGTCGTTTCCGCAGTCAAACCCTCAATATTTTGCTCCTCCAACCATTCCAATGCAAGAATAGCAACGGGTAATTTGACTGTTGAAGCGGGATAGAAGTAGCGTTCATCATCTAGATTGACGGGATATTCGGTCATCAAAGGATTACCGTGCTCATTGCGTTCTATCTTAGTATAGATAATCTGCACCTGATACTTATCCAAATTATCGAGAACTTTCTTAAGTGCTGGATAATCTCCCAGCCCATCCTCAAAAGGAACTTTATCTGCCGGTGAGCAAGATATTACAAGTGTTGATAGCAAAACTAAAGGAGCTAAATATCTCTTCATCACACCAAACCACGGATTATTTCATTGATATACATCAGATCTCCCAATTCATGATAGGCAGAAATCACGATTCTATTTACAGATGGGCTATCTGCCGTAGGATAAGGGAATGAGGAAGTGATTATTCCAGACTTCTCAAATTCCTTTGCCCAAGTGGGATCTGAGTAGGCAAATACTGGAAAGTATTTACTTCCATGGATCTGAGAAATCATGGCAGTTTCTTGAGCAAAAATTCCGCAGGCATCCTCCAACCAGCTTTTTTTGTCTAGATACAAGTCTTCCATTTCCAAAAAAGTTTGCAAATGAGCCGGAGAACTAGGAGATGCACCTCCAAAAAGTGCAGTCGCTTTAATTTTGTTGATTTGCGAATCTTCTCCCAAAATAATTCCTGCCGGTAATCCCAGGCCTTTACCTAGAGATCCTGTCACAAGAACGTTTAGAGATGGATCAGCCAATGATTGAAAAGTGCCATATATACTATTCCCAAAAGCTCCGAAGGCATGGCTGTCATCTACTAAAAGACTTACTTTATGTTTTTTCGCTAGTTCCTTTACCCACTTATAATCATGTATATCGCAGTGGAACGGATCCACAGCATTTCCAATTATCAGTATTTTCTGAGGTGAAAGCGCATCAGATTGTTCTAAACACCAGTTTTTCCATTGCATAAAATTAAGTTGAACTGGAGCGATGTGTTGATCTGGTATTATAGCGGAATGGGAATCTGGAGCTATCCAAGTCTGATCCGAACTTGAATACAGAGATTTCCATGCTGCAATTCCTGCCAGGTATCCTGAGCTTAAAACCGCTGCCGCAGGCGCTCCTGCCGATAATGCAAATGATTCCTCAAAATCATCAAATACATTTAACCGAATGTTATTGATCCTGCTCTGACCATGATTAGCTCCAAATTCAAATAGATTATTAGCCAGAATATCCAGAAAATCCGTATTCTGAGCTATGCCTAAGTAGGATGTTCCGCTAAAGTAGAGGTATTCTCTGCCTTCTATTTCGATCATTCGACCGATTCCTGAATCCAAGTAATGGTTTTTCAAAGCGTTTGATTAATTGGCGAAAATCTGAGTTTCATCTTGAAAAGATTTGAATTCTAAGGCGTTGCCACAGGGATCTAGGAAAAACATAGTAGCCTGCTCCCCTACTTCTCCTTTGAAGCGGATATAAGGTTCTATCACAAATTCTATCCCATGAGCTTTCAGTTTATCGGCTAGTTCGTGCCATTCTTCCCATGGTAAAATAGCTCCGAAATGACGCACTGGCACATTTTTGCCATCTACTGCATTAGTTTTGGCAAGAGCCAATTCCTCAGGCTTGATATGTGCGGAAAGCTGGTGACCAAAGAAGTTGAAATCTATCCATTTGTCAGTGCTCCTACCGATCTCGCAGCCAAGGATATCACCATAGAATGCTCGGGTTTCTGCAATATCTCTGATCGGGAAAGCAAGGTGAAAAGGTTTAAATTGGCTCATAATGCGTACTTTCGTTGAAGGTTTTTCGACTTCAATTTAGTTGTTTATTCCCTAAATAATATGGAGAAAAGTAAATCGGTATCATTGGTTTTGAGCAGCGGTGGAGCGCGGGGATTAGCGCACGTGGGAGTGATCGAGGAGCTAGAAAAACGTGGCTATCACATTGCTGAAATTGCAGGTTGCTCAGCTGGTGCATTAGTTGGCGGTATGTATGCTGCAGGGAAAATCGAGGAATTCAAGGATTGGATTTGCCATTTGGATAGGTTGGATGTTTTTTCGCTGATGGACTTTACTTTTTCCAGTAGGGGATTTATCAAAGGTGAAAAAGTGTACAACGCGTTGAAAAAAGTGATTATGGATTGTCAAATTGAAGATCTTAGTGTTCCTTTTTATTGTAATGCGGTCGATTATATCAGTGGCAAAGAAGTGATTTTTCGTAAAGGCAGCTTGTATGCTGCAATTCGTGCTTCTGGAAGTATTCCCACGGTTTTTCAACCTGCTCGCTTTCATCGCCATGAGTTGATCGATGGAGGAGTATTAAATCCAGTACCACTTTCACTTTTGCTAAAAGCAGAAGAAAATATGATTGTAGTTGTAGGCCTGAATGCGGGTGATTCAGAATTGGTGATAGCGCCTAGAAAAGATTCCACAGGCAAGAGTTTCATTTCTATTCCTGCTTGGGTAATTGACTATCGTAACAAAATGCGCCAGTATTTCCCTGAGCAAGTAAAAGAAGAAAAGCCGCTATCGCTCAGTTCGATTGGTCTTATGACTCGCTCATTTGATTTGCTTCAAGATCGGTTTTCTGCCTTGTTGATCGAAAAATATGAGGTGGATGTGTCGGTTCAGGTTGCAAGAAATCAAGCTGGAACCTTGGAGTTTTATCGAGCCGAAGAATTGATTGAGATAGGTCGAGAAAAAGCAATTCAAGCTCTAGATAAATGGGAAAATGAAAATCGCTGAATTAAATAGACTTCTCGGCAATATCGACATCTATCTGCTAGATCAGATTCTAAAAGGTAGATTTTCGACAGAAATGAAAATCCTAGATGCAGGATGTGGAGAAGGAAGAAATTCAGTCTATTTCATCAATGGGGGCTATCAAGTATTTGGTGTTGACAAGAATGAAACAGCGATTCAGTACTGTAGATTCATGGCAAAGAGTCTGGATAAGAGCTATGATATACATCGTTTTCAAGTTGCAGGATTGGAAGAAATTCCATTTCATCAAGAGGCATTTGATGCTGTTATCTGTTCAGCCGTGCTTCATTTTGCTGAGGATGAAACCAATTTCTGGCAGATGATGAATGAAATGCTAAGGGTATTGAAGCCGGGTGGGATTTTGTGGTTTCGGATGACTACCGCCTTTGGTGGGATTAAAGAAAAAAGCCAATTACTTGGTGGTGGTAAATACTTGCTTCCTGATGGATCTGAAAGGTTTTTACTAGCTGAAGATCATGTGGACAAGTTGATAAAAATGGGATTGAAATTCCTAGAAAATCCAAAATCTGTTTTGGTTCATGGCCAACGCGCAATGGGAGTTTTTGTGATGGAGAAGGCTTTCTTGTGACTAACATACTGCTTCGGTTCGTGTCACGAACCGAAATAAATTTGGATGGATGTGTCACACAAACATCGGCGATAAGTTCACATCTTTGGCTTGAGCTAATTGTAGAGCATACTAATATGAATTCTTAAATGGATTTACAATACGGATTAGAACTGGTTGGTACTTTTGTTTTTGCGATCTCGGGGGCGTTGGCTATCCGAGAGCTGGAGCATGATTTGTTTGGTGCTGGGTTTACAGGGTTTATTACTGCCATTGGCGGTGGTACGCTTAGAGATATTTTGTTGGATAGTTATCCACTCGTTTGGATCGATGATGTAAAGTTTCTCTATGCAATTCTAGCGGGGATTTTGGCAGCATTTTTTTTTCCAAATTACCTTAGCAAGCTTCGCAAAACATTCTTCCTATTTGACACGCTTGGGATTGCATTTTTCACTGTACTAGGAGTAGAAAAAGCACTTAGCTTAGGTATGAGGCCTGAGATTGCAGCAATTATGGGAATGTTTTCAGCAGTGATGGGTGGAGTATTTCGGGATACTTTGACGAACCAAATTCCGATACTATTTAGGAAGGAGATCTATGCTTCTGCTTGTCTAGCAGGTGCAATAGTTTATTTGATTATCAATTCTTTCGAAGTTCCAAGAGATATTAATTTATTGATTTCCATCTCTGTGATTATTGCGATCCGATTGCTTTCTATGAAATATAAATTGAGTTTGCCGAGGTTAGACTAGCGGAATTTTCAGAGGACTAATTCAAGACTCAAATCTCGTTGAGGTAAACCTAATTCAGTTTATTCTTACCACAGCTTTGGGATAATTGACGGAACTTCTGACTTATATTTTTGGTAGGCTTCGCCAAATTGTACCACGAGTTTTTTTTCCTCAAAATATGTCCCAAAAGGTAAATAAAGTAGTAAACAACCGAAATGAACTGCTGAGGCAACTGTTCCTGAAAACAGAAAATATCCAAGAAAAATCAATACCAATCCAGCATAAAGGGGATGGCGGACTTTTGAATAAAGACCTGTGGTATCCAAGGTTTCAGTTTCTTTAGACGAAGGATCAAGTCCCAGAAAACGTTTTAATGAGTAGTTTTTGATTGATTTTGTAGCGATGATTGTCCCAAATCCAGCAAACATGTATGCTAGATAATCGGTCAGATCGCTTTTTGGTATCACTATAGTTTTTTCAATGAAAAGCGCTTGGATCATGATACCAATGAAAAGCACCACAGAAATTAGGGTGTATGCCAGTCGATACCATTTGTAAGCTTTTCCCCATTTTCCCTGCAGAATTCTTTTTAACTTGGAAGCAGCCAAAATAGAATGAAGTGTATAGAAAATGATCCAGCTAAGAGTTAGCAGCACATAATTCATCAGGGTATATTAAATTTCAGAGTAACTATAATTTTTATGAAAATCGGAATAATCCGCGAAGGAAAAAACCCTCCTGACAAACGAGTTCCTTTTACACCAGAGCAGCTGAAATCTATTCAGGAAGATTATCGAGGTAAGCTCACGATCCAGGTTCAATCAAGCCCATTTCGCTCCTACTCAGACCAGGAATTTATCGATGCTGGAATCGAAGTAGTTGATGATGTTTCTGACTGTGATGTGCTTTTCGGTGTGAAAGAAGTGCCGGTAGACCAGTTAATTGAGGGTAGAACCTATTTTTTCTTTTCGCATACCATCAAAAAGCAATCCTATAATAGGAACCTTCTTCAAGCTGTTTTGGACAAAAACATCCGACTTATTGACTATGAAGCATTGAAGGATGCTGAAGGGAATCGTGTGGTAGCCTTTGGAAGATGGGCGGGGATCATCGGAGCCTATAATGCTTTCTGGACGTATGGCAAAAAGACGGATCTTTTTGAAATAAAGCGTGCGAATGAATGCGCTGATCTTAATGAACTTCATAGCGAACTGGCTAAAGTTCAGTTGCCACCCGTTAAAATTATTTTGACCGGCTCTGGTCGTGTGGGAAATGGAGCAATGGAGATCTTGAAATCCTTGAAGATACGTGAAGTCTCTGTCCATGATTTTTTACATCTTTATTTTGATGAGCCTGTTTATGTAAAATTAAGTTCTGCGGATTACAATAGAAGGAAATCAGACGGAGGGTTCGATAAGCAAGAGTTTTATGCTTTCCCAGAGCGGTATGAAAGTCATTTTCAGAAGTTTGCTGAAGCGGGAGAAATGCTGATTTCTGGAGCTTATTGGGATCCGGATTCACCTCGCTTATTTGAATTAAAGGCTATTGCAGAGGAGGATTTCCAGCTTTCGGTGATTGCTGATGTGAGCTGTGATGTGGGCGGACCTATTCCGACTACGATAACTACCAGCACGATCACTGATCCTGTTTATGATGTGGATCGGCAAACGGGTGAGAAAATCCCAGCTTTCGGCAGCCAAACAAGTATTTCTGTGATGGCAATTGATAATTTGCCTTGTGAGCTTCCTAGAGAAGCAAGCCAAGAGTTTGGTATTCAGTTGACAAAATGGGTGATTCCGGCACTTTTGGAAGAAAACTCAGGAATACTAGAGCGAGCGACTATTGCTCGGGATGGTGATTTGACTATTGAGTTTATATACCTATCGGAATTCTTAAATCATCATGAATAACCTAAATCGATTTTTAGAATCCACTCTTTTAAAGCCTACAATGACTGGCGATGAGGTGGATTTACTGGTAAATGAAGCGATCGAAGAGCAATTTGTCGGTGTATGTATTCCTCCTTTTTGGCTGAAAAAAGTAAGAAGAGACTTAGGCGAAGAGAATGTGCAATTGGTGACTGTGATCGGATTTCCCTTTGGTTATTCTGATACGGCTACCAAGGTATTTGAAACTAGGGAGGCTATTCGTCAAGGTGCGGACGAACTGGATTTAGTCTGGTCGCAGACGGCTTACCATTCTGGAATGAACTGGCCAAAGATCGAAATTGCTCAGATCGCAAAGATTTGTCATGATGAAGAGCGAATCCTTAAAGTCATTATTGAAACAGCCAATTTGGATGAAAAACAAATCGTAGAGGCTTGTTTGATTTGCCAAGATTCAGGAGTGGATTTTGTGAAAACATCCACTGGCTATGCTTCGGCTGGAGCCAAAGTAGAAGACATCAAGCTGATGCGGGAGAATTTATCTTCCTCTGTAGGGATTAAAGCAAGTGGAGGTATCAAAACACTGGATTTTGCGCTGGAACTGATCAGGGCGGGAGCCGATAGAATAGGAACAAGCTCTGCAAAAGGGTTAATGGATTCTTGGAGAAATTCTCAATCGTTACTGAAATAAATCAGCAAAAAAGGGATGATAAAGAAGGTCAAAAGAATATAGGCAAAACCCAAGAATTTACTTTTAACTGATTTGCTGCCCATATATAAAGCCAATGTCACGGGGAGATTTCTCAATACAGGAAATGGAAGGAAAATCAAAGTTCCTATTAAGTTGAATAGGAAGTGAACAATTGCTAATGCTATTGCAGCTTCAGTCTTATAAATGGCTGCAATCGCAGCAGTAATCGTAGTTCCTATGTTGGCTCCGATGATAAAAGGAAAAGATTTTTTGACAGAAACTTTTTTATTGGCTACCAAGGGAACGACCAAGGAGGTGGTCACTGTGCTTGACTGTACTGCGGCGGTGAAAAAAGTCCCATAAACAAATGCCATGTATGGATTCTTGAAAATCAGCTCATTAATTTCCTGAAAACTATTGAGCACAAAAGCTTTATAAACCGAAGTGGACAATATCTTAATGGCTGCAAAAACCAAGAAGATCGAAAGAATCATTGTCAAGAACGGAAGGTCAATGGTATTAGAGATCCATTCTGAGATTGGTCTGGTAAATACTTTATTGTACACTATGGGTCCTACGTAGGATTCGTCTGGTGTGAAAAAGTGGGCTATTGTGATTGATATCTTGGATAAGAAACCAAAATAAACCTCCAATGGTAGTAAAAGGACCACAGTGAATATGTTAAAAATATCATGAAGCATTCCCGCAGAAAGCGCCCGCTTAAATTGTTTCTTGTTCATGATATAAGAAAGAGATACCAGAGTAGAAGTCAGGGTAGTTCCGATATTAGCTCCCATCACCATGGGTACAGCTTGTTCTAGGCTTAGATTTCCCGATGCTACTACAGCTACTATACTTGCTGTCACTGTGGAACTACTCTGAATTAGCGCCGTCATTAGTAGCCCGATGAAAAGACTAACAAAGGGATTTCTCGTAGCCATAAGAATGCTTTCTGCTACTTGACTGTTCAGATGGCTCATTGCAACAGTGAGCAAATCTATCGCGAAGATGAATAGCAGAAGTGCCAAAAGCATCTTCAGATAGCTTTTGGTCTTATTTACTTTGTTTTCTTCCGGCTCTAAGCTCTCCATCTATTAGATTCAGAATTTATTCTGTTTACTTAAATTTAACCTAAGGAATAAGGACTTACAAAGTCGAAAGAAACCATAAGAGAATCCAAATTTTTGATAAAATATTGGGCAAAAGTTGAAATTTTTTTGCGAAAAACAAGTCAAAACTATCTTTTTGAAAATGAATTACTGTTACTTAACAATTTCATAACATGGTTAGAAGCATATCTTCTTTAATTTTGCGCGACGGACCAAAAGCCAAATCATGGCCAAGAATAAAATAGACCAAAACATTAATCAGGATAAGCTCTCTAAAGGAGCCTATTCGCTATTTGATTTTACTAAGAAAGAGAAATCCTTTCTAATTGTCATCTGTGTTCTAATCTCAATTGCCGCTATAATTACCCCATACACTTACGCTGCAATGTGGTTTGGATTTGCACTTGCCGCCTATTCTGCGATTGCAAATGATAGTATCCAGACAATCGGAACATTCATAGCCTCTAATCACCACAAGAAGTGGTACTGGTTATGGCTATTTATGGGGTTGATTTTTGTTGGTACAGTTACCTACAGCTGGTTTACTTTTAATGGTGATGTGACTTACGAGCGCTTGAGCGTACCAGGACTGGACAAAGCACCTACAAGTTTTGTTTTCCTTCAGCTTGCAGCTCCTATCGTCTTACTTATTATGACTAGGTTGAGAATGCCGGTTTCTACTACTTTTCTCCTACTCAATGTATTCACCTATAAAGCAGGAACTATAGTAGATGTCATGTTTAAGAGCTTTGTGGGCTACTTATTGGCTTTTTCTATAGCAATAGCAGTATGGTTTGTTCTTGAGCGATTTGTCAAGAACTATTTGAAAGGAAAACCTGCTCCATATTGGATCTATTTGCAGTGGATTACTTCAGGTACACTTTGGGCAGTATGGATTATGCAGGATGCTGCCAATATCGCAGTGTTCCTTCCCCGACAATTAGATGCGGTAGAATTCTCTATTTATGCGGGTTTCGTATTTATTGGGCTCGGCTTCCTTTTCTATATGAAAGGAGATAAAATCCAAGGTATTGTCAATGAGAAAACAAGTGTTACAGACGTTCGTGCTGCAACTATAGTTGATTTTGTGTATGCGATTATCCTATTCTACTTTAAGCTTTATAGCAATGTACCGATGAGTACTACTTGGGTATTTATAGGTTTGCTTGGAGGTAGAGAAATAGCGATCGCCCTAGGAAAACATGCTAAAGCAGAAAAGAGAAATGCCTGGATGTTTAGAGCTTTTAGGCTGGCCAGAAACGATGTGTCAAAAGCATTTATAGGTTTGGTGGTATCATTGATACTTGCATTCATCATCAATGATGGCGTGAGGAATGAGATTCTAGACTTTTTCTAGGCCGTTTTGGAAATAGAACTTTACAGCCACGAATACTTCATGAATGAAGCCCAAAAGCAAGCCAGAATTGCTTTTGAAGAGGGGGAAATTCCTGTAGGGGCTGTGATAGTATCCAAGAATAGAATCATCGCTAAAGCATATAATCAGACAGAGAAGCTCAATGATGTAACTGCTCATGCTGAAATGCTCGCAATCACTTCTGCAGCCAATTACATGGGAGCAAAATATTTGGTTGGCTGTCGGCTTTACGTGACTTTGGAGCCTTGCGTGATGTGCGGAGGGGCGCTTTTTTGGTCACAGATAGACGAAATCCATTATGGAGCTTCTGATCCCAAAAGAGGTTATTTGCAAAGCAATCCGGGTATTTTACATCCAAAAACTAAAATCTATGCAGGGGCCTTTGCCCAGGAATCCGAACAGCTTTTATTGGAATTTTTCAAAAAACTAAGAAAATGAAAGGAAATTGATTCCTTAAGAACCTTTTTCAACTTGCCGTGGTTGCTAAAGCATATTATTCATAGGATTTTTAATCAATCTTTTAACTTTAAAATATAAACAATATGGCTTTCGAACTTCCATCTTTACCCTATGCCACCACGGCTTTGGAACCACACATTGATGCTAGAACTATGGAGATACACCATGGTAAGCACCACAATGGATATGTAACTAACCTTAACAACGCAATTGCAGGAACTGACCTAGAAAGCAAATCTCTAGAAGAGTTGCTTAAAGTAGCTGGATCTAATACTGCAGTAAGAAATAACGGTGGTGGACATTATAACCATAGCCTTTTCTGGAAGATCATGTCCCCAACTGGTGGTGGATCTCCTACTGGGGATTTGGCTAATGCAATCAATGCTAAGTATGGCAATGTTGACGCGTTCAAAGAAGTTTTCAACAAGGCAGCAGCTACTAGATTCGGTTCAGGATGGGCTTGGTTGATTATCACCGCAGCAGATAAGCTTGAAGTTGTATCCACTGCAAACCAGGACAATCCACTAATGGATGTGTCTGAAATCAAAGGAACTCCAATCATCGGACTTGATGTATGGGAGCATGCATATTACTTGAATTATCAGAATATGCGTCCTAGCTACATTGCAGCTTTCTGGAATGTGATCAATTGGGAACAAGCAAATGCAAATTATATAGAGGCTTTGAAAAAGTAAGCTTCTAAAAGCTATTAGTAAATCCTCGGACACACTGTCCGAGGATTTTTTTATGTCCAAAGCTGAAATTTAACTGTACGGTTTCGATACAGACTTTTTTTAGTAGGTTTCCAAAAACGGCCCTTAAAGCTAATTTAAGCTGATTTCAAGCCTTGGCATTTCTTTTTCAATAGGTGGCACAGAACGACACACAAAGTACTATTGAAATGAAAACGACCAACTTGCTTTTTTTAACACTTTTCACCTACCTACTGGGGGTGAGTAATCTAGCGGCCAAGGATATCAGCCAGATTACAGGTAAAATCACAGACCAAAATGAACAGCCAGTACCTTATGCAAATGTTGCCTTGATAGATGCTACTAGTGGTAATCTAGTGGACGGAGCTGTATCTGATGAAAATGGAGGGTTTCTTATTGAATCGACGAAAACAGCCAAAGTCAAACTGGTGATTTCTTCCATCGGCTTTACTCCTTTTGAATCAGCAGTTTTTGAACTCGCACCAGGGTTGAAGAAAGATTTCGAGACAATATCTATCCAAGATGAAATGACAGGATTGGATCAGGTAACTGTTCAATCTACCCGTCCTGAGATCATCATCGAGCCTGACAAGACTACTATCAACGTAGAAGGAACAGTGATGGCCGAAGGGTCGAATGCCTTGGATGTGATCGGTAGATCTCCCGGGGTCTATGTAGATCAAGATGGGATAATCAATCTGAATGGAAGGACCGGAGTTACTGTGATGATCAATGATCGAATGACTTACATGAGTGCCACGGATCTTGCAAACTTTCTTCGTGCTATGCCAGCCGATAATATCAAAAGTATAGAGGTAATAAATAATCCTTCTGCGCGATTTGATGCGGAAGGTTCTGCGGGGGTAATTAATATTAAGCTAAAGAAAAATACGGTAGATGGTATTTTTGGAAATATCCAAGCAGGATCCTTGTATAATGGCCAGTGGTTGCCTACTGCAGGCGTGGCTTTGAATGTGAAAAAAGGAAAGTGGAGTACAAATGCCAATTTGAATTACAATCACTATGGTAATTTTAATGATTTGGAGATCAATCGAAATTTTAGTTTACCAGAAGGAATCTCCACATTCAGCCAAGAATCTAGAATTACCACTAGAAATAAAAACATGTTTTTCAATGGAGCTGCCAATTATGAGATTAACGAGAATCAGAACATTGCATTGAATGTGCAGGCCTCCGACTTTCATGATAAAAATGATAACGAGTCATTGACGGAGATTATCACTCCGGGTGTATCAGAAGTCAGCTATTTGGATTCCAATAATGATGCTAAAGGCACTGGAAATCGAATCTTTGCCAACCTTCATTACGACGCGAAGTTTGATACAATTGGAACAAAGATCAGTTCAGATATTGACTTCACTCGAATGAATTCGGACAGTAAGTCTTTGCTTACAAATATGCAATGGGTGGGAGAAAACACCTCAGATGTAATGGATAGTAAAATTCTAACTCTGAACGATATGTATTACAATATCTTCACTGCAAAAGTTGACTTTGTAAAACCAGTAGGAAAAGGAAATACAATTGAGACAGGAGTGAAAGGTAGCTGGGTGAAGTCGGATAATAATCTGAATCTGAGCAAGTCTCAAGAGGAAGGACCATTTGTACCAGATCCAAGCAGTAACAGTTTTATCTATAATGAAAATGTCCTTGCAGCTTACCTCTCATATAAGGGGAAATTCTCTGAGAAACTTTCCTATCAAGTAGGTTTGAGAGGTGAACATTCAGATATCACTGGCAATTCCGTTACGCTTAATCAAGTGAACAAGCAAAAGTACTTCAACTTGTTTCCAAGCACGTTCTTGCAACATAAAGTCAGTGATGACTACCAGATTGTTTATAATCTCAACCGCAGGATCACGAGACCAAATTATCGATTGCTGAACCCATTTGTGTATTACATTGATCCTCTGACTACCGAGACTGGTAACCCAAACCTGAAGCCTCAGTATTCAAATAACTTCGAAATGAACCATGTGGTGAAAGGTATGTATCAATTCACATTGGGCTACAGCGAGACAGAAGATGCCTTTATGCAAGTATTCGTACAAAATGAAGAAGATCGAACTACGACTACTTACTCGGATAATTTTGACAAAATCCGTAATGCCAACTTCAGAGCTATCATCCCAGTAGATATCAAAGAGTGGTGGGCTACTTCTAATATGGTTCAGGTGAATTACAACCGAAATAAAACGCAGATTGGGGATGATTTCCTTGACAATTCGAACACGTCATTTATGGTTCGGTCTCAGCACAACTTAACCTTACCATTGGGATTTAAGGTGGAAGTAATGGGGATATACATCGGTCCACAGATTTGGGGACAAGGAGAGATTGCCGGCTTTGGCTGGGTGGATGCCGGCGTGACTAAATCTATCATGAAAGATAAACTCACCTTGTCCGTGAACGGTACTGATCTTTTCCGCACACAAGTGATTAAGGCAAACATTGATTTTGCGGCAATAGATACCAATTTCCGACAGTATCGTAGTAATCAGGGTGTTAGATTTACACTGAAATACAACTTCTCCAAAGGAGAAAGCTTTCGCGTAAAAAGTAATTCAGGAAGCTCTGAAGAGAGAAACCGATTGGATTAAAATATATAAATAGCTGTTCCATAATGGAATGGCTATTTTTGATATATATGTTTTAGTAATTTATTATTTATGAAGAGAAATATATACATAGGAATCCTTCTATGCATGTTTGGAGGATTCATAGGGGTTGCATCAGCACAGGATTTTTCTAAGCTTGATCAGTTTTTAGACTCTATTGAAACCCACAATAAATTCATGGGAAACGTACTTCTTGCACATGATGGCAAGGTATTGTATGAACGATCAATTGGTTATCAGGATATTCTGACTGACGAGGAATTGACCAACGCATCTCGTTTTCGAGTAGGCTCTATCACTAAAATGTTCACTACTTCATTGGTATTGAAAGGTGTAGAGCAAGGCAAATTGAGTCTTGATCAGCCCCTTTCGGATTTTTATCCCCAAATAGAAAATGCTGAGAAAATCACAATCAGTAATCTGCTCCAACATCGCAGCGGGATTCACAATTTCACCAACGACGAAGTCTATATGACTTTTTATCAGGCCCCTCAAAATGAGGAGTTTATGATAGAGAAAATTGTGGCAGGAGGAAGTGATTTTGAACCGGATAGTAAGGCAGATTATTCCAATTCCAATTATGTGCTGTTGACATACATTCTAGAGAAAGCCTATAAGCAGTCTTATGACAATCTGATCAAGGAATATATTACTTCGCCATTGCAGTTGAATAACACCTATGTAGGTAAAATTCCTGAAAAGGAAGAAGCCAAATCCTATCAATTTGAAGGTGATAAATGGATTTTTGAGCCCTATACAGATATGTCTGTACCAGTTGGGGCTGGAGCTATCGTATCCACTACAACCGATTTAGCGAAGTTTATTGAGGGGCTGTTCGCTGGACAAGTCATTACACAAGAAAGCCTTGATTTGATGATGGAGATCAAAGATGGATATGGTAGAGGAATGTTCCAGTATCCTTATGGTGATAGGAAATCATATGGGCACTCAGGAGGAATTGATGGTTTTCGTTCTCAACTGAGCTATTTCCCTAATGAAAAGCTGACGGTCGTAAGTCTTTATAATGCTCTAAACTACAATAGTAATGACATTTCGTTGGCTATGCTGCATAGTTACTTTGGCAATGAGGTAAAGATTCCAAACTTTTCCAGTGTCTCTCTTAGTGAAGAGGAATTGGATCAATATGTAGGCGAATATTCTTCAGAGCAGATTCCGTTAGTGATTACTTTTGTACGGGAAGGGAATAAGCTCATCGCTAAACCGACAGGCCAGAAAGAGGCTCCTCTGGAAGCAAAAGGTGATCACAGATTTGAATTTGCGATGGTAGGGGCCATATTCGAATTTGCTCCGGAAAAGAACGAGATGACTCTTAAGCAGGGAGGAGCTACTATCGCCTTCAAAAGAAAATAATAAAAAATAGCCAGGCGATCACCTGGCTATTTTTTATTACAAGTGGATCCTATTAGAGAGCCCTATTCTATTTCCACTTTATAAAGGGTGTAAAAGTCCTCTTCAATATCTGGATTTACTTTGCCCAAAAACCACAGCTCATTCTTAGAGCAATATTCGAAAACCCTACTGAAAGTGGTATAGGAAAATCAGAACTCCGGTGAACGCGGGTTTTTTTTGGTCTTTGATTTCGAGCTTTACTTCTACTTCCGCTTTGACAGTTCCTCTGAGATTTGCTACATTTTTTAGCTTTGCGACCAAGCGTACTTCACTTTCTACCAGCACGGGATTAGCAAATCTCAGTGATTCAATTCCGTAATTGATCATCATTTTCAGGTTTCTTACATCCACTATTTGCTCCCAAAGATGTGGTACAATACTGAGCGTGAGGTAGCCGTGTGCGATGGTATTTCCAAATGCTCCCTCAGCTTTTGCACGTGTAGGATCTGTGTGTATCCACTGATGGTCATGCGTAGCTTTCGCAAAAATATTAATCTGTTCCTGAGTGATCTTGAAATGTTCGGATGTGCCTAGGCTCTGTCCGTTGTGCTTTTCAAACTCTTCAAAACTACCTATGATTAAAGGAGGCATTCGTTATTTATTTTGTAAAAAACCAAATTAGTGAAGTTTTGACGGAATTAGCAAGTAAAATAGTATGGTAATATGGCAATAGAAGTCCTCAAAACAGACGCAATTTTTACTAAAACTATTTTTTAATAGAGTTTTAGTTTTACTAAAAAAACCATCTACTTTGCGTCGATTTATCCCACATTTCTATATGCTATTATTGTTTGTAGCTGCACACTTATTATTTGGGTTTCAAGTTACTACTGACTCAATTCCAAGCAAGGAGGCAGCTTCTATATACTCTACTTATTCAGAGAATACATCTATAGTAGTCACGGATTCTTATGAAGTAATTACGAAAAAGGAGAAGAAAATAACTGTACTTTCTGCAGAAGGGCTTTCTCATGCTTACACCTCAATTTTCTATGATAAGTTTAATGAGATCTTAAACTTTGAGCTGGAAATTGCTGATCCACTTACAGGGAAGACCATTGAAAAAGCAAGAATTCGAGATATGTCAGATGCATCTATCCATTCTAGCTCCAATATTTTTGATGATAACCGACACAAATATTACGAAGTAAGAAGTGGCAAATTCCCAATCCAAGTTAATATCAAGATTGAGACTAAACAGAAAAACAATTTTTACTATAGGCCTTGGATACCTATGCAGCGATACAATCAAAAGTTAAATAAGTCTGTACTCACTTTCACATATCCTATTGAGTTAGGACTTCGGTATAAGGAGCTTAATTTGCTGGGGACAAGAGAGGAGAAAATGGTTGATGGGAAAATGAAGATTACTTGGACAGAAGAAGATTTGCCAGTACAAACACCAAACATGAAAGTCGAGGATGATCATAGATTACTACTTGCTCCAGTAGCATTTCAGGTCGGAGAGTATGAAGGTAAAATGGAAGATTGGTCGGGGTTGGCTGCTTGGCAATATCGGCTAAACAGCGGTAGAAATACACTTCCGGAAGCTTTTAAGAAGAATATCCAAGCTATGGTGGCTGATGCTGAAAGTGATTACCAAAAGATTGAAATTCTTTATGAATACCTGCAGAAGAACTACCGATATGTCAGCATTCAGTTAGGAATTGGCGGGTGGCAGACAATGCCTGCTGCTGAGGTGGTGAAATATGCCTATGGTGATTGCAAAGGCTTGACAAACCTTATGAAATCTATGCTGGAAACTGTCGGAATCAAATCCAATTATACCTTAGTACTAGCTGGTAAAGACGCAGACGAGATCGAAGAGGACCTGCCATCAAATCAGTTTAACCACGTGATTTTACAGGTTTCAATGGAAGATGGGAAAAGCCCTGTTTGGTTGGAATGTACTTCCAATTCATTGCCGGCGGGTTATTTAGGAGATTTCACCAAAAATCGTTTTGCTTTGGTGGTGAATGAAGATGGCGGGTATTTGACCAAAACTCCTGCCTACAATTCTGCCCCGTGGAACACCGTACATAGCAATAATTCTGTTAAAATCGATACACAGGGAAATGCCACCATCACTACAAAAATCAGTTTGCAAGGTAATTTTGCTGAAAATCTGCTTGAGGTCAAGCAATATTTAGATTCTCGGGAGCAGCGCGATTTTTTTAATAGCAATTCACCTGTATCAGGGTTGATTATAAAAGAGTATGGATTGCAGGTAGATCATCAGGATTCGCTCTTGAAAGCAGAGGTGGCATATGAAGGATTTATACAGAAGTTCGTCCAAAATACTGCTAAGCGTACGATTTTAAAGCCTTTTCTAGGAAAGATTTCATTAGAAATGTTGACAAATAATTCTTTAAATAAACTTGATGAATACCTAATAGAATTGCCAGAATCCCTGGAATCTGATAATGAAAATAAGGACTTGATCATTAAGGAAGAGGGTGTTGAATTATCCTTGAAGGCTGTGCTTGATGGCAGAAATCTACGGGTAGTCAGAGAAATCAAGATGACTTTGGATGAGAAAATGACCAGAGATGAAAAAACGGAACTTCTAAAGCGAATTAATTCCTCTAGCAACAAAACTTATTTCTTCATTAAATCAACCACCGCAACCACAAATGAATAGAGCTTTACTTTCGATCTCTCTTTTTTTGACATCGTTTGCAGTTTTTTCCCAAACAGCTAAGCTTGGAGAAGCGAATCAAACGGAAATTTATCTGGGCGAAGTACCTTTTGAGCCAGATGCACCTGCTGTGATACTTATGACTCAGGGAGAATCGAAGTTTTTTGGGAATGTCTTTGAGACCACGTATTTCGTTCGGTTGAAAATCCTGACAGAAGTAGGAAAGCAATATGCAGATGTTCGCATTCGGTATTATGTGGGAGATAAACGCTATGAAGAAATCAGTGGTGTGAAAGCCCAAACGGTGAATTATGTAAGGGGTGCAAAAACGGAAGAGATCAAAGTAGAAAAAGAAGGCATTTTTGATGTTGCGGTGAATAATGGCTACCACGAAGTGCGGATTTCATTTCCCAATGTTCAGGTGGGATCTATCCTAGAGTATACGTATAAGAAAACTGATAAGAATATCACCTTTATCGATGGATGGGCTTTCCAGAATAATATTCCTACGCTTTTCAGTAAGTATCAAATCACCATGTCTCCTTATTTAGGATATAGGACAATAGGGCAGGGATCTAACTATGCAAACAAAGTAGAGAAGACGGATTCCAATGGCACCTATAGTTGGACATTGAGAGATCAATATTCTCTCAAAGAAGAGCCTTTCATGAAAAATTACAGAGACTATGTGGATCGTATTGAGTTTCAGCTCACCCAATATCAAACTCGATCATCTACTGCAGGAGTAGAGTGGGAAAAGGTATTGAACACGTGGGAGGCATTGGGAGACGATATGATTTCCTATTATTCTGATAAAGGTTTTTACCGAAGTAATCCAATAGAAAAGGAAACCTTAAACACCGATTTGTCTGGGAGTTCTCAAAAGGAAATTGCAGGGAAAGCATATTACTATCTTAGAAATAACTACCTCATCGAAGGAGAAGACTGGATTTACCCGAAACAAACGTTGAATCAGTTGTTGAAAAGCAAAGTAGGTACTCCCGTGGAAATGATGCTGGCGCTCATGGGGATTCTAAAATCTGTAGGAATAAAATGCGATCCTGTATTGATAGGAAGCAAAGGCTATGGAAGAAGTGAATTAGTCGAGTACCCATTCCTAACCCAGTTTGATGAAATACTTCTTCTGACTGAGCTTGATGGCTCTCTCCAATTTTTAGACCTAAGCGATAGGATGGCACCCTTTGGTTATGTTGATTTGGACAAACATGTCTCTGGTGGGCTTTATTTACAAAAGAAGGAAAGTAAGCTTATCCCTATTTCAATTAGACATAATTCCAATACTGTTCATTTTAGTCAGGTGAGGTTGAATGAATCAGGGCAACTTTGGATGCAAAGTTCTTACAGAAACTATTTTTACAAAGGCCTTGATCTCGCTCATTTGGTCGATTATAAAAACAAGAAAAGTGAGCCACTCGACAAACTTTTCAAGGGAGAAGATGATATTGAATTCCGCAACTTCAAAGTGGATGATGCGCTGCATGAAAAAAACTATTACACACTGAGTTACGAGCTAACATTTCCTGAGTCGGAGAACGCTGAGATGATTTCTTTCAGACCACTGAAGTTCTCTACATTTTCGGAAAATCCGTTTCCTGAGGAATATCGTGTGTTTCCGGTTGATTTCGAATATCCTTTTGCTGAGACCTACAATTCAAATGTACTAATCCCAACGGGATATGAAATCGATGATTATCCGCTGCAAGAGAGTTTTACTATTGATGGAGGGTATGTAACTTTCATGTACTCACCGACCATGATGGATAATATGTTGAAAATAACGGCAAGATTTGAAGTCAAAATTCCATTGATTCCTGCATATCAATATGGGAACCTTAAGTATTTCATGGAAAGCGTAGCATCTAAGCTTTCCGAACCGGTAATCTTAAAAAAGAAGTCTAATCCCTGATGAGTTTGATTTCTTGAAGAATTTATTCTTTTATTAATAATTTCGAGAATAAATACCAAGCAATGACAGCATATCTACACGGATTCATTCCCGAAGAGCAGCAGCGACTGATCGATCAGGCTGGAGTGTTGGGTTCGCTTATTTACCCACGTATTGATTTCTCTGGGTGTAAAAAGCTTCTTGAAATCGGTTCAGGAGTGGGTGCACAGACAGAGACTTTGCTAAGACTATTTCCCGACCTCGAGATTACTTGTGTGGATTATTCTCAAAGTCAACTTGACCGAGCAAGGCAGAAAGTAGCTTTTGCAGGCAATCGGGTGAGGTTTGTTTGTCAGGATGCTACGGAGCTTGAATTGGATGATAAATTTGACTCGGTGTTCATTTGCTGGGCTTTGGAGCATATTCCTAATGTGCTCCGAGTTTTGGAAGGACTTAAGCTACATTTGCTTCCCGATTCGAAACTTTGGTTTACAGAGGTTTTCAATTCTAGCTTTTACTTTTACCCGCCACTGCAAGGGTTGCCAAAATACTATAAGAATTACAATGATCTTCAGATATCTTTGGGAGGTAATCCGGACATTGGTGCGAACTTGGGCAATCTTTTAATGAGAGTTGGATACAAAGAAATTAGATTATTTCACGGAGGCTTTCATCTGGATCAACGAAATCCTGAAGATCTTGATAAGATCGCGCAGTATTGGAAAGTTTTGATGAAAAGTGCCAGCCTTGGTTTGATCGATGCAGGACTGATTTCTGAAGATGATATTTTGGCAATGGAGAAGGATCTTGATTCTATTTCTAAAGATGAGAATGCTGTCTTTTTCTATCATTTTGTACAGATAAGTGCTACAGTTTAATTATTTACTATGAAACTTTTAAGACGGCTTTGGCGATTGATTTGGAAAGCCGCCATGTGGTTTTTCATTATATCAGTTGGATTGACAGTAATCTATCGCTTTGTCCCTGTACCCATTACTCCTCTAATGGTGATTCGGGTTTTTGAGCAGGCATTTGACCCTGAGAAAGAAGTCCGACTTCGAAAAGACTGGGTTCCAATCAGCGAAATTTCGAAGAATGTGCCGCAGGCGGTTTTTGCTTCGGAAGATCAGAAATTCCTAGATCATAACGGGTTTGACATCGAAGCGATGGAAAAAGCTTGGGAAAACAATAAAAAAGGAAAAAGGATAAAAGGAGCAAGTACTATCACTCAGCAGACAGTTAAAAATGTCTTTTTATGGCCATCTAGAAGTTATATAAGAAAGGGACTTGAGGCATATTTCACTGTATTGGTGGAATTAATCTGGTCGAAAGAGCGCATTATGGAAGTTTACCTAAATGTGATAGAAATGGGTGACGGGATCTATGGAATAGAGGCGGCTTCCCAGACCTTTTATAATAAACCTGCCTCCAAGCTCAATCGTAACCAGGCAGCCATGATAGCTGCAGTTCTCCCTAATCCACGGCGATGGTCACCAGCCAAACCAACTTCCTACATCATTGGTCGGCAAAGCTGGATTCTCAGACAGATGAACAATCTCGCCCCAATTGGAATGGGTATTTAGCGTTTGGATTTGTGCTGTTAAAATTGGATTATTTAATGTTAAAATTAGAGTACAATTAAAAACTCTAGTATCTCAGCCATTTATTTCACTTTTATTAAGTCACCAATACAGGAATACAAAATTTTCTTTTAGAACTGAGCGGAACTGTACATTTTGAAACCCAATTTTTGCATTTAATCATCATTAATTAGCATCTTCAAAATCCTTGTCTATGAGCTCCATTTGCGGTTTAAAAAATGCAAGTCTTTTTTATCCACATTTTCGATAATTTATCCACACTTATTAACATTGATCCCCTAACTATCAGTAAAACAGAAGTTTACGGGGTAATTTTTAAAGGTAATTTTGTGGATAAAGAAGCCTAACTTAAAAAAAGTATTGAAAAAGAATGTGCAAAAAAGTGGATAAATTCCTCTTCCAAATATTATTCTTTTTTCGATTAATCTTGCTTTTGTTTGATAAGGCGTTTTCGATAAGCATTGAAGATTCTGGACTTGGAAACAAAACCCAAATATCTGCCATCTTCGATTACAGGGAGGTTCCAGGCGCCGGATAGTTCAAATTTTTCCATTGCTTTTTGCATATTTTCAGTAGCCAATAGGATTTCTGGAGGACTATGCATGAGCTCTTTTATCAGAAGACTATCCTGCTTTTCCCGATCAAACATGATGTCCCGAATATCATCTAAGGTTACTATCCCTCGCAAAGCTTTATGTTCATCTACTACCGGGAAAATATTGCGCTTAGATATTTTCACCAGACTTATCAGATCTTTCAATTTCGAATCAGGATGGATTGGTAATAAGTCTCGTTCAATCACATTGGTAATTGAGATGAGTTCCAAGAGCTCCTGATCTTTAGATTCTGGCAGATGTCTTCCTTTTTCCTTCAGTTGTATCATATAGATACTGTCTTTCTGGTAGGCTGTTTTCGTCACATAGGAGATGGCAGATACGAACATCAAGGGAACAAACAGCTCATATCCTCCGGTGATTTCTGCTATTAAGAATATAGCGGAAAGTGGAGCGTGTTGAGTACCAGCCATTACACCGCACATGGCTACCAAAGTGAAGTGAGCAAGGGGTAATGGAATTGTAAAATTGAAAAGATTGCTAGAGTAAGCGAATAGAAATCCTAAAATTCCCCCTACATATAACGACGGTGCAAATATCCCCCCACTGCCACCAGCACCAAGTGTAACTGCTGCTGCAATCGGCTTAATAAGGATTATAAAGGCTAGGAAAATGATGATGAGATACGGATTCTCAATAATCGAGAAGAAAGGGCTTTTTTCAAGCAATTGACTCGAATTTCCATCTATCAATGTATTGAGCGTGTCATACCCTTCACCATAGATCGGCGGCAGGAAGAAAACCATGATTCCCAAAATAGCTCCACCATAAAGTATTCTCAATGCTTGGCTTTCTAAACCTTCCATGAGAGATTCTGTTTTTCTCACTGCGTGGCTGAAATACACCGAAACCAAGCCACATGCGATTCCCAACAGTAGGTAATAAGGCATATGTGATGCCTGAAAGGTATCTGTCAGTTTGAAATTGAAAACCGAGTCTTTTCCAATAAGGATCATTGACGTCAAAGAACCTGTCACAGATGCAATCAGTAGAGGGATAAAGCTTGCAGTGCTTATTTCCATCAGAATTACTTCGATGACAAAAATTACTCCGCCAATAGGCGCACCAAATATGGAAGAAATCGCTGCAGCTGCACCGCAGCCTATCAATAGGGTACGTTTTTTAGCATTCAAATGCACTAGGGAGCCTACATTTGATCCAATAGCTGAACCAGTTACTAACATAGGAGCCTCAAGGCCAACCGATCCACCAAAACCCACTGTAATGGCAGAGGTAAACACACGGCTATAAGTCTTTACTCGTGCAATGATGCTTTGCTTCTTGGAAATAGTAAATAGTATATCTGGAATTCCGTGGCCACCACCATCTTTGAAAATGAATTTACCCAACATATAAGCAGCAGAAATACCGATGAGTGGGTAAATGATATAAAGAAAATTAGCATACTCTTTATAGAATCCTTCTGTAAGAAAATGCTGGATAGCATGCACGCCTTGTTTTAGAATTACCGCGGCTAGCCCAGATAGCACCCCTATTATCCCGCTAAGAATTAGGATAAAGGTCTGGTTGCTCATATTCCTGAGCCTCCATATCAAGAGCCTGGTGATCAAGTCTGTTTTAGCCAAAATTTCGCGTTAGTAGCGTGCTTTAAAGTCTAATGTAAGTAAGATGTGAATCAATGAAAAGGAGAAGTCTCAGTCTTTGTGTAATTCTGAATCCAATGCCAAGGTACATTTCAAGATAAGATTGACCGCATTGATATAAAATTGCTCATCAATATTTTCAAAAGAATCGCTTGGCTTGTGATAATCAGGATGATCTTCTACGCCAAAATAGATATGAGGAACTTGGGCTTCGAAGAAAGGGCCGTGATCCGAAGACTGGGTCCAATTGTCTCGTCCGGTATTAGGTTTATCGTGTCCGAACATTAATTTTGGAGTAGCACCTGCCGAGATGCTTTCTAAAATGGTCTTAAAGCTGGGGTAATAATACGTGCCTGAAGCATATAATTCTCCATTTTCATTTCTGGAGATCATATCCATATTGATGTTTAAGACAATTTGATCCAAGGCAAATGGAAAGTCTTTTACCAATGCTTTAGCACCTTGCAACCCCATCTCTTCGCCATCCAAAGCCGCAAAAATCATAGAATGCTTGGGTCTATTTTTCTTAAAATATTTTGCCAGTTCGATCAGCGCAGCCGTACCCGAAGCATTGTCATCCGCACCGTTATAAATAGAGTCACCTTCAGCATTTGGTCTGCCTATGCCTACGTGATCGTAGTGGGCGGTAATTACAATCAATTTTTTCGATTCACTTCCAGCTACAAACCCTACAATATTTACAGCTTCTTCATAGTTCTTGTTTTCTCTTCTATTTTCAAAACTGAAGCTCTGCTTATAATCAGAATATTGTGTTTGTAGCCCAATGCTTTTAAATTGATCCAGTATATAAGATCGCGCTTTAGCATTTCCTTCACTGCCTGTTTTTCGCCCTTTTAGCTCATCAGATGACAAATACTCAATATTTGCAAGAAGGCTCTTGCTAGCAATACTTTGCCCATTAGCTTGAATAATTAGTAAAAAGAATAAACAACTTAGAGCATTTTTGATTGTGAGTTGCATTAAGGAAAGTATTTTGCGTTATATATTTTGGTAAAACTAATAAGCTTAATGGATCGCACCTCTGAATTCATGAAATATAATATCTTACTTATTTTTATTCTTTCAATAAGTTTTCAACTTGTTTCAGCTCAGGGGAGCTTACCTCAGTCATTTTTTGATGGGAAATCAGTGGTTTTTGTTTCAATAGATCCTGGTGCTAGGCCGGTGATGACTTGGAGAGAAGTGGCTGATAGTGTACATAATTCGTTAGTAAAGGCTGGCGGTGATCCTGTGGCATATTTTGAATTGGAAAAAGTGGCACTTTCAGAGGCGGTTCAGGCGGATTACGCTAACAATTTTCGGAAACGACTTATTAAAAATGTTATTTTAGTAACACGGCAGAAAAATCTGATGAGTATTCATGTCGGCCCTTTCTCGGGGGACGAAAAAATTATACCTAGTACAGCCTTGTTTGGAGTAAGTGCTGAAGATATTGGAGCTGCGACTAGTCAGTTTGGATTGATAGGTGAGAACCAAGAATCGCATAATTTATTGGTGTTGGATGTGCCAGAGTTTCTTACAATCAGTACCACAGAAACTTCTTCAAGTCAAAAATTTTTAGCTAGTAATCCTTTAAATCTTGATGCATTCAAATTGGGAATTCCGATTGAGGGCTCATCTGCTGAAACAGGATTACTTAGCTTTTTTAGATACGATATGTATGGGAAGTCTCTGGAAGGGATCTTGGCGGAGCAGGCTGCCCAGAAAGCTGGAATAGAGCAAGTATTGAAGCAAGAGTATCCGTATCAGATAGAGTGGCTAACAGAGGCAAAATCTGAGGAGGAATTGATTCGAGACAGAGTGCAATTTCTTTTAATGAAAGTGGAGGGAAGAGAGGCGGATTTGATGAGAAGTATGGGGCTTGAGCCAAAGACAGATTCTTCAGCTTCTCGTATAGTGGTAAAATATTACATCAAACTTTTGGTTCGAGACGAACTTTATATTGGCCCTGAATGGGATGCTGATCCAAATTGGAGAGTAGCTTTGAATAATTTCGTGAAGAATTTAAAAAAATAGACCTCTCATGAGAGAGGTCTACAGCTACTTAATGATAGGGGTGATTTAAGCAACTTTTACTACTATTGATTTATTACAGACATTTGGAATATTCCATGTCTTTTGGATAAATCAAAGGTTTTATTTTCAATTATTCAATAATAGTCAAAATTTTTTCGAATAAAACAGACTTATGTAAAAAAATCGCAAAAATCATTCGCTTTAAAATAACTCTTTATTTAAAAAGGGAATTAGAGCTAGTGTAATCGCTTGATTATAATAGGTTTGTCTAGTAATTACACCATGTGTGAGGATTCCAACGGAACCTCCACTTTGTTTGGAATTTTCTTGTGAGAAAAATTGGTCATCTGCTTCACCAAGTTCCATTCCCTTGTGAATTAATGTGGTGATAGCTTCAGGAAGATAAAATGTCCCTGTCTTTGCTTTGCCATGTAATCCTGATTTATCCTCTATATAGATCCAGGCAAAAGCATACATGCCGCGTGCGTCTTCTCCAATACCACCTTCTATTCCAACCCAATAATTTGCTTCTGGGAAAGTTTTTTTGGAGTTGATCACACGGTTTCTAGCTCCTAGATAAGTTTCTTCATCGCCTTTTGGTTGATCAGGCACCTGCGAAGCTGCAGTGATGCCATTTACAATAAACCCTTTAGAAAATGCATCTGTAAAAGCTGACTCGGTACAAGAGACTTTTACAGGGTTTTTACTACCAACGATTACTAATGGCTTTTCTGAAGCCTTGAAATTTTCTCTTTTTGGGAAATTCATAGAATAAAAAAACCTAGGCGGATGCCTAGGCCATGTTTGTGAAAATTTGATTTACGTCATCATCCTCTTCCATTTTTTCGATCATCTTATTGATAATCTCTTCTTGCTCTTCGTCGAGCTCGGTAAGTGTAGATGGGAAGCGCTGAAAATCTGCGCTGATTAAGTCTATATTCTTTTCTTCAAGTATTTTTTGCATAGTTCCGAAGTCCTCAAACTCGGTGTAAACGAAAATTTCGCCTTCATTCTCATCGATATCAACTAATCCGAAATCAATTAACTCAAACTCTAATTCCTCCAAGTCAAAGTCAGCTTTTGCGAAGCGGAATACTGCTTTCCTGTCAAACATAAAGACCACTGAGCCAGAAGTTCCCAATGATCCGCCAGCTTTAGAGAAATAGCTCCTCACATTCGCAACAGTTCTGTTGATATTGTCTGTAGAGGTTTCAACTATTACGGCAATTCCAAAAGGACCATAACCTTCATAAACTACCTCCTCGTAATCTTTCTCGTCCTTATTAGAGGCACGTTTGATCGCAGCTTCTATTCTATCCTTGGGCATTTGGGCACCCTTGGCATTTTGGATTATTGTACGAAGCCTAGGATTTGAAGCGGGGTCGGGGCCTCCCGATTTCACTGCCATGACGATTTCTTTTCCTAGACGCGTAAAAACTTTGGACATTTTGTCCCAACGCTTGAATTTTCTCTCTTTTCTGAATTCAAATGCTCTTCCCATGGTTATAAATATTAACGTGGTAAAATTAACAATTCTTTTCGTTTGGGCTGAAAAATGAATAGTTCCAAGCAAAGATTTGGTAATTTCCCCGTAGAAATCTGCCCAGAATAGCTTGTAAACCGTAAGCACTAAAAACACTTTTACAATGTCGGATATTCTATATCATCCACTGCCAAATATTCCTAAATCTGATTTACCTAAAGTAGTAATCGTTGGAGCTGGCTTTGGAGGCTTGAAACTTGCTATGAAGTTGATGAATAAGCAGTTTCAGGTAATTTTATTGGATAAACATAATTATCATCAGTTTCAACCGCTCTTTTATCAGGTTGCTACAGCTGGGCTAGAGCCTAGTGCTATTTCATTTCCGCTTCGCAAAATTTTCCACGGATCTAAAAATGTCACTTTCCGAATGGCTGAAGTAGATCACTTTGACCCCAAAATCAAGCGCCTCTATACAGATATGGGCTATATAGATTATACCTATCTAGTGATGGCGATGGGTGCAGATACCAATTATTTTGGCTCTAAAAGCATAGAAGAATCTGCTTCTCCTATGAAAACGGTAGCTGAGGCACTTTATATCCGAAATAAGATAATTTCTAACTACGAGCGTGCCATTAATATCGAGAAAGCTGAAGACCGCAAATCTCTTATGAATGTGGTAATCGTGGGTGGAGGCCCTACTGGTGTGGAGCTAGCTGGTGCAATGGCGGATTTGAGAAATACTGTGTTGCCAAAGGATTATCCTGAGTTGAATTTTCACAATATGAAGATTGTACTCATCGAGGCCGGTCCAGAATTGCTAAGTTCCATGTCCAAAGAGTCTAAGGAAAGCGCATTGAAATACCTTCAGGATCTTGGTGTGGAAGTGATGCTAAAGACCATGGTAAAAGATTACAATGGCAATGAGGTAATACTAGCAGATAAGGGGGTAATTCAGACCCAGACCTTGCTTTGGGCTGCCGGAATTAAGCCAAACAGGATAGGAGGGCTTGAGCCTGATAATTATGCGCCAAATGGAAGAATTTTCGTGGATGACTATTCAGAAATTAAAGGATGCCCTAGTGTTTATGCACTTGGGGACATCAGTCTGATGACTCAGGAGACTTATCCCAAGGGGCATCCACAAGTTGCACAAGTAGCAATTCAACAGGCAGTTTGCCTTGCTCACAATCTTCAAAAAATTGAAGAAGGTAAAGACAAGAAGGTTTTCAGCTATAAGGACTTAGGATCTATGGCTACAGTAGGTAGAAAGCTTGCAGTGGTTGATTTACCTTTTATCAAATTCCAGGGGGTCTTAGCCTGGCTCACATGGCTATTTGTTCACTTGATGGCAATTCTTGGTGTCAAAAATAAAGTCTTTATTTTTCTGGATTGGTCCTGGAACTACCTAAGTTTTGATCCTAGCCTGAGACTACTGATCAAACCTAAGGTAGTGAGAGCTAGTGAGCGGAAGGAACTGACAGAGGAGAAATAGGCTCTTTAGATTTGTTAACAAAATCTATTTTAAGATTGATTAAACTGATGCAGTCAAGCGGGGTCTAATTCATGTAACTAAACAACAGAAAACATGAACAAATGGATTTTCGCAACAGGTATGATGGTAATGATCAGCTTAAGCACAATTGCCCAGAATAAAGGAGGAGAAAGACCAAGTCCAGAAGAAAGAGCCCAAAAAAATACAGAGCGAATGGCTGAGGAGCTTGCGCTAACTGACGCTCAAAAGAAGCAAATCTTAGATATCAATCTGGAGTATGCTAAAAAAAATGAGGCTGAAATGGCTGAGAGAAAAGCCGAGATGGAAGCTAGAAAAGCAGCAATGGAAGCCAGAAGAGCAGAGCTTAAAGAGCAAGACGCTAAAATACAGGCTGTCTTAACAGAGGAGCAAAGAACAAAATGGACTGAAATTAAAGCTGAGAGAATGAATGACCGTAGACGAGGCAGGCCTAATGCGCAGATAGAAGGGGATCCTCGTAAGGGAAGAAAGTCTGGTGATAATTAAACCCGCATTCTAAGACTTGCGAAAAGTAACGTAGAGCGGCTAACTGCAGGAGAAGTTAGATGGAATTATGCATTAACAAATCTACTACGGCTTCAAACCGCCTCAAAATCAGTCGCTATGCTTCACTTTTCGCTCCTGCCTTTGCCGGCAGGCAGGCTCACCGCCCCGTACGTACGGGACGACTCGATCTCCAAAGTGACTGATTTCCTTGCAGTTTGAACCCTCGCTACGAATCCTAATGCATAGTCCGGGTTAAAAAATAAGGAAGCCTTCCGCATGCGGAAGGCTTCTTAGTTTTATGACTCTTTCAGAAGAATGTAATAGTTCTAAGTTATTCTACAATATGCTCTTCCACTTGGAAGAAAGATTCGTCTTTCTGAGGAAGATTAGATTCGCCCATAAGGAACTCATCCACTTTCACAGCAGCCTCTCTGCCTTCGGAAATAGCCCACACAACCAAAGATTGTCCTCTGCGCATATCTCCAGCTAGGAATACTTTTGAATTAGTACTTTGATAATTTTTAGACTTTGGAAGTGTATTTTCCATTGTGTCTACACGGAATGACTCAAGCAAACCATTTTGAGCAGGCCCTGTGTAGCCAATAGCCAAAAATGCCAGATCACACGGAACAGTTCGTTCTGTGCCGCCAATTTCTTCAAAGATCATTCGCCCATCTTTATGTACCCACTCCAGATCAACTAGGGTTAATCCTGTCACTTGGCCATCCTCGCCCACTACAAACTCTTTGGTCAATATGGAGAATACACGTTCAGCACCTTCCTCATGTGAACTGGAAGTTCTAAGGGTCATAGGCCATTCTGGCCATGGATTTAGTGTGTTTCGCTGTTGAGGAGGCTTTGGTAGCAACTCAAGTTGGGTAATGGACGCGGCTCCATGTCTATTGGATGTGCCAATACAATCACTTCCTGTATCACCACCACCAATTACAATAACATGTTTTCCTTTTGCTGAGATTGGATTTTCCTTGATCTCACCAGATACTACCTTGTTTTGTTGACCTAGGAATTCCATAGCAAAATGAACACCTTTTGCTTCTGAACCTTTAATATTCAACCCTCTAGGTTGTCCAGCTCCTGTAGAAAGTACAACAGCATCGAAGTTTTTGAGGATGTTTTCTGCTTTGATATTGAAGCCAACTTCTGTGTCGCAAGAGAATATCACTCCTTCTTGCTTCATGAATTCAATTCGGCGATCAATCACCCATTTTTCTAACTTGAAATCCGGGATACCAAAGCGAAGTAAACCTCCAGGCTTGGAATCTTTTTCGAAAAGAGTCACCTCATGACCTGCCTGATTAAGCTGATCTGCAGCGGCTAGCCCGGCAGGGCCTGAGCCAATCACGGCCACATGCTTACCTGTCCGTGTTTTTGGAGGGTTTGCTTTGATAAGCCCTAGTTCATAAGCTTTTTCTGCGATGTTTTTTTCGATTAATTCGATCGCAACTGGATCTTTATTGATACCTAGTACACAGCTAGCCTCACATGGCGCAGGACAAATTCTCCCGGTGAATTCAGGGAAATTGTTTGTACTACGTAATATTTTGATGGCTTGCTCCCACTCGTTATTATAAACCGCGTCGTTGAAATCTGGAATTATATTACCGAGTGGACATCCACTATGACAAAACGGTACACCGCAATCCATGCATCGTGCGGCCTGATTATTTAATTTTTCGCCTGTAAATGGCTCATATATTTCCTTGTAGTCACCTATTCTTGCTTTCGCGTCACGGGTAACCGGGGTTTCTCTTTTGAATTGAATAAATCCTTCTTTCGCTCCCATTTTACGCCAATGATTTTGATTGTTCTAATGCTCTTTTTTCTAAAACTGCCTTGTAATCTCTAGGTATTACCTTAATGAATTTCTCTTTGGATTTATCCCAATCTTCAAGAAATTTAGTTCCTAGACCTGACTTGGTCAGTTTCACGTGTCTTTTGAGGAATGTCTTGATCGTGTTGAAATCCTCATCTTCCAGAATATCTATATCTACCAATTCTGGATTGATTTCAGTAATATATTCTTTGAGAATATAAGCTATTCCGCCACTCATACCTGCAGCGAAGTTTCTGCCTATTTCTCCAAGGTTTACTACCAATCCACCAGTCATATATTCACAACCGTGGTCGCCGATTCCTTCCACTACCGTTTGTACTCCCGAGTTTCTAACACAGAATCGCTCGCCGCCTTTTCCATTAATATATGCTTCCCCAGAAGTGGCTCCGTAGAAAGCTACGTTACCGATGATAATATTCTCTTCATGAACGAATTTGGCGTTCCTGCTAGGATATATGATCAGTTTTCCTCCAGAAAGACCTTTACCGAAGTAATCATTTGCTTCTCCTTCAAGTTCAAAGTTGACTCCCTTGGTAAGGAATCCTCCGAAAGTCTGACCTGCAGAACCGGTAAATTTGAAGTTGATTGTGTCCTCAGGTAACCCTGGGCTACCGTATATTTTGGAAATCTCATTGGAAAGCATTGCTCCCACCGATCTGTCTGTATTTTTGATCTGGAAGCTCCCAGATGATGACATAGCTTGCTCTAGGGAAGGATGCGCAGCTTTGATCAATTGGCGATCCAACACTCTTTTCAGTTCGAATTCCTGATCGATTTGCTTGTGAATGCCTACGTGATCTGGAACTTCCACCTTGTGGAAAATAGGGCTCAAGTCCACTTTATCCCACTTCCAGTGATTCAAATGACCAGTAGACTGAAGGACATTACTTTGCCCCACCATTTCATCTACGGTACGGAATCCAAGTGATGCCATTATTTCTCTCAGATCTTGAACAAGGAATTGGAAGTAATTCACCACGTGATCCGGGTCACCGGTAAATAGTTTTCTTAAGTCTGGATTTTGAGTCGCAATACCTACTGGACAAGTGTTCAGGTGGCATTTTCTCATCATAATACATCCTTCTACCACCAAAGCGGCAGTGGAAATTCCCCACTCTTCAGCACCCAAAAGTGTCGCAATCGCAAGATCACGTCCAGTTCTAAGCTGTCCATCAGTCTGAAGTACTACACGGCTACGAAGGTTGTTCTTAACCAAAGTTTGATGCGCTTCAGAAAGGCCAAGTTCCCATGGCAATCCTGCATGACGGATAGAACTCAATGGAGATGCTCCAGTACCACCGTCTGCGCCTGAGATTAGGATCACATCAGCCATCGCTTTTGCCACTCCTGCTGCTACAGTACCTACTCCAGCTTGAGACACTAGCTTCACGTTGATTCTTGCTTTTCTATTCGCATTTTTCAAATCAAAAATCAGCTGAGCCAAATCTTCGATAGAATATATATCGTGGTGGGGAGGAGGAGAGATCAATCCTACTCCAGGAGTGGAATGTCTTACTCTACCTATCCAATCATCTACTTTATGTCCAGGAAGCTGTCCACCTTCTCCAGGTTTTGCTCCTTGCGCCATTTTGATTTGAAGTTCTGCTGCATTAGCTAGGTAATTGCTAGTCACTCCAAATCGACCTGAGGCTACCTGCTTGATGGCTGAGCGCTCCCAGTCCCCATTTTCTTTTTTGGCAAATCGAACCTCATCTTCTCCTCCTTCTCCAGAGTTACTCTTAGCACCCATTCGGTTCATGGCTATCGCCAAAGTAGAGTGTGCTTCATGTGAGATCGATCCAAATGACATCGCCCCAGTAGCAAATCTTCGCATGATGGAAGAAGCTGGCTCAACTTCTTCTATTGGAACTGTAATTCGCTTTTTGAATTCAAATAAGCCTCTCAAAGTCAAGGCGTCTTTGCTTTGTTCGTTGATTTTGGATGCAAATTTCTTATACAGTCCAAAGTCATTCAAACGGGTTGATTTTTGAAGTAAATGGATCGTTTCAGGATTGAATAAGTGTTTTTCACCTCTTCTTTTCCATTGGTACACTCCTCCTTGCTCAAGAATAGGTGTTTCAGTTTCGTAGGCAGCTCTATGGCGAATCAATACTTCTTCTGCTAACTCGTCAAAAGAAATACCCGAGATTCTAGAAATGGTGCCTTTGAAACATCTGTCAATAACTTCCGGGCCTAAGCCTATCGCTTCGAAAATCTGAGCACTTTGATACGACTGAAGCGTACTAATACCCATTTTAGAAAGAACTTTTAGCAGTCCTTTTCCTATCGCAGATTGATAGTTTGAGAATAGTTTCTTTTGGTTTTTGGGATTTTGTAGCTCCCCTTTTTCATACAAGTCAAGCAGTGATTCCAATGCCATGTAAGGGTTGATTGCCGATGCTCCGTAACCAATTGCAGTTGCGAAATGATGTGTCTCGCGGATATCTCCAGATTCCAGTACTAAGCCTGCACTCGTTCTTATTTTCTTTTTGACTAAGTGATGATGCACTGCTCCGATCGCCAATAGAGATGGAATAGGTGCATATTCTTTTGTGCTGTTGCGATCAGAAATAATAATGATATTTTTCCCTTCACTGATGGCTTTTTCCGCTTCATTGCAAAGCTTGTCCAGCGCTTCCAAAAGTCTTCCTGACTTATGGTCTGCTAGGAAAAGACTCGGAAGTGTAGCACATCTATAAC
Source organism: Algoriphagus aurantiacus (assembly GCF_035156405.1). Classification (NCBI taxonomy): domain Bacteria; kingdom Pseudomonadati; phylum Bacteroidota; class Cytophagia; order Cytophagales; family Cyclobacteriaceae; genus Algoriphagus; species Algoriphagus aurantiacus. The sequence goes on along the minus strand of NZ_JAXRUT010000001.1, from coordinate 302,822 downwards.
CTTGCCCTTCCATATTTTTGACTTTTTCCAAGTCTTCATTCAGAAGAACTGGCTGTGAAATATGGATTTGACGGGTATGCTTTGGACTTTCTTCCAAAATGTTTTGCCCTACACCTAGACGTGTGAAAAGGGACATCACCAATCGTTCACGGATAGGGTCAATCGGCGGATTACTTACTTGCGCAAATAGCTGCTTGAAGTAATTGGAAATATGCTGGCTTTCTTTGGATAGTACTGCAAGAGGAGTATCTGCTCCCATAGAGCCGATTGCTTCATAGGCAGTATCGCCCATAGGGCTCAATACCACTTTCAGTTCCTCAGAAGTATATCCAAATATCGTTTGTTGTTTTTTAATATTCTCAGTAGAATAAGGATGAGTCAGCGTTTTCGGCGCATCCTCTAGACGAAGTTTGATTCGCTGATCCGCTACCCACTGTTCATAGGGCTGTTTACGGCAAATCTCTCCTTTTACTTCCTCATCAAATAATACCCGACCTTTTTCCAAATCAGCCCATATCATTCTTCCTGGACTAATTCTGCCTTTTTCGATGATAGTAGCCTCCCGTATAGGTAAAGCCCCAGCTTCAGAGGAAAGAATAAGTCTATTATCCTTAGTTATAAAATATCTAAGTGGACGAAGTCCGTTTCTATCCAATGTAGCTCCCACAGATTTTCCATCGGTAAATAGTAAGGCTGCAGGTCCATCCCATGGCTCAACTAGTGATGCGTGGAATTTATAGAATGATTTTCTGTCGCGATCCATGACTTCATTATCCTGCCAGGCTTCTGGCACGAGCATCATCATGGCATGCGGCAAGGATCTACCACTTAATGTGAGCAGTTCCACCATTGCATCAAGGTTGGCTGAATCCGACTTTTGTTTATCGGTAATAGGCATCAACCTGGAAAGCTCCTCATCTGTGAAATATTTCGATTTCATGAGGTTTTCCTTCGACTTCATCTTATTCAGATTTCCCTTGATCGTATTGATCTCACCATTGTGAGAAAGGAAGCGGAATGGCTGAGCTAGTCTCCAGTTTGGAAATGTATTAGTAGAGAATCGGGAATGAACTATCGCAAAGGCAGACTCAATTCTGGAGTTCTGAAGGTCTTTGTAAAAAGCCAAAACCTGGTCAGTTCTTAACTGACCCTTATATATAAGTGTCTGACTACTTAAACTTGCGAAATAGAATGACTGATTCACCCCCGGAATCTTGGTGTTGATTTCAGATGTAGAGTAGTTTCTTAATATATAGAGCTTACGCTCCAATTCAATTCCGGTAAGCCCCTTTTTATGCTTGACAAAAAGCTGCTCAATATTCGGCATTACTTCCAGCGCTCCAGAGCCTGGTACAGTTTCGTCCACAGGTACAGATCTATAGCCGATCAATTCAAAATCAAGCTCTTCAATCAGCTGATTGAGAAGCTCTTTTGATCGGTGGAATAACTGCTTATTCTTAGGGAAGAAAGTCATACCCACACCATAAGATCCAGCTTCGGGAAGTGAGACCTCTGTACGCGCAGTAATATCCTTAAGGAACTGATGTGGTACCTGAATTAATATGCCAGCGCCATCCCCAGTCTTAGGATCAGATCCACGACCACCTCGGTGCTCCATATTGCTTAGCATATATAAGGCATCGCTAATCGTCTCATGTGAGGGAACTGCACTCAGATCGACAACCGCACCTATACCGCAGGAGTCATGCTCAAACTCCGATCGATACAAACCTTCTTGCATTTTTATAGAATTTATTAGGTTCAAAATTTCCAAAAATTACAGAAAAAAATTGTCCTATTAAAATTACGGCAATAAAACGGCTGCTTTAGTGCCTTATTATTTATGGATTTTGACTTTTTTGATATTTTGGCAATTAGCTTTTTGCTATCAAAATCTAAGCATCAAGGTGAAAAATTTAGCAGTATTTGAAGAAATAGGGTGCTTTTTCATTATGTTATGAGATAAATATTGAAAAAATTTTGATTTCCAGCTATTAATAAATATCACTAAAAAAAAATAAAATTATTTTTCGCCAATTTTAGTAAATAATCTGCTAATCACTGCTTAGTGCATAGTGTAAAGAATATTATTCTGAAAAATAAACGAAACTAAAAATAATGTAATTAGTTGTTTTTCAATCGGTATGGGGTCCAAGCGAATCCTTGTCCAATGAATTGATATGAACCTTCACTTTTTTGATTTTTCGGGCATCTACTGCCAAGATTGTGAACTCGAAATCTTCAAACTTGATCTTGGTACCATTCTTAGGTAACTTGGAATTAAGTTCCAAGAGCAATCCTCCGAGTGATTCACTTTCGCCTTTCACATCTTCAAATAACTGGCCGTCCAAATCTAGCTTTTTGCAGAAATCATTCAGAGAGACCTTGCCTTCAAAGATAAAGGTAGAAGGATCAAGCTCTTGGAAGAAGATGTCGTCATGATCGTCAAACTCATCATTGATTTCCCCGATGATCTCTTCAATCAAATCTTCCAGAGTGACCAGCCCCGAAGTTCCGCCATACTCATCCACCACGATGGCCATATGGACTCGTTTTAATTGGAAGTCCTTCAGTAAGGTGTCTACTTTTTTGTTTTCAGGCACAAAGAAGCTCTTTCGGATCAGCTCATTCCAAGCAAAATCTTCATCTCTCTCTATGAATGGGAGAAGGTCTTTGATATAAAGTATGCCTTCAATATTATCTATAGTTTCTGCATACACAGGGATTCTAGAATATCCGCTTTTGTTGATTTTGTCCATCAGCTCATGGAAGTCTATCGCCATATCAACTGCAGTGATGTCCATACGGCTTTGCATGACTTGTTTTACAGTGAGTGTGCCGAAGTTTACGATTCCACGCAGAATCTCCCGTTCTTCATTTGGAGCATCTTCTGTAGTCAATTCCAAAGCTTGATTCAACTCATTTACAGAAAGTGAATACCCTTTCTTTTCAATACGCTTTTCGAGCAGGTTGCTAAAAGCCATCAAAAACAAGGAAAATGGTTTCAGAATGGTAGAGAAAAAGCTAATAGTTGGAGCCATTATGAGACTAAATTCCACCTTTGCTTTATTAGCATAGACTTTTGGGACGATCTCTCCAAAGAATACAATTGCGAAGGTTACTCCGATTGTTTGAACTAGGATTATAATTATTCCTGTTGCATTTTTCCCGAACATGGTCCATGCTACAAAAGTGGTCAGCGTCACTATCCCAATATTGATGAGGTTATTGAGAATTAGGATGGTGCTCAAGAGGCTTTTTGGTGCTTCTACTAGGCTGATCACTTTTTTGCCGTGAGCTGTATTCTCCTCCTCTATATTTCCTAAGTCTTCGCTGGTTAGAGAAAAAAAAGCTACCTCTGAACCAGAAACTAGGGCAGAGCCTATAAGTAATAGTATAAAAAACAACCCATTTAGAATCAGGTAACTTACCGAGGGTACGTTAATCTGAGCGAGTAAATGGTAACTCGGGTAGGGATCGTCCATGTATTAAACCGCAAAGGTTAATGCAAAATTAAAAAATTCCCCTGAAAATAGCTTCCAGGGGAATAGATTATTAAAATGGGAGATCATCATCTTCTGTATCTGAAACCATTTCTTGTGCTTTAGGCGCTGAAGTAGGTGCTGCCGATGCCGGCCTTTGTTGGGTGGATTGTTGAGGAGAGCCAGAGCTACCAGCTCCATCTGGTTTACTGCCAAGCATAGTAAAACTTAGTACTCGGATTTTGGTTCGATAGCGATTTTGACCTTGCTCATCCTGCCAGCTATCTGTTTTAATTTTTCCTTCTACGTAGATCTGGCTTCCTTTTTTAAGGTATTGCTCTGCTATTTTTGCTTGTGCCCCCCACATTTCTAGGTCGTGCCACTCTGTTTGCTCCACACGCTCACCGTTTCTGTTTTTGTAAGCTTCAGTAGTTGCAAGCCGCAGATTTGCTACTGTATTGTCTCCTTCCAAATACTTTACTTCTGGGTCAGCCCCAAGATTTCCTACTAAGATTACTTTATTTACTCCTGCCATAGTTAGTTAAATTTAAGGTTAAAAAAGTCTAATACTGGAAGGTACTCAAATCCCTTGATCGTTCAAAAAGTTTACGATCAACTTTGGTTTGGCTAGATATTCGATTTTGTCCTCAGCTACCAACATAAAACCCTCTTTTTCGCACCAGTCCTCAAGTTTATCCAAATTTTCTTCTTCAATTTCTACCTCTGAAAAAACTGCATTAAGCCGTTGATGTGACAGAATGTGTCTGTAATTTTTCGGGAAAGGATGAATTTTTTCCTTTGAAGAAGAGGGTATGTCAATAATTTGGGATTGAGTATCCAAACTTGATTCTTCTTGAGGGAAGTCAAATAATCCTTCCCAGATATCTCCGGAAGATCGTTTTTTCCAAACCCAGTTGCTCCCGCACTTAATGACATAGTAATGGAAATGCCTTTCCTTAATTTTCACTTTATTGATCTTTACAGGGAGATCTGACGCCATATTATGTGATAATGCAAAGCATGATTCCTTTAAGGGACATGTATCACAGCTTGGGTTTTTGGGTGTACATAGTCTCGCTCCAAAATCCATCATCGCTTGGTTATATTCTCCGGGTTGGTCTTTTGGGATAATTTGGTTCGCTAGCGCTTCAAATTCTTTCTTAGCTTTAGAACTTGCTATGTCGGTCTCGATCCCAAAGTATCGCGCCAGCACCCGAAAGACATTGCCGTCCACTACTGCTTTTACTTCACCATAGGCAAAACTTGCAATTGCAGATGCGGTGTAGCTTCCGACTCCTTTTAGTTTGATGAGTTCATCGTAAGTCATAGGAAACTCTCCATTCATTTCAAACCAGATACTTTTTGCGCAAGCATGGAGATTTCTAGCCCGGCTGTAATACCCCAGTCCCTGCCATAGTCTTAGGACTTCTTCTTCTTGTGCCATGGCAAGATCTTTGATTGTGGGGTAAGCATCCACAAAAGCATAATAATAAGGTAACCCCTGAGCCACCCGAGTTTGCTGAAGAATAATCTCAGAGAGCCAAATTTTGTAAGGATCAAGCGTTCCTCTCCAAGGTAAATCTCTTGGATTTTCTCGATACCAAGTTAGTATTTGATACGAAAAAGCCTGATATTCAGTGGTGTTATGATCCATAGTCAATTATTATCTATCATACAAATCAAGCTAATTTTTGTGAATATGTTTTTTAATTGCAATGGTTCTCGTACATTTGCAGTCCCAAAAACACTTGGTTAATAGGTCGTTAAGCTTATTTCGTAATTTCTAAATTAATATTACAGTGACTAAAGCAGAAGTAATCACTAAGATTTCGGACAAAACAGGCATCCAAAAGGATGATGTTACACAAGCCATCGAGGCATTCTTCAAAGTAGTGAAGGATTCAATGGCCGATGGAGACAATATCTACGTGAGAGGATTTGGTAGCTTCATCAATAAGAAGAGAGCTAAAAAAATCGCCCGAAACATCTCCAAAAACACAGCGATCGTCATCGACGAGCACTATATCCCGGCTTTCAAGCCTTCAAAGGTGTTTGTAGAGAAGATCAAAAACAGTAAAAAAATCAAGGAATTAGCTCCTCAGGATTAAACCTGAAGAGTTTTTGACATGAAAAGATCTCAACTCATACTTATTGCAATAGGGATCATCGCAATCGCAGGATTGTATGTCCTACCTAGTGTGGTCGTGGACAATGAAAGTAAGGCAGATTCAGTTTCTCAGGAAAATGAATCCAACTCACCTTCGTCCACCGATCCAGTAGCAATGCATGAGGCTGAGTTAAGTCCTGATCAGAGGTTACAGATAAATACGCTGAAGCTTCAGATAGCTGAAAATTCTTCGAATGAAGAATTGAAATCTTCTTCGGAAGAAATTGCTGCGATCTATCAGGAACTTGGGAAGTACGATAGTGCAGGATATTATCTTAGTTTGGCAGCTGATAAGCAGTCAGACCTGGGACTAGCGGAAAAAGCAGGGAACGCTTATTATGAAGCATTCAGCTTTGCATTAGATCCAGAGAAAGTAACTTACACTGCCGAACAGACCCGAAAGTATTTGACAAAGGTGTTGGATTATGATCCCACCCGATTGGATTTGAAAACCAAGGTAGCGATGACTTATGTGTCCTCGTCCAACCCAATGCAGGGAATCACTATGCTAAGAGAAATCTTGGAGCAGGATCCGCAAAATGAGGAAGGACTGTTCAACATGGGTGTGCTATCTATGCAATCTGGCCAGTACAAACGAGCTACCGAACGATTCGAAGAATTGATCCAATATCACCCGGACAATCTTCAGGGGCAGTTTTACCTGGCAGTGAGCTATTTTGAAGCCAAACAAAAAAACAAAGCGAAAGCTCAGTTTGAGAAAGTAAAAGCGATGACCGATGATGAAATGATCCTTGGAAGCATCGAAGGCTATCTCGACAAGCTATAATTTATTTGTATCACTACTAAATCCAAAGACTATGCCTTGCGGAAAGAAAAGAAAAAGACATAAGATCGCTACGCACAAGCGTAAGAAGAGACTAAGAAAAAACAGACATAAGAAGAAGTAATACACTTCTTCTTATTGTTATTTGATTACACGTTCATTTACATAATAATAAGACGAGATTTTGAGTACGGAATTGTTAATCGATTCTGCTCAAAACGGAAGTCGAATTGCCCTCCTTCATGATAAGAGTCTGGTTGAGTTGCATTCCGAAGGAATGGACAATCAGTTCAAAGTTGGAGATATTTATCTCGGTACGGTCCGCAAAATCGTCAATGGGCTCAATGCAGCATTCATTGACGTAGGGTATGAGAAAGACGCCTTTCTTCATTACCAAGACCTCGGGGCAAATTTCAACAGCCTGACGAAGTTCACCAAAATGGTGCGCAACAACAACTACGGCAATTACAATTTGAAGGGTTTTGAAAACGATCCTGAAATCGACAAGATTGGAAAAATATCCAATCCGCTATCGAAAAATCAACAGATTTTAGTTCAGATCGTCAAAGAACCCATCTCCACGAAGGGGCCTCGACTATCCTGTGAGCTCTCTCTGCCAGGTCGCTACCTCGTGCTTGTGCCTTTTTCGGATTCGGTCAACGTATCCAAGAAGATCCGAAGCAATGAGGAAAGAAAACGTCTCTTGAGACTCATCAATTCTATCAAGCCAGCCAATTTCGGTGTAATTATCCGTACAGTGGCAGAAGGTCAGTCCGTTAGTGACTTAGACAAAGACCTTCGTAATCTTCTCACCAGTTGGGAAGAAGGCATGGCCAAATTGATGAAAGCCAAGAGTCGCGACAAAATTATCGGAGAGATGAGTATGGCTTCCTCACTTGTGAGAGACCTGCTCAATGAATCATTCGACGCAATCACCGTAGAAGAAGAATCTACTTACGATCAGATCAGATCCTACATCAGGAATATAGCCCCTGAAAAAGAAAAAATTGTCAAGCTTTACAACGGTAAAGCAAAACTATTTGAAAGTTTTGGAATAGAAAAGCAGATCAAAAGCCTGTTTGGACAGACGGTAAGCCTTCCGCAAGGAGGGTATGTGATCATCGAGCATACTGAAGCCCTGCACGTCATTGACGTGAATAGTGGCAATAAGTCCAACCAGGAAAGTGACCAGGAATCAACGGCGTTGAAAACCAATCTGGTCGCTGCTAAAGAAATTGGCAGACAGCTACGCCTCCGGGATATGGGAGGAATCATCGTGATCGATTTTATCGACATGAAGAAGGCCGAGAATAAAAAGGCCATCTACGAAGCGATGAACCACGAGCTAAAGTTTGACAGGTCTAAGCATACTGTTTTGCCCCTGAGCAAATTTGGGCTCATGCAGATCACCCGACAGCGGGTAAGGCCAGAGGTCAACATTGTGACCAAAGAGACCTGCCCGGCATGCAACGGCACCGGCAAAATTCAGGCTTCAATTTTGATAGCCGATAAGTTGGAGAAAGACGTAGAGCATATAGCTACTATCCAGAATGTGAGTAAAATACAAATTGGGCTGCATCCCTACCTGCACGCATACTTCACTACAGGCATAATAAGCCGAAGAGTTAAGTGGTTTTTCAAGTATAATAAGTGGATAAAACTGATCAAAGATTCTTCCCTACCCGTGACGGAATACAGATTCTTAGATGAATCTGGAGAGGAAATCGAACTACTAGTAAAAAGCGAGACTGAATAGTCTCGCTTTTTTTATAGCTTGTTTTTAACCGTTAAGACCCCAAAGCAGTACAAATAATTTTTCTTCAACAATTGCAAATGAGACCTGGAGCTAACAGGTCCTAAAAAGGGTGTCGTATTATTCAGTCTTGATTTTGGAGAAATCTATCAATGCGAATCCTACTATATCATCTGTTGTTTGGGTATGAAGACTAAGGGCGTAGCCGTTTGGAGTATTAAATCCATACAAGCCGAATTCATCTGTGCTGAAATCTAATTCAGCTTCTGACTGAAATTCCATATCAAAAATCAATAGGCGGTTCTTTTGCTGATCAGGATTATCTTGAGTTGGTCCTTTTATTCTTACCCATCTAAGAATTTTTTTAGCTTGGGAATCAAAATCAAGCCCATTGTACTTACTGCTTTCATGATTTGGTTGGAAGACTGTGTATTCTCCGCTTGGGACGGTGGTTCCTTTTTTAAAGTTTAAGGATTCGGAGGACCCTGCCCATTTCCAGGTTTGCTCACCATTTTTTACAACAGCAATTGAGTCAGAAATGGAAAAACCTATGAGGTGTTCTTGTGTATTTGAATTATATACATGACTAAAGAGGCCCAATTGATCATCTTGAGTATAATCTAGTATATTTTCAGGATAGAGGAAGCGGTAATGTGAGAAGCTATGTGATTCTTTATTGAAAACCATTCCCCATTTGTCATAATCCTCAAAACCTTCCTGAAAAACAAACGGGATATCGACAAAATATAGCTCATTTCCAGACTTATACAGCTTATTGTATAGGTAGCCGGAATAGTTCGCATACTTCCTTTCACTATCTACTTCTGGCAAATCCCATCTAGCAAGCACTTTTCCATAATAGTTGCATTGAATTAATTCTTTCTGTTGAGAAAGAAAATAGAGGCTTTTATCATCAATAAAATTTCCAGTGATAAATGATCCTATACCATTTGGTCCCTCTTTTTCATACTCCTGCTTTCTTAGGAGTTTTCCTTCGGGGTAACTATAAACTAGGAACTGATGGTTAATAAAAGTGGCTAACACTTCTCCGGAATCAGTTTTGCTATAGGAAAAATTTGCCCCAAGATTCTTGGTTAGTGTATCCTTCTCCAAATACAAGGTATCCACTACGAGATCTTTCAAATCGAGGATTGGAATTTGTTTTTCATGCTTTGACTTACATGAAATACCAAGAACTATTAAAGTGCAAAAACTAAATAATTTAAACTTTTTCATAATGAGATTTCCAATATAAATCATTCCACTGTGTGACACTTGAGTCATGCTCGATTTCATCTCACAAAAAACACATTAGAAATTCCATAAAATTATATTACTGATCAAGCCATTTTTTGAAATCACTAACTTTTTCACGACTAATTAAAATATCCTGATCGGCACAATTTTTCAATGTCACTTTTAAGCGACTATTTGAATAGGAAAATATCCCATCTATAGCGTCCATACTAGACAGGTATTTTCGATTGAGGCGAAAGAAATTGGCAGGGTTAACCTGAGCTTCTGTTTGCTCTAAAGTACTTTCGATCACATACTTTTTTCCATCATGTGTTTGTATAAAAGTGACTCTTTCTTCGCTGTTGAAAAAGGAAATATTGCCTATAGAAATGCTTTGAATTTTCTCTCCATAACGCACCAAAAACCTGGATTTGTAGCTGGTTTTGGTGGGAGCAAGTAAGCTTTTCAGTACGTCCAGCCCAATAGTAGATCTAATCTGATTTGACTTAAACTTATCCACAGCGCGTGCAAAATCTTCAGGATCTATAGGTTTCAAAAGGTAATCAATAGCATTTACTTGGAAAGCTTTTATTGCATATTGGTCAAAAGCTGTGGTGAAAATTATTGGTGTGGATAATTTCACTTTTTCAAAAATCTCAAAGCTTATCCCATCCGCCAGTTGTATGTCACAAAAAATTAAATCGGGAGCGGAATTTTGTTGAAACCATGAAATTGATTTAGAGATACTATCTAAATTTCCGAATATCTGAGCATCTGTAAAATGGTATTTAATTAGCGTTAAAAGTAATTTGGCTGCAGGTTTTTCGTCTTCTATGATTAATATTTTCATATGATTATAATTGTTTTTTAAAGGTCACCCCCCTGATAACTATCGGGGCATCGGGAGGAAGCTCGCATGGCTTGATAATCAAGCCTCTGTGTGTCCTTTTGGTCATGCTTGATTTCATGTGGATAACTCTAGAATTGGCAGGCTGACAATAAACTTATCTTTAGTTTGAATAATTTCTAAAGTCTTATTTGAAATGAGTTGATATCTCATTTTTATATTACTCAATCCTACGCCCGTTGAAGGTTCAGTTTGACTAGATTTCGGCTGAAATGTATTACTAACCCATAAGTTATTGTCTTTTCTATAAATGTGGATAAATAGCGGGTCTGCTTCGCTTGCTATATTGTGTTTTATAGCATTTTCAAGCAATAGTTGTAGAGATAAGGGAGGCAAAAATCCAATTTGATCATCTATTTGAATTTTAAATTGAAGGCTTTCTTCAAATCTGATTTTTTGGAGCTCAAGGTAGTTTTTGGCAAATGAAATTTCCCTTTCCATTTCTACTACTTCTTCCTTCTGAACTTCCAAAACGTAGCGATAGATTTTTGATAATTTCTGAATAAATGCTGCGGATCGATCTGCGTCTTCATATACTAATCCGGATAGTACGTTTAGAGAGTTGAATAGAAAGTGTGGGTTTAATTGGTCTCGTAGAGATTGGTATTGGCTAGACAATTTTTCATTTCGGAGAATCTCTGCTTCCAGCGCTGATTTTCTCCATTCTAGTAACCAAGATCGTGTAGTAAACAGCGCCATGAATCCTAAAGCTATTCCCATAGGCATCAGCGAATAGTTAAAAAGTTTGCCTACAGGAATATTATCAAGGGTGAAATTTCCTCTTATCCATAAATAAAGGAAAACAAGGGTAAACGAAACGATGAATGCATAGCTGAGATAAGTAACACTGGTAAGCAGGAGTCGTTTGGCTGGATAGTGAATCCATGAAATACGCTTGTCGTAAAACGTCTCTACAGCATTACCCCCAAAACTCATAGCTACTGTGATGGCCAAAGAAAAAATGAAATCTGGAAACATACTTTGGAGACCTCTCCAGCTGAGAAAGCATTTGGGGCAAAAAAATAACATCAATACCGTAACTATCCCCAAATTAATGATGATAAAACTCGGAATAGAATTCCAAATTCCCTTTTCTTTCTTACAGGTCACTTGAGTTTTTACTTCGGGCATATTGGGAAATTAATTAAAATGAGGCAATTTCTTTCTCTCTCTGGCGAAAGAAAGAAATGGCCAAGTTGCGTCAAGATTCAATTACATTTAGAAGCGACCTGTTCAGCCTGTGTTTTCCCCCAAGTTGGAAGTATGTACTCATCTGAGATTTTGGCTTCTTCTTTTGTATAAAGTTCTAGGCTCATCCTCGCCATTCCGCAGGCTTTTTCTGGTCCAGATCCAAAGAATTGAGACATTCCCAGTTCCATTTGTGACATTAGAGATACTGCTCTCGGGTTGTCACGATCTAGATTGATTGCTTTTCCGAACAGCTGCATAGCCTGAGGACTCATAGTTTGTCCTCGTCCGGCTGGATCAAGACTTATTTTTCCCATTAAGATGTACCCATGTAAAGCTGTGATTTCAGAATTTTCAGGAGCTATTTTATCTGCTTTTTCCACTAGGTCGAGTGCTTCGTCTAAGCTTTTGTCCTTATCGATATCAAAGCGAAAAGCTGCCTCTGTTTTCAATAAGGCCGCGTAGTAGTAGGGAAGCCATTCTGCCTCCGAAGCCTCAGCAATTCTCATAAATCCATTGGTGACGGCTTGTGATTGCTCATAGGTTTCAATAGTGTTTTTTGCAGCTAATTGTTTCTGCATAGCAGCAATAAAAGCTGGGTCATTCGCTTGCGCTAAAGCGATGAAAATTAAAGTTAAAGCAAAGGTTAGGATTGACTTTTTCATGATTATAGATTGTTTAAATTATTTGCTGTTTTGTCTTTGGATAGCGTTAGAAAAACTCCTAAGAAAAGAAATCTCGGAGCGACTTGCCCCTGAGGAATAGATTCAAATACTCCTTGAGAATTCGTTTTTGGGCTATATGTGTAGCCAAAAACATTATCTCTGCCCCACACATTGGTACATGCTAGATGAATAATGAGGTTTGGCTTAGGCAGGTAGCTCCAGGATAGACTTAGGTTTTGAAAGCTTTTGGTTTTCGCATTCATCTTCGAGTTATCCAAATTTGGGTTTGTGTAGGTGTAGCCATCATTGAATGCGAAAGAGGCTCCGATTTGGGATTTGATCGAAACTATGAAATGCTTTACTACTAAAGAGAGGTTGTGCTTCGGAGCGAAGCTGGGTTGAACTTGAGTTTCAAATTGGTTAAAGCTACGCTTGCTGTCCACAAAGCTGTAAGTGATCCAGTAGTCCGTATTTTTGAAGGTCTGACGATCCCTGAAGAAAAAATCAATTCCTTTCGCGTAGCCTGTTCCGTCATTTTTGAGCACTTCCGGATTGTCTGGCAAGCCTTCAAAAGTTACAAGTTGGTCATAAGACTTGTAAAATGTTTCCGCTCTGAATGTAAATCCTTCTTTGGAAAAAAGGTAGTTTAAAATCAAGTGATTTGATTCTGAATTTTGGAGATTGGTGTTCAACACACGGAAGTTTTCCGCAGGCAATTGATGAAAGCTGCCGGCGGCAAAAGATAGCTGACCCTTTTCGTTCAACTGATAGGCTACTGAGAACCGTGGGTCCAACCATTTTTCATTTGAGACGGAACTGGCTCCACCTCTTAATCCTCCTCGAAATACCAGGTCCTTGCTAACATAGAAATCCCACTCGGAAAATAGATAGGTCTCATGATCGTCAAATTCTCTTACCCAGCCTTCATTGACTAGTTTTTCTGAATAAGGATGAATAAAGTGCTCTACACCAAACTTTGTGGAAAGGCGATCTGAAAAGTCTTTGATGGCGGTTCCTTTGATGTGGATGAGTTCATTTCTCCGCTCAATCATTAGGCTATCATAGGCGATTTTATCTTGATTTTTAGAATATGATATTCCAGTGAAAACCGTCCAGTCATTTTTCAAAGCTGTTCTCCAATTCGTCTGAGCATAGGTGTAATCATTTTTCAGATCAACCAATATCCGCTTTTCAGTTCCGGGAAGTGGTTGCCAAAGGCTCATTCCCCCAGACTCTGTTCTTGCCATTATTTTGAGTAATCCGTTCTTTCCAGTTTTCTTTTGAGCAGCGATTTCCACATCCCATCCATTTGGAGCTGCTTCAAAATCAATCTCTTGTTTGATTAAACCTTGGTAAGGACCTAGGTTAAAGTAGTTGGCACTTGCCGTGATACTTTGGTTTTCATTAGCCAACGTATGCGAATATCCGCCACCGATGGTCATCATGCTTAAGTCTCCTTGACTTCTGATGGAGAGGTCTTTAGTATTAAGTGCCAAAGCTGATGAAAGTGCTTGACCATATTCTGCTGAATAGCCACCTGTGCTAAAAAATGTGCCTTTGAATAAGTTAGGGTTGAATCTTGTTCGGGTAGGTACATTTCCAGCGGTTGTGCCATAGGCATTTCCCACCCGCATTCCGTCAATATAAATACCTACTTCACTGGCATCCCCGCCTCTCACAAAAAGGCGACCATCATTTCCCACGGTACTCGTGCCGGGAAGAGTCTGAAAAGCTCCCATTATATCACCCATAGCGCTTGGGGTGGTTACGATATCGAGTGGTTTGAGGATAACGGATTTGCTTTCATCAGACGCTTCCATTGCCCCTGCGGAAATGGTCACAGCATTCATTTCTGTGATTTCCTCGATTATTTTAATCAGTTGAATATCATTAGATCCTGGCTCAATGTTGACAGCTAGTTCTTGTGTTTTGAAGCCTAGAAAAGTAAAAACCAATACTTGAGAACCTGATTCAGCAGTTTCAAATTGATAGCTTCCATTTTCATCGCTCGTGCCTCCATCGTAGCTTCCTTTGATCTGGATATTTGTTCCGGGTAGGGGCAGTCCCTTTTCATCCAGCACTTTTCCCTGGAGAGTTGCTTGCGCAAAAGCCTGAGTTTGCAAAAGTATAAAAGCGATAAAAAGTAAAAGTCTTGGCGTCATTTCGATTCAGATTTGAATCAAATGTTGCAATCAGATCTTTCTCAAAAAATTAAAGCTGACTGAAGTGTAGATATGGGAGACTGAAGTGTAAAAACAGCTTCCGGAAGTGCTAGAGGCCCGCCTTTTAACAAGGCTTACGGAAAAAAAGCACACCTGGCCTCCTGTCAGATGAAATGATAAAACTGCTCCCTACATTTAACATGTGATTTATGCAAAACCCTCTTACGGATATGTAACTGTTTCTGTAAGATCTTAATGAACTTTATATAATTGATTAAATGTGACTTAAATCACTTTCCATAAAGATTCTTCTCACAGGCTTCCCTTACTATACTGCCTACTTTTGTCCGATTATTAAAAACACAAACCAACTAAAAAGACGAAATGAACAGGTATCTAATTACCCATTGTCTATTACTGCCGATGGCGCTACTGACGTGGCTTCCGAGCTTTGCGCAGCAATCTTACCATCTGACCGGAGCCCAGCAATTCACAGTAGCCGGCACTTCCACTATACATGACTGGGAGATGATAGCCAAGGAGGGAAGCACCGGATCAGCCCAGCTTAGTTTTGAAAATGGCAAACTATCTAAAATCAATTCTCTTATTATTGAGATGCCAGTGAAAAGCCTAAAAAGCGGCAAAGGGTCTATGGATAAAAATGCCTATGAAGCGCTAACTACTGAAAAATATCCTTCTATCAAATTTGAATTGACGGAGTTTATGGGTGTTATCGGCACAAAGGTCAAAGCTAAAGGCAAATTGACTATTGCGGGCAAATCACAGATTATTCCCTTGGAGGTGACCTATTCTATGAGCGGAAATGTCGTAAAATTCAAAGGATCCCACCCTGTTCTTTTTAGTGAATATAATGTCGATGCTCCTACAGCAGTCTTCGGGACAATAAAAACCGGTGATGAACTAACCCTAGCTTTTGAAGCTAGTTTTTCACCAAAAAATTAATCTAAACTAAGCCATTATGAAATTATCTAGTTTCACCTTAGGGGGATGTATCCTTCTGGGCGCGATGCTGACATCCGGTATTGCTATCGCTCAAGAAAAAACAGAGCTTCAGTATTTTCGCCAAAACAGCAAGGAGGGATTGAATGTTTTTGAAAGTCCTAAAGAAAAAGGAGGCGATTTTGAAAAAGTTCGTGTTTTCGTGGGGGGTGATTTTGCATTGCAATTTCAATCGATCAATCATGCCAATTCACTGAATAATCTGGTAGAACTGGGCTCCAACTTCAACTTGCCATCTGCAAATCTTAACATCAATACACAGTTGGCAGACGGGGTAAGATTGCACTTGAGAACCTACTTATCTTCTAAGCATCATAACGAATCATGGGTAAAGGGCGGTTATCTTCAAATTGACCGGCTTGGATTTATAAAAGAAGGCTTCATGGATGGAATCATGGATTATACTACGTTTACCGTTGGTTTGGATGAGTTTAATTATGGTGACGCACATTTTCGAAGATCCGACAATGCTCGAGTAATCTTTAATCCGTTTATAGGAAACTACATCATGGATTCATTTTCCACAGAAGCATTTGGAGAAGTGACTGTTCAAAAAGACGGGCTGATCGCTGTCCTTGGTCTTTCGAATGGTAAGCTGAACCAAAATGTAATTGTGAATGATAATACGGATAACAAAGTGTCATTCTACGGAAAACTGGGTGTGGATAAGCAACTCGATGAAGATTTCAGGTTCAGACTTACAGGTTCATGGTATTTAAATAATGGCACCACGACCGGATCTTGGTTGTACGGTGGAGACAGAGCCGGAGGGCGATATTATGGCATTTTGCAACCTTTAGAGGGAACGGCAAATAATTTTGAAGGAAGATTCAATCCTCGCTTCAAGCAAATGACTGCTTTCCAATTAAATCCATTTCTTAAGTACAAAGGGCTGGAGTTCTTTGGTATTGTAGAATCTGTAGGTAATTCCGAAGAGCAAGGCAACGGTAATTTTACCCAACTTTCAGGAGAGCTACTTTACCGCTTCGGAGGTACTGAGCAATTCTACCTAGGTGGAAGATACAATACCGTTAAAGGTAAAAACAATGACTCGGATTCTTCTGAGATTGAAATTAGCAGATTGAATGTAGGAGGAGGGTGGTTCATGACTCAAAATGTGATTGTCAAGCTGGAGTATATGAATCAGGAATATAAAAGTGGTTATGCTGCCGCTAGCATTTATAATGGTGCGAAGTTCGATGGAGTGAATCTTGAAGCTGCTATCAGTTTCTAAACTTTCTACATTACATAGCCTAGTCGAATTATTTTCTAATTCCGACTAGGCTTTTCCATTGAAAATCATGCAGATATTACTTGTACTTATCATCGGCTTCTTGTCCTTGCTAAACACTACAAATGAAGCGTTTGAAGTAAAGACCTGGAAAATAGATTCAGGTAGTGTCATCGAAATCGCAGGGAGTACTAATATCTCCAATTTTCGATGCGAATCGAAGAAATATCAAGGAGGCGATGTTCTCACAGAAACGTATTTCCCAGATCGCGATATGTCTGAATGGAGCGGTGAGGTCATTCTACAAACTATAAATTTTGATTGCTTCAATGCAATCATGACTAATGATTTTAGAGAAACTCTACAGATAAAGGATCATCCTACTATCAGTGTGCGCTTTCTGAATCTGATCAAAGATTCAGAAAATATTAATCAGGAAAATCTCCGTGGAGAAGTAGAAATCACATTAGCTGGAGTATCTAAAATCTATCCGATTTCTTGCGTTTTCCTTGCTAAAAATGGAGGAAAAGCGCTTTTGGCCGGCGAACGTAAATTGGCCTTTACAGATTTTGAAATCGATCCTCCTGTGAAGCTACTAGGAACGATTAAGGTGAGGAATTCTATAGAAGTTAACTTTGGATTGGTACTAGAAGAGCTCATGTGAAGAGTTGGAGTTTTAACTTTATGATGGCCCATAATTCATAAGTTTAAAATCATCACATAAAAGAAGTGAAATAGTTAAATCGTGATTTCAATCCAATTGCCTTCTGGATCTTCAATCCCACTTTCAAAATATCCATCTCCGGTAAGGCGGGGCTCTCCGATTATTTTACATCCCTGATCACGTAGTTCCTCAGTCATTGCAAGAACTTTTTCTTTGGATCCTGTGGAAATAGCGAAGTGCGCAAGCCCCGAAACCAGTCCTCTTGGAGATGAGCCTTCCTGGATATTATTTTTTTTCATCAGTTCGATTCTAGCTCCTGGTGAAAAGCTAAGAAAATAGGAGCTGAACCCTTTGGTGACATTTTCATATTTATCACTCGCGGACATATCGAAAGCATCGCAATACCAGTCTTTCATTTCTTCCAGATCGTCCACCCAGATCGCGAGATGCTCAATTTTCATAATTATGTCTATTTACCATTCTCTACTGATAGGAATTACTTTCCAGTTTTGATCCAAATAAGGTGTTTGTTCATAGAACCAGCGATAGATCTGTCTCGGGGATTTGGCAAAATCAGGATTGGAGCTTTTCTCCTCTTCAAATCGCTTTTTTAGATCTGGATCATCGGAAAGCATTTTTGCTATCAATGGCTCCATGATGTAAGTTTCCATGTATTCTGTCTGAGAGAGAATGGAGTGAAAATACCCCCATTGGAAAAAACTATCAACCGATTCCGGTTCCATCAAAACAACCAATAATTCACCTAAAGCTTGATCTGTTTTCACTCGCACAGTACCTGGATTGAGTATCACTTTTCTATATTCTTTTTCTAATTCAAAAGATTGAAATCGGAATCTGCCTTCGTAAGGTTGATTGCTGAGTTTGTATTCGGTTATTGTTGATAACTCCATATTTACCTCTTTTGCTACTTCCAGTGTTTCCATGTCGAAGCCATGCGTTTTCAGCTTATCGATGATCTCCGACCATTCTACAGGAATCCAATAAGCCTTAGGCACAGGGACCGAAGCGGCAGGTTTGTCCATCAGAATGTTCGGAACTACCTGCGTAATAGCTTTTCCTTCCCAAGCCACGTATTCATTTCCTGTTATTTCAGAAGTTACTTTCTTGGAGGCAATCCCCAAAAAATCCATGGAATCTGCAGGAGTATCTCTGAACTGATATTTTACAATAACAGAATCCTTCTTCTGCGTTTTATCTGCATCGACTGCAGCTTTAAGCTCAGAAAAATGCGCGCCTAACGACTTTATTGCTTGCTCTAAGAATACATAAGTCCCCAGCACTCGCTGCTCAAAAGGCTTTAGTGAATGATTTTCTATCAAAATAGATGGCAAATGCCTAATATCTCCATAAGTATGAGAAAAACGCGGACTGAAAGAAAACGCAACGTTCCCTTCGGTAAAGTCTTCATTATTTGCTGCGAAAAGTAAAGGTCCTGGAATATGACCTTGATCCTTCAATGCCTGATCGACCTCCGGTTTAAAGTACGTGCCTAGCCAGTTGGAAATCTCAGGAGAATACCCCCCAGTAGCTACATATCCATAAGTAATATCATATTGATAGTCTGCTCCATCAGTGACATGAATGTCAATGTAAAGGTCGGGATCGTAGCTGTTGATAACGTTGACAACAGCAGTGATTCCTGAAGTTTCTAATTTGGTATAATCACGGTTGAGGTTCAAATTTAGTGCATTGGTTCTCCAACCCATTTCTTTTGGTCCGCGCTGATTTACCCGGCCATATTTACTTCTTCTTTCGTGACCATCTACATTTAGAATCGGAATAAAAAGCAGGTTTGATTCATCCAGAAGTGATAATTTACTCCCTTGGGAAATATCCCGTAGTAGCATCATCCCAGCATCTTTGCCATCTATTTCCCCCGCATGAATTCCCCCTTGAAATAAAATCAATGGCTTTGCAGATGTGGATAACGTAGATGAATTGAAGTCTTTATCTTTTGATGCAATTACCATTTGGATTGACCTTCCCTGTTCACTGGTTCCAATAGTGATTAGTTCAAGATATTCAGATGCTGCTGCTAGTTTCTCTATCCAAGCCATAGTTTCGGTATAGGTAGGAGATTCGAAACCATCAGAAAGTTCAAAAGGTGTCACCCATTTATCTGACTTACTTACAAGCAGCTCTTTGCTTTTTCCATCCCAGAGCATCAATGGGGGCATTATGTCCTGAGCGAAAGCAGAGCAGGATAGGCCAGTTAAAATAGTAACAGTAAGAATGTATTGTAAGGATTTTGTCATCTAAAGTTATTTGTTCAAATATCGCTAGTACGTCTAAGATACAGTTGATTTTTTGGTTAAACTGCCCATAGAGGGGATGAGTGTAAAAAGTAGGATTTGTAAAGATTCTCCCCTATTTCTTTTGAATAGTAGAACCCAAAGTGGTGTTAATATTCCGCATTCTGCGCAAATACTATGCGTTTTTTTAAAGGGAGGAATTCTTTGCTCATTGACCATTTCTATTTAAAACAACCACATAACGCACTTAATTGACTTTTTAGTCTGTTGTGAAGTTGCCATTGGGTTTTGGAATAAGGTATGTGAGGGTTTAAGTAATATAATTCCGCCAACTATTTCCCACCAATGCTTTTCGATCATGAAAAATGATTTACCACTCGTCCTCATTTTTACAATGCTATTGTTTTTAGTCTATCCTCTAATTAGCATAGCCAAGCCAGAAGTGCAAGACACAATTCCAATTCCTTCTATAAGTAGCGCTCAGACCTCGGTATCAGGAACTATAACGGATCAAGATGGTAATCCTCTTCCTGGTGCAACTGTGCAAATCAAAGGCAGTAATACGGGAACAGTAGCCGAGAATAATGGTACATATAAAATTGGAATCCGTACTAATCAATCAAATATGATCCTTGTTTTTTCTTTCTTGGGCTTTGCTACTAAAGAAGTAAATGTAGGTGATCAGCGCGAAATCAACGTCACGCTTGTAAGTGAGGACGCAGAATTAGATGAGATCGTAGTTATAGGTTATGGATCTACAAGGAGAAGTGACCTCACAGGTTCTGTAGCCAAAGTGAATACAGATGAAATTAATGCATTCCCCACCACGAACGTGCTTCAAGCACTTAACGGAAGAGCTCCAGGGGTACAGGTAATCCAAAATAACGGTGCTCCAGGTGGGGGCGTATCAGTTAGAATCCGTGGAGCAAACTCCATCCAAGGAGATAATGATCCGCTTTATGTCATCGATGGTTTTCCATTCTCAGGTAACCCAACTAACTTAAATAATTCAGATATAGCCAGCATTGAAATACTGAAGGATGCCTCAGCAACGGCAATTTATGGTTCACGTGGAGCTAATGGGGTTGTACTTATTACTACCAAAAGTGGGAGATCGGAGCAATCACAAGTAGAATTTGAAGCTGCGTATACTATGCAATCCCTTCGTAAAAAACTCAATTTAATGAATGGGCAGCAGTACGCTCAGTTGATGAACATTCAGGCTGGAAATGATGGATTGGATCCTTATTTTGATCAGGGACAAATTAATGGTTTTGGGGAAGGAACTGATTGGCAAGACGAGGTATTTCAGAAAGCCCCAATTAAATCTACCTCCCTGAGCATATCAGGAGGAAGTGAAAAAACGCAGTTTTCAGTGGGTGGGAGTATTTTTGACCAAGATGGCATTATCAAAGGAAGTGATTATAGCCGCTATTCCCTCCGATCAAATATTCATCATGACATCAGCGAAAAATTCAAAGTGGATTTTTCTACAGCACTTTCCAAATTGACTACAGCAAGAAGAGATAGTGAAGGAGGAGCAAGAGGTAATTCCATGATTGGCTCAGCTTTGATGGCCTCTCCGCTCTCATCCCCGTTTGACCCTGATGGATCCATCAACGTCCTCTCTGATGATTTTCCATTCATTTCTCCCGATATCATCAATCCGATGAATTTCATCAATGAGCAATCCACCGTCATCAACGCCAATGTAATCTTGGCAAATGCAGCAATTAGCTATAATCCGATTCCTGAGATAACAATCAAAATCGCAGGTGGAATCGAAAATCGTGATGATAGAACAGATACCTACCGTACACGAAATTTTATTAACAGTAATGGAAATGCCAGCATCAGCACCAGCCAATACCTAAGCCATCTAAATGAAAACACCATTACCTACGAAGACACCTTCAATGAAAAGCATGTACTTTCTGTCTTGGCAGGCTTTACTTATCAGGATTTCAAAACCACTTTTTTAGCAGGAAGCGGATCAGGATTTTTAAGTGATATTTTCGAAACAGATAATCTAGGAGCAGCCAATGTGCCAGGAATTCCTACATCTGGTTACGCCAAATCAGTATTGCTATCCTATCTAGGAAGATTGAATTACAGTTTTGGTAACAAATATTTATTCACCGCAACTTTTAGATCGGACGGATCTTCCCGATACAGCGAGGGTAACAAATGGGGTTATTTTCCCTCAGGAGCTGTAGCTTGGAAAATCTCTGAAGAAGGTTTTATGCGTGAGCAACAAACCATTTCTGATTTAAAAATAAGAGCAAGTTGGGGGAAAACCGGAAGCCAAGCTATAAGTCCATATTCCACTCTCAACCGACTTTTCCCTGGATATACTCCATTCGAAAATGAACTTTACAGCTTCTTTGCTCCTGGGTCTACTTTGCCGGGAGATCTTAAATGGGAAACCACGGAGCAGTTTGATCTGGGGTTAGACTTTGGTCTATTGGAAAATAGAATTATGCTAGGAGCGGATTATTATCAAAAAACCACCAGCGATTTGCTAAGCATTGTAAGACTCCCAAGTTCTTTTGGCTACACCACCACCATAGCTAACGTAGGAGAAATAGAAAATAAAGGAGTGGAATTAAGCCTAGATGCGCAGGTATTGAATCAGGCATTCCGATGGAATCTGAGCGGGAATATTTCATTCAACCGAAATAAAGTTTTGAGTTTGAATGACGGGGAGGCTCTACTTACCAATTTCATCAATGTGGTAACAGTGGCAGACAATTTCTCCATCATGGAAGAGGGTAGGCCATTAGGGCAGTTCTGGGGGTACCAGGAAGATGGTTACACTGAGGGTGGAGCTATCCGCTATAAGGATTTGAACTCAGATGGTGAAATCAACGAAAATGATAAGACTTACATTGGAGATCCAAACCCAGACTTCTTCTATGGGATCAACTCAAACATGACATTCAAAGGATTCCAATTGGATGTGTTTTTTCAGGGAACAAAAGGAAATGACATATTCAATGTGAGTGCGATCAGCAGTACAATGGATTATGGACAGGGATTGAACATGCCTGAAGAAGTGCTTTTGGATCATTGGACTCCCCAGAACACAGATGCTAAATATCCATTGATCAGTCGCGGAACTGTCGCGAGAGTTTCAGATCGCTTCGTGGAGGACGGTTCATATTTACGTATGAAAAACATACTGCTTGCCTACAACTTCCCGATAAAAAACTCGAAGTGGATGCAAAGCTTGAGGCTGTATGTCAGTGGGCAAAACCTGTGGACAATCACGGACTATTCCTGGTGGGATCCTGAAGTCAACAGCAAAGGAGCCGATAATAGAATGGGAATTGATCACTTCAGCTATCCTATTCCAAAGTCCTACACGGTCGGTTTAAACGCGACTTTTTAACCCTAAAATCAGAAATCACATGCAAACGCTAACTAACTTTTCTAAATTGAATTTCTATCGAAATCTGCTAAGCAATTCCAACATCTTTTGCTTAGCCATTTGCTCCATGTTGTTATTTTCCTCATGTGAATCTCTTTTGGAAGAAGAGCCAAAAACCATCGTCATAGAGAATTTCTATCAAACGCGTGGAGACTTACAGGCAGCTGTCAATGCTGTTTATTTCCCGCTGAGAATGGTACGATCTGAGCAGATTGCTATTCTCAGTGTGCATACAGATTGGGGATACGGCAGAGGGAGCCGAGCACAGTACAATGATTTTGAGGGTTTCAACCCTACAAATATAAATGCTGCCGCAAGTAGGTGGAACAGCTTTTATCAGGGAATTAGGAATGCAAATCTAGTCATCAAAAATGCACCTTTAGCTACTGAAGCTGCCGAAGATGAGCGCATGCAGTTTGTTGCTGAGGCCAAATTTCTGAGGGCTCTGACTTACTTTGATTTAGTGAGAAATTGGGGCGGAGTTCCGCTGAGAACAGACCTGAATTTGGAAGATGTGGATGTACCGAAGGCCAGTCCGGAAGAAATCTATGAGCTCATTATTGCAGATTTGCAAGATGCAGAAATGAATCTTCCAGATGTGCCAGCTATTGTTGGAAGACCTGGTAAAATGGCCGCTAAAACACTTTTGGCAGATGTATATCTTCAACTGGAAGAATATGATATGGCTGCTGAATTGGCTAATGAGGTCATTAATTCTGGGGTTTATTCTTTGGTACCAATAGAAACCGTAGAAGATATCCAAGTGAAAATATTCGGGCCTGATTTGATTACTACATCGGAGGAAATTTTTGTTTTTCAGTTTGCACGGCAGACTGGTCAAGGCAATGGTTTGCCTTGGATTCTGAATCACCCGAGTACTGGTTTCTATAATTTTGGTGGTGCATATGCCCATTATGGAGATGCTCGGAACCCGTTTTATGCGGAATGGGAAGATGGAGACTTGCGAAAGGAGCTTTGGCAGATAATAGATTTTGGACTTGGGGATTCTACCATTGTGAATGGGAAATACATAGAACCCCAAGCACCTGATAATACAGGTGCAGGGAACAATCAGCCTGTTTATCGCTACCCGGAACTGCTACTTATTTATGCAGAGGCCGACGCTCGGTACAGTGGAGCTGTAAATCCTGAAGCTTTGGAAGCATTGAATATGGTGAGAAGGAGGGCTTTCGGATTAGATCCAAATGAAGTAAGTGAAAAGGATTTAGCTATTTCTGATGTGGATGAATTTATAGGTGCAGTGCTTCAGGAGAAAGCATACGAAACGCAGTTTGAGGGTAAGCGCTGGCTGGATCTGAAGCGAACGAGAAGAGCGGAAGAATTTGTCATGAAAAACAAAGGTATCACGATCTCAGAGAGGCATTATCTATGGCCTATTCCCCTAGACGAACTGAATTTTAACAAATCCCTAGATCCACAAACAGATCAAAATCCGGGGTATTAAGAAATGATTGCATCCGCCAAATCGAAAGTTATATTTGGAATCAATGCACGAGGTTCAAATTTGGCAATTCCCCCTTTCTAAAAGGGGGCAAGGGGGATTTTTCAGCTAAAACATGTCATAATTCTTGAATGTGCACTTATAAGGACATACAGATTAAAAAAAATCAAAAAGTGGGGGGGTGTTATGAAAACCGCCCCATTTTTTTGCGTTTTTAAAAAACAATTGTAACAATAATAAAAAAAAAAAAAAAAAAACCGCGGCCTCGACAAACCCCCCCCCCACTTTTGTTTCGCTAGTTTAAATCCCTTGGCTAAGAATTATACATAAGCTCATAATATTCCCTTACCATTCTATTACTTTCGAAGGTGTCATCTACATCTTTCATACCCTGCTGAAGGATTGATCTCCACTTGTTTTTATCATCATAGTATGTTGGGACAATTTCGTTTTCGAGTACCTGATAGAGATTCTCCAGATCGAAAGCATCTTGATCTGGAATGCTGATGTTATGATAATCTGCTGCTGGGACGATATAGCTGTTTTTGCCATGCTCTGCGAACTCGCATATCCATCCATCATAGGTGCTGAAATTTACTGCGCCGTTCATTGAGGCTGTCATTCCTGAAGTGCCACTTGCTTCACGAGGAACTCGGGGATTATTCAGCCAAATATCTGCGGCTTGCTTTAGTCTCTTACTGAGACTCAATTCATACGCAACACAAACAGCTACACCTGGATATTTTTTGCTTAGGTGCACAAGTTGGTTGAAAATGGAAATGGCTCCATAATCTGACGGATAGGGCTTTCCTGCCCAAATTACCTGTATAGGTCTGTCGGTATTATTGAGAAGCGCTTCAAATCTTTTCAAATCACGGGTAATTAGATCAGGTCTCTTATATTCAGCAAATCGTCTCGCCCAGACAACAGTCAACACATCCGGATTAAGAAGCTGCCCGGTCTGATCAGCTACAATCTCAAATGCACGTTTTTTCAAAAACCTTTTTCTGTCATCAAATTTTTCAGCATTGCCTTCTTTCATATACTGATATAGCTGCTTATCTGCCCAGAAATTATAATTCTGGGAATTGGTAATCGAGGTGAGCTCTGGAATATCAGAGTATTTGCTCCACATTTGTCGGCTCACTTCACCATGCAGTTTGCTCACACCATTGGCCTTGCGGGCAAATCTAAATGCAGCCAAACTGTGATTGAAAAGACCTCCCTCCATTCCTGTCAGCTCACGGACTTCGTCAATACTATAGCCATTGAAGTAGCCCATTTGCTCGCAGAGATAAATGTCATGTTTTTCATTTCCTGCTTCTTCGGGAGTGTGGGTAGTGAATACCAATCGTTTTTTCACTTCTTCTTTGGAACCGAATTTCCGCATAAGGTGAAAAACAGAACTCAAGCCATGTGCTTCATTGAGATGATAGACATCTGGGTTGAAATTCAATTCGTCTAGTAATCTAGCTCCGCCTATTCCCAGCAGTATAAATTGGGCAACTTTTGCGGCAGTATCAGAATCATATAAACGATGTGTGATCGTCTGGCTTAAATAGTCGTTTTCTGGCAAATCCGTACTTAAAAGGAAGAGCGGGGCACTTTCAAAAGTTTGGGGAGCCAAATACCAGGCCTTTACCCATACAGGGCTGCCGTGGATTATGATTTGGTACACGATACCAGTGTCTTCGAGAAAGCTATAGATTTTCTCATACCACTCCGCTTTCATGGTCTGATCCTGATTTCTGCTTTGATCGTAGTAACCGTACTTCCACAGGATACCAATTCCTATTAGGTTTTGCTTGAGTTCGTATGCGCTGCGCAAATGTGATCCAGACAAGAAACCCAACCCCCCACTGTAGATTTTCAGAGGTTGGTGCACGGCAAATTCCATGGAAAAATAAGCGACTTTTTTAGAGAACGCAGGAGAGATCTCATAGGGGACATTGTAATTTCTGAAATCAGTCATAGGTATGTGTTTAATTTTCTCAATTTAGGTGAAATCAAATGACTGGGCACAAAAATCAGGTTAGTGACTTGTTAAAATTTTAGTTGATTGTACTTTGAAAATGTCATATGTGTCAATACAAAAACCCAAAGATCCACAAAGGCACACTTTGTCCTGTTGGGTACTCAATATCATCTTTGACAATCCACGTGCTCTTTGTTGTGGCTTGCTTAGTTGATTTTCCTTTTCCTCCAATCTCGAAATTAAATTGATTATCAACTAAAAAGTCCACGGTTTTGGAAAAATTTACTCTGTGATTCACTTTAGTGATGCTATTGAAAAAGGTCTCTTTTACTGTGCCTATTTCTGGTTTTACTTCACTCATTGCATAGAGATAATTGGTATTGTTCAAGAATACTTTTTCCGGTTTTTGAAGAGTGGCTACGCTGATTCTCGCTGGATACTGGAGATCTATGAGCCTTGCCTCAGCAAGATATAATAAGTAGCTGCCCATGGAGTTACGGTGAATTTGTGTTTTCTCTGCCAACGCCGAAATATTGGGTTTGAAAGGACCCTGCTGAGCTATGATATAGAGAAGTTGGAGTATTTTTTTTCCATTTCTAATATCAAAACCGCGAATTTCCGCCATGTCATATTCTACAATTGCACGTATGAGTTGTCGTAGTTTTTGGAAATACATCTCTTCATTTGAGCCAAAGAAAGGATAGTAGCCACTTCTGAGATAGTCAGAAAAATACTGGAGTGGTTTGAAACCCGTTGGGAGCAATGTCCTGATATTTATGTCAGGATCAAGGATTTGATCAAGATTGATTATTGGTAAATCTTGATCGTGATATAACCTTAGAAATTCACGATAAGATAAACCATGCAGTTCATACATCACAGCTCTTCTGCTTAAATCACCTTCTTCTTTGCTTATATCAACAATCGACGACCCTGTAAAAACGATCTGCAAGTCAGGATATCTATCGTAGAGATTTTTAATTTCTTTAGACCATGTGGGATATTTGTGAACTTCATCTAACGCAACGATTTTCCCTCCAGATTGATAAAATCTCTTGATTGTGTCAAGTATGCTATTGGAGAGGAAAAACAGCTCGTCTAATGAGAAATAGGAAACTTGAACTCCTTCCAATTTTTTCTCTTTAAGGTATTGAAATACTAAAGTCGTCTTTCCTGTTCCTCTAGCACCTTTTATTCCTAAGAGTCTTTCACTCCAATCTATTTGTTCGTATAAATACCGCTTGAAATCAATCCTCGAATTGTCAATCAGTAAATTAGAAACATCCAGTAATTCTTCCATTGCACAATCATTTGTGCAAATATATAAATAAATGCACAAGTAGATATGCAAAATAATACAAATATGCACATGCAGATGTGCAAAATGAAAGCGCAGAACTACATCAATTCTGTGCTTTCAACTTTAGATAAAAGAGAAATTAAGCTGGCAAAGCTGCCAACCCATTCGCATCCGGTTTGTTTTTCAGAACGGCTGTGTCATTTAAAATCATCGTTTCGCCGTTTTCAGGAGAATATGCCTTCCATGTGGGAAGTGCTCCAGCATTAGGATCACCGGTTTTCATAAAAGCCAAGAGCGAGGCAGACATTTTCTTGGAGAGCTTTCTAGGTCGATCTCCACCACCGGTATGAGTGTACATTCGGTCGGTGTTATCAAACCAAAAACAAATATCTATGCAATGGAATGCTTTCATTCTACCTGAATACAACTTAGGTTCCCAGCCAAACCACGCTAAATAAACGGGAGCGTTTTGCTTGGATTTCGCATTTGCGGTGTTGATTGCCCCTTTTCTATTCGACAAAATCATAGCCCAAAGATCAGCAGGAGAGGCTTCTGGGAAGTCTTTGCGGTAAGCTGCTATTATTTTGTCAGTGGCTTCGCCAAAGTTAGGGTTCAATTTCTCAGCTACTCCCGCCCAGTCAATTTCCTCCAATTGCGGTGATGTCCGTGTAGGATTCCATTCATGGAACGTGGTGCAGATCATCAATGGGATATCGGAAGCCAATCCACTTTCTTCTGAGAAAAACTCACCTTTCGGAATATTTACCCCGTCCGCCGTTGGGCTAAAGCCACCTCTGAAACCAGGCAGCGGATGATCCTTGCGCATTTTTGCCATGGCTTTATTCGCGATGTCTATATACTCTCTCCAAGTCATTTCTTGCAACTTATCCACAGTTTCAGGAGTCAGATCTGCCTCTTTCATCACATATTCTCCCAGAGTTTGGGAATATTCCTGATTAGAAGCCTGAAGCATGGATCCACTGAGTGCGACACCTTTGTGCACCAGTCCTTTTGCAGCAGGCATTGCCATTGTCGTAGTAACTTTGGCACCGCCGCCAGACTGGCCCATAATAGTGACATTTCCCGGATCGCCTCCGAAATTAGCTATGTTGTCGCGTACCCACTCAAGGGAAGCGATAATGTCCAGTTGGCTGACATTGCCAGAGTGAGCGTATTTGGATCCGCCTACGCCGGAGAGATCCGTGAAGCCGATTGGTCCAAGTCTATGATTGATGGAGACGAATACCATATCTCCGTTTTTGCTGAGATTTTCACCGTGGTAACCGTCTTGCTCTATCCCATTTCCATTGGTGAATCCACCGCCATGCAGCCAAACCAAAACAGGTCTCTTCTTGCTGTCCAGAGCAGGGGTCCAGACATTTAATTTGAGACAATCTTCACTTACATCATCATAATTCCAATGATCGGCAAAGGAGTAATCCGGGCTAGCATAGCGATTATCCATAATCTGAGGAGCGGTATTTCCCCACCAGATGGTTGGTTTCACATCCGTCCAAGGAGCAGGCTTTTGGGGAGGCATAAATCGATTTTTACCAGAAGTATCTGCACCGTAGGGAACACCTAAAAAAGTATAGATATCATTGAGGATGTAGCCTCTGACTTTACCTGAATCCGTATTCGCTATGGCAATATCATCTCCGATTTGAAGAAATTGGTCGCCGTTGGCAATGGGTTTGAGAATTGGATTGGCTTGTGAGGGAAAAGGTACTGTAGCGGCCAAACCGAATCCGGCAGTACCTACACCGACTTTCTTAAAGAATTCGCGTCTATTATTTTTCATGGATTTTGGGTTTGTCGTAAAGATTTGATTGTGAGCAAAATATACTGAGGTATTTCTTAAGTAATGCAGTTCGGGGATAATTCTCTGAGCAGTATTATTTAAGTGAACAAATATTGTTTCAAAATGAAAAAATAGATTGGAAGTACAAAAAAACCGACCACTTTTCAGCAGCCGGTCTTGATATTTATAAATATAAAATCTCACTTAATTCTAGCTTCTTGAATCTAAGCTCTTGTATCTATCTTACTGTCCGACCATAAAGATCGCATTGCTCAAAATCAGTTTTCCTGCTTCCCAGAAACCTCTGAAAATCGGATCATCCACAAAATAAACGATTTCGCCACGACCTGCGTCTTCGACGCCAATTGCCATAGATTCGCCCATGGTTGATTTGATTTTGAAGCCGATGTATCCAGTTCTATAGGCATCATTGTTTGCGATTATTCCAGCATTTACACCATTGCTTAGGTAAGCGAATTTGCTTGAGTTATTTTTGAGCGTGTAGTATTTTCCTCCAGTTCCATAGCCGAGTGGATGAGTTTCATCCATAGTCACCTGATAGATTGCTCCCGCTGCGCCTCCTGAAATCGCTACGCGTTCACCTTCTTGGTAAGGAGCAAGGCGTTCGGCTTTGGCCAGGGAATCTGCTACTTTTTCCGCTGCTTTTTTGTCATCATCGCTATCAAAAGTCTTTAACCCGAAGCCTTCTTTATCGGCAAAGAGGTTCAGTGCTCCATCAATTGCGATCAACTTTCCGCCAGCGCGAACCCATTCCATCAAATTTTTCTGGGCTTGTTCGCTTAGTCCCCCACCTCGCATGGAGGGCATGATGAGTACATTGTATTTGCTCAGGTCGTAACGGGCTATATTATTCAGCTCCAGATTCACCAAAGGGTAATTTAAGTCCTTTTCGAAAAAGTGCCAGATAGCTCCGTAATTCAGGGAATTTGAACCTTCCCCACCTACTAGGGCTACTTTTGGTGCTTGGATGATACGGATATTTGGTGAGCCAAAATCTTTGCCTTTATCAACATAGCCGCTCATGGTAGTGGCCAATGTGACTTGAAATTTATTGGCGATCTCAACTACTTTCTGATCGAAGTTCGGTACATATTCATTGCCTCCCTTGGTGATCAGCAGTGATCCTGCCGGAAAGCTTTTTCCTTCCAATTCGAAAGGAAATTCATTGTATTTCACCCGAATATCCGCAGTCAGCAAAGTAGAAAGAAATGCAGCGTCACGGGTTCCTTCCCATGCCGCAATATATGCTACCGGTGTTTTGCCGGTGACGTTCTCGGAGAACACAGGTTTCTCATAGTCACCAGCTGCATTGACACGGGTTTCTAGCGCATAAGCTTTCAGCCCGTAAGCATACGGCATAGACCAACTTGTAATATCGTAAGTGATACTATCATGCAAGGCAGGATTTGGTTCAAATAATAACTGCGTCAAAACGGCCTTTGGCTGATAGGCATTGATAATAATGTCGTCCTCGCCGATAGAGAAAGATTCACTTTTCCCGGATCCATAAGAGAAACCCTTTAGGCCTGATTTTGTACCTGCTTTGCCATATTTAATTCCGTTTTTGTCCAGGAGTTCAAGGAGTTTTGCTACTTGGGCTTGATTACTTTCTCCTTTGATCACAAAGCTTTTGTATTGACCTTTTGGAGTTGTAAAGCTCTCATCAAAGAATTTCTGAAACTCAGAAAGCAATTTTTCAGCGTTTTTGCTGGTTACTTCGGCTGCGGACATCGCCGCGGTGTAATGGCCTTGGATTCTGTAGCTCAACGTCACTGTATCTCCCACCGCATTAAATCCGCCAATCCCGGCTTGACCGCCACCGCCTTGCTCGATGGTCATTCCGATAGCGCCATTGAACATTGGGTAGGAATCACCATAGGAAGGATATAGCAGATCAAAGCGTTCTTTTGTGAAGTAAAATCTTCCAGCTTCATCGAAGTATTTGGCAGTATTTCTTCCAAAAGTATCCTGAAACTCATGCTGCCACGGGGTCAACTGCTCATGAAGTGGCTCAGCAGCTGGAGCCATGTAGAACGGATTGTTG
The DNA here is from genome assembly GCF_035156405.1 of Algoriphagus aurantiacus. Taxonomy (NCBI): domain Bacteria; kingdom Pseudomonadati; phylum Bacteroidota; class Cytophagia; order Cytophagales; family Cyclobacteriaceae; genus Algoriphagus; species Algoriphagus aurantiacus. The sequence continues at coordinate 271,257 of NZ_JAXRUT010000001.1, read as the reverse complement.
ATTCCCTGCTCGTGGAAATCCAAATGCAATTGCGGCATCCATTGATTGTAAAGCTTCATTCTTGCCTGAGATTCTACTTGCACTTGCCATGCCCAGTCTCTATTTAAATCAAACAAATAGTGATTTGCACGTCCGCCTGGCCAAGGCTCGTTGTGCTCCACAGATTGCAAATCCGGCTGAAGCGTTGTATTCATTTTCTGGTTGTACCAGTTAGAGTAGCGATCACGGCCATCGGGATTGATACAGGGATCGATGATTACGACCTGGTTTTTTAGCCATTCCTGAGAGGTAGCATTTTCAGGATTTGCCAAAGTATAAAATGATGAAATCGCGGCTTCCATTCCCACAGACTCATTCCCATGGACATTGAAAGACATCCAGTTGATCGGAACAGAAGTCGAAGGCTCGCCGTCCATCATGCCTGTGCGCCTGAGGTTGTCAGTACGGATTTGCTCCAGATCCGCCATGTTTTCAGCACTGGATAGAATTGCGACTATTAGCGGTCGCTTTTCATTGGTTTCTCCGTATTGAATGAGCTGGACATTGGGGTTGTTTGCTGCGATATGCTCAAAGTAAACAACCATGCGATGATGGGGAGTGAACCGATCTCCTGGTTTGTAGCCCAAAAACTGCTCAGGGGTTTGAATCTGCGCCCAAGAGCTGGTGGTGATCGAAAAAACGAATAATGATAAGAGTAATAGTTTTTTCATGTGTTTATAATTGTTTTTAGAGGTCATCCCGATAGCCATCGGGATGAATCTCGCTTGGAAGATAATCATCCAAGTGTGTGACTTTCATCGTCACGCTCGAATTCATAAGGTAGAGGTATAATGCTATCCTGAAAGTTAAAAGGATTTGCCTTTCCCCTTCACACCGATTAAAAAAAAGCTTGGATAAAGAATATTGGTTTAAATCAGTGAATCAAATTTTCCAATTAAGAGGTAAGATCACTCTATGCGCTCTATGTGACAAAAGTCGCTGTTTACTAGAGCTTTCCTACGGAAATTGCACTCGTAATTTTGTAACAACTAACAAATAATAGATATGGGGTTTTTCTCAGCAATATTCGGAACTACAGACAATAGTAAATTGTCGGAAGTCATACAAGAAGGAGCATTTCTAGTGGATGTACGCTCTTCTGGTGAGTTTGCGTCTGGAAGTGTGAAAGGCGCTGTCAATATTCCTTTAGATAGGATTGGCAGCCAATTGTCAAAGTTCAAAGGAAAGAAAAACATTGTGGTATTCTGCCGAAGTGGCAACCGAAGCAGTCAGGCAAAAATCATTCTGGAGCAGAACGGCTTCCAAAATGTCATCAATGGCGGAACATACCAGAATGTCAGTCAAAGTATTTGAGAAGGCAGTTGGGCGAGAAATTCGCTCAATTACTTTTTGGATTAATGTGAGGTGGTTTTAGTGAATCAATACTAACAGTCATGAAATCGAGCCTCCCTACCGGACAGGCAGGCATAACTCAAGCGATAAACAGAGGGATGATTATCAATTTTGCAAGATTGCATGTGGCCTTTAAAAACAAATTATAAATAGATGAAAAAGAACATGGGGTCTGCTGACAAAATCATTCGTTTGCTAATTGCGGTTAGCATAGCTGTGTTGTACTTCACAGGGATAATTTCTGGAACATTAGCAATAGTATTGGGTATTCTGGCGGTGATTTTTGCAGCTACCGCATTTATAAGTTATTGTCCCTTATACTTACCATTTAGGATTAGTACTCGCAAAAAGATGGGTTGACAGAGTTTTTGACAATGGAACTTTCGTCATTTGGAAATAGATGCCTGGTAGATCTTATCAGGCATTTTCTATTTTATCTAGTATACTTCTAGTCTCATGACTTTCACTTATTTTGTAATTTTTACCATGAAATACGTAGATTAAACTTTCGATTTTCATGGTAAAAGATCGGTAATTTTCCATTGCTTCAGGAGTACCTTCCATTTTCTCAGCTGTTGGTCTCTCGGATCCAAGACAGGTAGGGAAAACTACGCTCGTCAAAAACCTGAATCTCGACAAGAAGAGTGTTTATATTCCCTTTATATTCTTTTCTATCTTTACTTGCTTTACTAGCCTTAAACTATTTATGAAGAGCTCGCTCTATCCAACATTAAGTGTACTGGTATTTTCTATTACATCTATCCTATTTCTTTCCTGTGAAGAGCGAAGGGATGAGAAATTTGTAATAGGATTTTCTCAATGTGTCGCTAATGATGCCTGGAGACATGCAATGCACGAGGAGATGTTTAGGGAGTTATCTTTTTATCCGAATCTCAGTTTGGAAATAAAGGATGCAGAAGGGAATAATGATTTGCAAATAGCACAAATCCGGGAATTTCAAAAGCAAGGAGTTGACTTACTGATAGTATCTCCTAATGAATCTCAGCCGATCACTCCTATAGTAGAGGAAGTTTTTAGATCGGGCATTCCTGTTATCGTGGTGGATAGAAAGATTAATTCTAATCAGTATTCAGCCTATATAGGGGGCAATAATTATGAGATTGGTTATACAGCCGGTCAATATCTTCGAAATATTTTTGACAAAGAGATTAAAATCCTGGAGATATGGGGGCTCAGAGGAAGTTCTCCTGCGAGGGATAGGCATCAGGGCCTGATAGATGCTTTAGCTGGATCAGAGTATGTGATAGTAGACCAGCTTGAAGGAGAGTGGGAAAAGGAAGTAGCGAAAGAGAGACTGCGCAGCTATCTGTCAGATGAAGCAAATCATGGCTTTGATATGATATTTGCCCACAACGATGTGATGGCGATTTCAGCAAGGGAGATTTGTGATGAACTTAGGATAAAGGGTAAAAAAGTAATCGGGATTGATGCCTTACCAGGGCCATATGCAGGCTTACAGGCTGTGACTGACGGAATTCTTAATGCAACGTTTTTTTACCCAACCGGGGGTGATAAAGCGATAGAAGTAGCTTGGAAGATATTACAAAGAGAAAGCTTTCAGAAGGAAAATTTATTACAAACAGCTGCGGTGGATTCTTCGAATGTGAGGATCATGAAACAGCAGACTGACAGAATTATCAATCAGCAGACAAATATTTCCAGGCAAAGTGAAATGATTGATAATCAAATTGAAATTTACAAGAGCCAAAAAGGATTATTGATTGTGTTTGGGATTACCCTTTTTGTAGCTATAGTCTCTTTGGCCTATGTTTTCAAGTCACTGAAAGACAAACAGGAAATCAATAAAGAACTTCAAAATAGAAATGACGAAGTCTTAGAGCAGCAACAGAAAATCTTGGACTATTCTAATCAGGCAGAACATGCTACCCAACAAAAGCTTGAATTTTTCACCAATATTTCACATGAGTTTAGAACGCCGCTAACCCTGATTCAAGGGCCTATTGAAGAAATGCTCCAGAATAAGGATGCCTCGGTGTTCAAAAGTGACTTGTTTTTGATCAGGAAGAACACATACAGGTTGCTCAGATTAGTGAATCAATTGATGGATTTCAGGAAAATAGATGGAGATAAAATGGCCATAAATGCCTCCCAACAAGCCTTGATCCCTTTTTTGGAAGACATCTTGTCAGTATTTAGTAAAACCGCAAAGGACAACCAAATTCGCTTCAAATTGATGTGTGAGGAGCCAAATATAAAGCTTTGGTTTGACCCTGCTATGATGGATAAGGTGATTTTTAATTTGCTGTCGAACTCATTTAAGTTTACACCCCGAAAGGGTTTTGTCTATCTGAAAGTCTCCCAGGATCTGCCAAGGTACGAAGTAGTAATAGAGGTGGTGGACAATGGAGAAGGAATGAACCATGAGGAGGTTTTGCATGTGTTTGACAGATTTTATCAGGGGAGTTCAGGAGTGAGGAAGGTAGGAACCGGCTTGGGGTTGGCCTTGGCCAAAGAGTTGGTAGAGCTTCAGCATGGTAAGATTATAGCTAAGAGCTTCAAAGGAGAAAATACTGTCTTTGAAATTAGGTTGAAGATGGGAAATGGGCATTTCACTTCAGATGAATTATCAGAAGATTCCCCACTCGGCCAAGTTTTGGATCACGAATCCTATATTTCTGAATATGATGATTTGGAGGAAGAGGAAAGACAGCCTGATCTAGCGCAGACAATCTTGATAGTGGAGGATGATCCGGAGATTAGAAACTACCTCAAAAAAAGACTTTCTGGGGAATACAGGGTTTTGGAGTCAGGGGATTGTACAACCGCACTTTCAATCGCAATGGACGTAGTACCAGATCTGATCACCTGTGACTTGATGCTGAAAAATGAAGATGGACTGGATTTAATAAAAAAGCTGAAAGCTGATCCTAAGACATCCCCAATTCCCATTATTGTGATCTCTGCCAAAACCTCTCATGATGATCAATTGAAAGGGGTCAAGACAGGCATTGACGATTATATTACCAAACCCTTTAACATGGCATTTGTCAAAGAGCGCATCAGAACCTTACTTTTAAATAGGTCAAAAATCAAATCTCATTATCTTCATGAATTGCCTGCGTCTGATCCTACAGCTCAAGTGGACAGGTCAGAAAGAAAATTTGTCAATGCCTTTACTTCCTTGATAGAGCGGAATATTGGTGACCCAAATTTTGGTGTAAACGAGATCGGCAAGGAAATGGGCTTATCAAGAGGGCAATTATATAGAAAAGTCAAATCTACCTTAGGCTACAGTGTTAATGACTACATCGTCAAAATCAGGTTAAAAAAGGCAAAGTATTTATTGATCAGTGACAACTGCGGCATTGCAGAAGTTGCCTTTAAAACAGGTTTTAAGACTTCCGCTTATTTTTCGACGGTTTTCAAGAATGCATTTGATTATACTCCAAGTGAATTCAGGGAAAGCCAGGGTCAGAAATGAAACAAATTTGAAATTTTGGAACAAATTTGAAATCATCGAATTTTGATATTAGCTCCCGAAATCGATTGCATAGAGTCTATAGGCCATTTTTTAATATGAAATCGTGCTGTGATTCAAATTTGTAAGTTTTAGACACACATTCAAAGTATTTTATTTTGTGATGGGTCTACATTGGCTTCAATAATAAGCCCAATGAATAGAACAACAATATATTATGCTTTGGCAAAGCCGTCTAGTGGCTTTCTCTCTGGATTTGACAATGTGGTCATTTCTGAAGTAAATCTGATAGGTAGGATTTGCTTGTCAATGATCGATAAGATAGGCAGAAGACATCTGATGTTGATTGGCCTAGGCTATATGTTAAGTCTCTGGATGATGGAGTATGGATTTTTTGGACAAGCCTCATCAGTATTCAATTTATTTTTAACAAGCGCCTTTATAGTAATACATGCTTTAGGAGAAGTCACTGTTATCCGGCAATTTATTTTACAAATACTCCCCAATAAGCAAAGGGTTAAAGCACAATCATTTAGTTCTGGAATTAACTGGGGATTGGCAACGGCTATTATGCTGTTCGGGACAAGCATGATCATAGGGCCATGGAAGATCATGTCAGAAACCAAGAGCAGATCACTCGAATGTATTCAGAAGGAATTTATAACAACTTACACTCAACCTATTTATAAATCTAAAGCGGATCTCCGTGCGTGTCTTTAAAAATGATTAATCCAACAATAAACCCCTTAATTCTATGAAAAAACCAATTTTACTAATCATTCTGGCGTTTCTGTTTGCTTCACCTCTTTTGGCTCAACAAAGAGAGGTGACAGGAACGGTAACTGACAAAACCTTTGGGGAAGGGATCCCTGGGGTGACGGTCTCTGTGAAAGGGACCACAAGAGGAGTTGTGACAGATATTGATGGGACATATAGCTTGTCTGTTTCCGGTGAAGAATCTTTGGTGTTTTCTTTTATAGGATACATTTCATTGACCGAGACAGTAGGCAATAGAAGTATCATTGATGTGACACTTGAAGAGAGTATTTCTGATTTAGATGCGGTCGTTGTAGTAGGCTATAGCAGTCAGAGAAAGGCAGACGTAACAGGAGCAATTGTATCGGTAGATTTAGGGCCTGTTAAAGGTCAAAGTATGAGTTCCGGTAATGCCATGCAAGCATTGCAGGGAAGAGTGGCGGGCTTGACGGTGGAGAAATCCGGTGATCCCTCTGGGGCCAGTTCAAGAGTCCTGATCAGGGGAGTTTCTACACTGGGAAATAATGACCCGCTTTACGTGATCGATGGTGTGCCTACCAAAAGGCCTGAAGTATTTGCAAGTCTCAATCCAGAGGCAATTGAATCGATTCAGGTATTGAAGGATGCCTCTGCATCGTCCATATATGGATCTAGAGCAGCAAATGGAGTGATTGTGGTGACCACCAAAAAGAGGGCGTCAGGAGGAGAAAGCCTAAGCGTGACTATCAATTCCAATTTTTCCATACAATCAGAAAAGCAGCAACGCTACGAAATGCTGAATTCAAGACAAAGGGGAGAGGTACTTTGGAGGGCGATGGTGAATGATGGGGCAGATCCCAATTCCGGATATGGCGAGATTTATAATTTTGATTGGAACGGTGATTTTGATAACCCTGTATTGAATTCTGTATCTGAAAGACCATTTGTTGGAGGTGATCCAAATGTCCCTGTTGGGGATACCGATTGGCAGGATGAGATATATGAAACAGGGTACGTGTTCAACAATGAAGTTACTGTGTCAACCAATACTGAAAAGTCATCACTGATGATCAATCTGGGGCATTTGAAGAACACAGGTATCATGAAGCACACAAACTTTGAAAGATATAGTGCAAGGATCAATGCCAATACCTACCTGTTTGATGACAAGTTGAGATTTGGAATCAATATGCAGGTCACTAATTCAAATGAAACACCAGCAGCAAGAGATGTGGGAAATGCACCGACTCCCGGCTTGGCTATTACTTTAGCTCCAACCATTCCGGTAAGAGATTTAAATGGGGAGTTTGCGGGGCCGTTGGGAGCAGGTTATTCTGATAGGAATAATCCCCTATTAATGCAGTATTTAAATCGTTGGGACAATAACCGTAAGAATAATTTTTACGGGAACGTATTTGCTGAGTGGGACATTCTTGAAAATTTGACATTCAAAACCAGTGTAGGGATCGATTATGGTTCGTTTTTCAGAAGAGACATTGAGCCTAGGGTAAAAAATGGGTTTATTACTAGATCAAACAATAGACTGATCCATGATACCAATGAGTTTTCTAGCCTGGTCTTTTCCAATACACTTAATTACAAAATAGTATCAGGGATACACAGGATAGATATTTTGGCTGGGATAGAAGCAATTAGAGATGATTTCTCATCAACAATTGCCACTTCGGATGGTTTTGCTGTAGAAACCGATAGTTATTTTGTATTGGATGCTGCAACAGGAGCAAGAACAAATAATGGAAGAACTACGGGAAATAGGCTGTTATCTCAGTTTGGGAAAATTGACTATGCTTTATCTGATAAGTATTTAGCTTCTTTCACCATTAGAAGAGATGGTTCTTCAAGATTTGGCAGAAACAACCGGTATGGTGTATTTCCGGCTATGACTGTGGGCTGGAGATTAAGTGAAGAGAAATTTATCAAGCAAATCTCTCAGATTTCGGATTTGAAATTTAGAGCAGGATATGGTGTAGTGGGTAATCAGGAGATTGGAGATTTGGCAAGGTTTGGTCTTTATGAAGCCAGATATGGGCCTAATCAAGCGCTATATGGTGGAGGTTTTTTTGAGTTTTATTACAATGTGGGTACAGCCTATGATATCGCTGGAAACGATACTGGTACACTCCCTTCCGGTTTTGTTTCCATCCAGGCAGAAAATCCTGACTTGAAATGGGAAACGACTAAAGAAGTAAACCTAGGCTTGGATTTTAGTTTATTTGATTATGCGGTTACAGGTTCTTTTGATTATTTCCATAGAAATACCAGTGATATTCTGACAACGCCGCCGATTGCGTCGGTGATAGGAGAAGGGCAGCAAAGAGTGCTGAACGGCGCATCTACTGAGACTCAAGGTTGGGAACTGATGTTGGGTTATCAAAAGCAGTTTGCCAATGGGATAAATTTGACGGTAAATACCAACTTTGGTGCATTCAGGGATAAGATTACAGAATTGCCTGAAGAAGTGAGGGCGGCCTTTCCCGGTACAGCTCAAAACTCCATTATTGGACAGTCCCAATTCTCGATTTTTGGATACAAAGCTGACGGACTTTTTCAAAATCAGGAAGATGTAACCAGTAGTCCAACCCAAATAGGAGCCCGACCTGGGGGGATCAAGTTTGTTGATCTCAATGGTGATGGAATTATCGACGCTGACGATAGAGACTTCATCGGGACCACCCTTGCGGCATTGGAATACGGCATTGGGGTGAATTTGAATTACAAAAATTTTGATTTTGCAATCTTCGGTTCTGGTGTGACAGGAAGAATCGGTCAAGATCCCTACATCTTCTGGAATAATTTCACTCAGGGAAGAGAAAATGCAGGACTTGGGGTACTGAATGCATGGACTCCGGAGAATACCAATACGGATATTCCAGCACTATCCCTAGCATTTAATGACACACAGACTTCGGATTACCTCTTTAGAAACAATTCGTATTTCAAAATAAGAAACCTACAGTTGGGGTATTCTTTACCGGAATCCGTGGTACAAAAGGTGAGTGGTTTGGGTAGTGTGAGAGCTTACCTTCAGGGAGAAAACCTTTTCTGGTTTACTCCAAAGGACTATATAGGTTCGGATCCAGAGCGTACAGATGTCAATAGAATCCCTGTTCCTTCAGTGTATTCATTGGGTTTAAGTATCAGTTTTTAACCAACAGAAATCATGAAAAAATCATTAAAATATAGCTTCTTCTTAGTTTTTCTTATGAGCGCATTCTCTTGCTCAGATTTTCTTGAGTACGAACCACGCGGAGTATTGTCCAGTGAAAATGTCAGCACACCTGCCAATGCAGAGTCACTGGTGATCTCTGCGTATGCAGGGATTGGCAATGACGAGATGATTGGGTCTATCACCAGCTTATGGGTGTATGGCAGTGTCAGGTCTGACGATGCCTACAAGGGTGGAGGCGGCCGAGGGGATGTGAACGAAATTGACAGATATGAGCAATATAACCTGACTATTCCCGACATGGGAGATGCCATGGCTCCAAGGACTTGGACAAATTATTACAAGGCCATATCCAGAGCAAATTTTGCTTTGAAGGTAATCAACGATATCCCTTTGGAAGATTATCCAAATAAGACAATCCGCCAGGCAGAGTTGAGATTTTTGAGGGCGCATTCCCACTTTATGTTAAAAATGCTCTTCAAAAAAATCCCGATCATTACAGAGGATCTGACTCAGGAAGAAATTGCCCAAGTCACCAATGACTTACCGAATGATGATTTGTGGAATAAAATTGCCGAGGATTTCTTGTATGCTTACGATAATTTGCCACAGTTTCAGGATGAAGCAGGACGTGCAAACAAAAACGCTGCTGCTGCCTATCTGGCTAAACTGAGACTTTATCAAGCATATGAGCAGGATGACCAACACCAAGTGGTCAATATCAATAGAGAAAGATTGGAAGAAGTGATCCGATATGCAGATGAAGTGCAGGGATCTTTGGAACCTGATTATGGGAATAATTTTTTGGACGGATTTGATAATGGTCCCGAATCCATTTGGGCAGTCCAGTTTTCAATCAATGACGGTACCACAGTGAGTAGAGTTAGTTATGTGACAGGATTGAACTCGCCACACGGGACGGATCTATATGGATGCTGTGGCTTCCATCTTGCCAGCCAAAATATGGTCAATGCATTCAAAACAACAAGTCAGGGTCTTCCATTATTGGATGACTTCAACAGCCAGAACATATTTGATGCTGTGAGTCCGAACGGAACCACTCCATTGGCATCAGGCGTGACAATAGATCCTAGACTCGATCATACAGTAGGTATTCCCGGTAGACCGTTTAAGTACAGGAACACGCTCAATAGCCAAGGAGATATGGTTTACAACTTTTCTTGGGCTAGAGATCCGGGAGTTTATGGGTATTTCGGAAATATGAAAGAGCAACAAGCGCCAGATTGTAGCTGTTATGTAAAGGAAGGTCCATTCATGGGGACATCCAAAAATATCGATTTCATCAGGTATGCAGATGTGTTACTGTTCAAAGCTGAGGCATTGATCCAACTGGATCAATGGAATGATGCACTACCAATTATCAATCAAATTCGAGAACGGGCCGGTCAAAGTACATCCAGACCATTGGCTGCCGGAGCAAGTGATGTCTATAAGGTATCCCCTTACACTTCTTTCCCAAGTAAAGATTTTGCACTTAAGGTGTTGAAATTTGAAAGAAGGCTTGAGTTTGCCATGGAAGGCCATAGGTTCTTCGATTTGGTGAGGTGGGGAGAAGCCGCTCCTGTGCTAAACGCATATTTGGATACAGAGAAGCAGAGAAGAGACTTCTTAAGTAACGCAAAGTTCACAGCAGGAAGGGATGAATACTACCCAATCCCCCAACGTGAAATAGACTTTACTAAAGGGGTATATACTCAAAATCCCGGATACTGATAAAATTGATAGACTACATGCTTTTGGTTACCCATAGGTATGTAGTCTATTGATATATAGGCATCACTGCCTATCTGGAATTTCATGATCTGTTAAGATTCAAATAAAAACATTATGAAAATTAAGAATATTAAATACCTTTTTGCGGTATTGGCAATAGTACAGTTTTCCTGCAAGCCTCAGGAAAAGGACGCATCCGCTATAGAAGGCGAAGTAAAAGCCTTTGACGAGCCTTTTCGTCCCCAATATCACTTTACTCCTCCTGCTAATTGGATGAATGATCCCAATGGTATGGTTTACTATGAGGGAGAGTATCACTTGTTTTACCAGCATCATCCGGAGGGCAATACCTGGGGGCCGATGCATTGGGGTCATGCGATTTCCAAGGATTTGGTACATTGGGAGCATCAGCCAATAGCAATCTTTCCTGATGAGCATGGGACTATTTTTTCAGGATCTGCTGTTGCTGATCTCAAAAACACCTCTGGTTTAGGTACTGAGGATAACCCTCCTCTGGTAGCAATTTTCACCTATCATAATGCGGAAGCAGAGAAAGAGGGAAAAATTGACTTCCAAACACAAGGTATAGCCTATAGTGTTGACAAGGGAAGGACTTGGCAGAAGTATGATGGGAATCCTGTATTGAAGAATCCTGGAATAAAAGATTTCCGTGACCCAAAAGTAGATTGGGTCGAAGACGAAAATGGTGGCGGTCAGTGGATCATGAGTCTTGCTGTTAAGGATAAGGTCTCCTTTTACAGTTCCCCAAATTTGATAGACTGGACACACCAAAGTGATTACAATCCTTCTTGGGCAGCATATGGAGGTGTCTGGGAATGCCCGGACTTGTTCAAGCTGGAGACTCCTGATGGTAATGACAAATGGGTACTCTTTGTGAGTATCAATCCAGGCGGCCCCAATGGAGGTTCTGGTACCCAATATTTTATAGGGGATTTCGATGGGAAAAATTTTAAAGCAGATGATGAGCAGGTAAAATGGCTTGATTACGGAGCGGACAACTATGCGGGAGTGACTTGGTCCAATGTACCTAAAGAGGACGGAAGAAGGTTGTTTATTGGCTGGATGAGTAATTGGTTGTATGCCAACGAGGTACCTACCGAGGTCTGGAGGTCTGCCACTACCTTGCCGAGATCGTTGGAGATTTTTGGTAACAACGGCAATTATTTATTAGCGTCAAGGCCTGTAGTTGAGATTGAAAAAATCAGGGATTTATCTGAATCGCTCAAAGGAAAGGAAATCAGTATTTCCAATGAACTGGCTGAAATAGAGCTAGAACTGGATTCAGATGAATTTGAATTGATTTTGTCCAATGATAATGGCGAAAAAGTAACAGTAAGTAAGAAGGGAAATGAGATTTCTGTGGATAGAAGCCTGTCCGGCCTGACAGAGTTTAGCAAAGAGTTTGCAAATCTCCACACCATTCCTGATTTGGACTTGGACTTGAAGACTCTCAGAGTATTTATAGACAGGTCTTCTTTGGAGCTGTTTTTCAATAACGGCGAGCTTGTCATTACGGAGATTATATTTCCAGAATCACCTTATACCAAGCTAACTACAAGTGGATTTAACGAAACAGTAAATATTCATACACTAAGTTCAGCTTGGTGAATGAAATACTTATAAAGCAGAAAAATAAAATATAATGCAAAGCAAAAACTACGTGCTTTTTCTTTCCATCACAGCTGCATTGGGTGGGTTTTTATTTGGGTTTGATACCGCTGTGATATCTGGAGCAGAACGGGACATTCAGGTGTTGTGGGAATTGACAGACCTTAAGCATGGCCTGGCTGTAGCTATTGCCCTATACGGTACGGTCATAGGGGCGCTCTTCGGAGCTATCCCTGCTGACAGATTCGGGAGGAGAGCATCGCTACTTTGGATAGGGGTGTTTTACCTCGTGTCTGCTTTGGGATCTGCGTTGGCACCGGATATCAATTCCTTTATGTTTTTTAGATTTTTGGGAGGACTGGGAGTAGGAGCTTCCTCTGTGGTGGCTCCTATGTATATATCTGAAATCGCTCCAGCCAGCAGACGTGGTCAGCTGGTTGCACTCTACCAGTTCAACATCGTTTTCGGGATATTGATGGCCTATTTTTCCAATTACCTTATTGGTACGGCGAACCTCAATGATGCTTGGAGATGGATGCTGGGGGTAGAAGTTTTGCCTGCATTAATTTATACTGCGCTGATTGTTAAAGTGCCAAAAAGCCCAAGGTGGCTGATTGCAAAGAAGAAGGATTTTGATGGAGCCAGGGTTATTTTGACCAGAACGGATCCTGAAGGGGTTGATGAAGCGATGGATCTAGCTATTGAAGAAAGCAAGAAGATCAGGGGAAAGGCTACCATATCGATGCTCTTTAGTACTAGGTTTAGAAACATCAGCTTTATGGCAATTTTGATGGCATGTTTCAATCAGCTGTCGGGGATCAATGCGATTATATACTTTGCGCCCAGGATATTTGAATCAGCTGGTATCGCAAATGAGACAGCCTTGATTTCTACCATAGGAATCGGAGTGATCAATTTGGTTGCAACCATGGCAGGTTTATATCTGATTGACAAAATCGGCAGAAAAATGCTGATGTATATTGGTTCTGTAGGTTATATTATCTCACTCTCCTTGATGTCTTATAGCTATTTTGGAGGAGCGATAGAAAGTAGCTTATTGCCCTATTTTGTATTTGCCTTTATTGCCGCCCACGCGATTGGCCAGGGAGCTGTGATATGGGTATTTATCTCGGAGATTTTTCCCAATGAACTTCGGGCTTTTGGCCAGTCTATGGGATCCTTCACCCATTGGATTTTAGCTGCGCTGATTGCAAATATTTTCCCACTAGTCGCAAATCGCTATGGAGCGGGGAGCATTTTCGCTTTTTTTGGATTGATGATGGTATTGCAGCTCATTTGGGTTGCGACGAAGATGCCTGAGACCAAAGGAAGATCTCTGGAAAAGATTCAGAATGATTTACAAAAACACTATGACTAAGAAAGTTATTTGTTTTGGAGAGATGCTGTGGGATTGTTTTCCGGATTGTGAAACAGCAGGTGGCGCACCGATGAATGTCGCTTTGCATTTGAAGCAATTGGGGCTGGAAGTACAGATGGTCTCAAGATTAGGGAATGATGAGTATGGAAGTAAACTTCTTGGTTTTGTCAAAAGCTATGGCCTGAAACCGGATTTAATTCAAGAAGATTTGGAACATCCTACCGGTATGGTCATGGTCGATAAAGCGAATAAGGAAAATATCAAATATGATATTGTAGCTCCATCTGCTTGGGATTTTATATGTCTGACAGAAGAAAATCTACAGGCCGTCTCAGAAGCTGATGCCCTAGTGTTTGGCAGTCTTGCAGTAAGAAATGAATTGTCTTGGAAAACACTCTATCACCTCGTTCAACAACCTGTGTTGACCATTTTTGACATAAATCTACGTGAACCTTTCATTGATTTTATCAAGATAGAAAGCTTGTTGGGCTATGCTGATATTTTAAAAATCAATGAAGATGAATTAGCATTTCTAGCTGATTATTTTGAAGTCAAGAACGTAAATGGCTGTAAAAACCACATGGATTCTGTACAAGTATTTTGTGATTTTATGGTTTCGCAATATCCGATTGAAATCATTTGTATCACACTTGGAAGTAATGGGGCTATGATATATTGCCAAGGAGAAATCACAAAACATGATGGGTACAAGATACAGGTGGAAGATACTTTAGGTTCAGGAGATGCTTTCTTAAGTGGATTTGTGAAGATGTATTTAGAAGGTAAAAAGCCAATGGAAATTTTAGACTTTTCCTGTAAAATGGGAGCATATGTTGCCACTCAGCAAGGCGGAACGCCAAAATATAAGCTAGAGGAATTCATTAAGTCTGTGGAATAAGGAAATCCTACAGCTTTAAAACACTACTTTGACAGAGCAATAACTCTTATAAGTGAATTTGCAAGGGAGCTTCTTTGCATCAGATCTCTACGGATCAGTCAGATACCTTGATGTTTATGACAGATATGTTTTATTATTTACCATGAAAATCGTAAATCAAACTTTCGATTTTCATGGTAAAAGATCAGTTAATTTCCCCATTGCTTCCGGAATACCTTTCCATTTCCCTGCTGTAGATCTTCTCGGCATAAGACAGGTAATTAAAATTAAGCAAGTTAATTTCTTTTATGGATAAGGAAGCAGAGAAGTATTTTAAGAAATTCAGGTTACATATTGAAAAATATGTCAAAATCGGAGACCCAGAAATGGATGTAATTAGCGGCTACTTTTCTGTTAAAAGAATAGGAAGAAAAACTGACCTCCTTGAACCGGGAAATATTTGCCGCTTCGAAAACTTTGTTGTTTCCGGTCTATTTCAAAGTTCAGTGTTAGACGAGTCAGGAAAAGTATATACACTGAATTTTCCTCATGAAGACTGGTGGGCTGGTGATTTCAAAAGTTTTAGTAACAGATCGCCCTCAATTATGCGAATCGAAGCCCTTGAGGATTCTATTTTGCTTGAAATATCAAAAAGTTCTCTCGATGAATTATTGGCAAGTTCTCAGTCATTTGCAAGTTATTTTAGGATTCTAAGTGAGAATGCAAGTATTGCTGCCAATGATCGTATTATAACTCAATTGTCACAATCAGCGGAACAGCGTTATGAGTTGTTTTGCCAGAAATATTCTGTGATCAAAGATCGCTTATCTCAGAAAAGGATTTCTTCTTTTTTAGGGATTTCTCCGGAATATTTCAATCAGATCGATAAGAGAAAGAAATCTCATAAAACTTAATCTAGTTAAAGTTTTCCAGGATTTTGCCGATGTAGTTTTGCTCAACTTAACTGTGAAAAGATGACTGGAAAGCACCCAAACATTCAATTAATCGAAAGCTTTTTCAAAGCATATTCAACTGCTGATTTTGAAGGAATGAGGCAGGTAATGTCTGCAGATATCAAGTGGCACATTCCAGGCAAGCACCCATTTAGCGGGACGAAAAATGGAATTACGGAGCTTATGGAGTATTTGGAAAAGCTCAATCAATTTGGCTTCAAAGCTGAGCAGATTGTAATGGGTGTGAATGACAATTATGTAATCGATTGTCACAGAAACTGGAGCACTTCCAGCAGCTCTGTAGTATTGAATGCAATGTCTTGCTTGCTATGGAAGATTGAGGATAGTAAGATTGTTGAGGTTTTCAATTTCCCGCAGGATCAAAAAATGGTTGATGTTTTTTTTAATAAGGTGGCCATTTAGTAGTTGGATTTATAAAAATGCCGCTTAAAGACTGCAATGAGTCAAGCACAAGTCTGAAGACTTGTGCTTGACTCATTGCACCGATGACAAAATAAGATTTTACTCAGTGATGTAACTTTGCTATACTCTCTGGGGAAAAAAGTAGGTAAGTTGTTATAAAATCCGGAGAGAAGATGTGGGACCTAGGGGATTCGAACCCATGACCTCTGCTCTGTCAAAGCAGCGCTCTAAACCAACTGAGCTAAGATCCCAAAATCTAATTCGAATATAGTAAACCGAGGTTTGGAAAACCTCAAAGGTTAAACAAAAGCCTCCCTTAAATACTTTGCCGTATAATTCCCTTCTTCCTTCATCATATCCTCAGGGGTCCCTTCAAAAGTCAGGTATCCGCCCTTATTTCCACCTTCCGGTCCGAGATCAATCACCCAGTCTGCGGATTTGATCACTTCGGTATTATGTTCGATGATAATCACAGAGTGACCTTGGTCGATCAGTGCATTAATGGAGTGGAGGAGTTTCTTGATGTCATGAAAGTGAAGTCCCGTTGTCGGTTCATCGAAGATAAAAAGAATGCGATCACCGACTTTGGTGCCGCCTTTTCCCAGAAAAGATGCCAGTTTCACCCGCTGTGCTTCCCCGCCTGAGAGTGTGTTGGAGCTTTGTCCCATACCTATGTAGCCCAAACCAACTTCCTGCAGCGGCTGCAGTTTATTGATGATCTGGGTTTTTCCCTTGAAGAATTCCAGTGCTTCGTCAATAGTCATACCCAGCACATCCGAGATGTCCTTTTCCTTGTATTTGACATCCAAAATCTCATTCTTAAATCGCTTTCCTTTGCAGGATTCACAAGTCAGATGGATATCTGCCATGAACTGCATTTCTACCGTGGTGATTCCTTCTCCGGCGCAATTTTCACAGCGTCCGCCGTCTACGTTGAATGAGAAAAATGCAGGTTTGTAGCCTCTTTGTTTGGAAATAGTTTGCTCTGAATACAAAGTCCTGATTGCATCATACGCTTTCACATACGTCACAGGATTGGAGCGGGAAGACTTACCGATGGGATTTTGATCTACAAATTCCACTTGGGAAATGGACTTGTAATCACCTTCGATTTTGTCATATTTTCCACTTTCATCTATGACCGTTCCCAGCATTTTGCCCAGCGCTGGATAAAGCACTTTTTTGATCAAGGTGGACTTTCCTGAACCGGAAACTCCAGTAACAACCGTAAGTGTGTTAAGCGGAAATTTGACAGAGATATTTTTAAGGTTGTTTTCTCTAGCACCTTTTACCTTGATGGAATCTTTCCACTTTCGGTTTCCATCTTTTTTGAAAATCTGTTCCTCACCGCGTAAGTATTTCGCAGTATAAGTCTGTGCTGAAGCCATAAGATCTTCGATAGATCCTTGGAAAAGTAATTCTCCGCCATTCACCCCAGCATCCGGTCCGATATCGATGATCTGATCGGCAGCTTTCATCACTTTTTCCTCATGCTCCACTACAATCACTGTATTACCCATATCACGAAGTGATTTCAATACTTCCACCAAACGATCCGTGTCTCTAGGGTGAAGTCCAATGCTGGGTTCATCCAAAATATACATTGATCCAACCAGCGCTGATCCCAAGGAAGTGGCAAGTTTGATGCGTTGAAATTCGCCCCCGGAAAGTGAGGAAGTCAAGCGATTCAAAGTCAAGTACCCCAAGCCAACTTGATCCATGTATTCCAATCGACTCTGGACTTCTTTCAAAAGACGATTTGCAATCTTCGCCTGATGTGGAGGAAGTTCAAGTGTATTGAAAAATGGCAATGCCTCATCAATAGGCATCAAGACAATGTCAATGATGGATTTATCTGCGATTTTGACGTAAGAGGCATCTTTGCGCAAGCGAGTTCCCTTACAATCTGGGCAGGTAGTACGACCGCGAAAGCGAGACAACATTACGCGATATTGGATCTTATATGTTTTGCTTTCCAAATCCTGGAAAAAATCATCCAGTCCTTTGAAATACTTGTTTCCAGTCCAGAGAAGGGATTTTTCCTTATCATTCAAATCTTCATATGCCCGATGGATTGGGAAATCAAACTCAATTCCTTTTTTCAAAAGAGGCTCAAGCCAACTGCGTGAGGATTCTCCACGCCAAGGTGCAATAGCTCCCTCGTAAACAGAAAGGTCTTTCTCAGGGATGACCAAGTCCGGATCGATTCCCAGCACATTGCCAAAACCTTCGCAAGTTCTACATGCTCCATAGGGATTATTGAAAGAGAAGAAGTTTACTGATGGAATTTCGAACTGCATTCCATCGAGTTCAAAGCGATCAGAAAAGCTTTTGGTCTCTATTCCCGGTACAGTGATTTTACAATCTCCATGACCTTCGAAAAGTGCCGTCTGTACAGAATCAGCAATTCTAAACTGGTTGTCCTCATCTTCCTTTTGCACCGCTACTCGGTCGATCAGGATCTCATACTTTCCTTTGGGTATCTTTTTCTCCTGAAGCAAATCTTCTACAAAATATGCTTCATCGTCGATCAAAATCCTTGTGTAGCCTTTATGCAAAAGTAAATCTAGTTCTTGATTGATTTTTCTTCCACGCTCGATTTGCAGAGGACAGGAGATCATAACTTTTGATCCTTCTTCAAAAGACTGAACATAATCCACAATATCCGTGACAGTGTGGTGTTTTACTTCCTTGCCGGAAATCGGCGATATGGTTTTCCCTACTCTGGAGAAAAGGAGTTTCAGATAATCATAGATTTCTGTAGTGGTTCCTACTGTGGAGCGGGGATTTTTGGTATTGACTTTTTGCTGGATAGCGATAGCGGGAGCTACGCCTTTGATGTATTCTACATCAGGTTTTTCCATCCTGCCCAAGAACTGGCGGGCATAGGAACTGAGGCTTTCTACATACATCCGTTGTCCTTCCGCAAAAAGCGTATCGAAGGCAAGGGAAGATTTTCCCGAACCGGAAAGTCCCGTGACCACGACAAATTTGTTTCTGGGAATCGCGACACTCAGGCTTTTCAGGTTGTTCACCCGGGCGTTTTTGATGATTATAAATTCTTTGGGATCGAGAGAATCGATGTCTGTTTTAGCGGATAAAGTGCTCAAAGTCATAGCTGGCAAAGTTACGAAAGGAACAGCCAAAGTCTGGAAAAAGTTGGGAAGGTTGTTTATTTAATGTTGCCTTTGACCAAACTCTTCGGAATGCTGACTGATTTAAAGCATTGAACTTGCAACGCAAAGGAGGAACGACAGAAGCAATCTCGAAGACGAGCCTGCTTTGTGCCTTTCAGTAATTAATTTTTCAATCTGCCACAGCGGCAAGTTGTTTCAATTTTCCAATCTTAAAATTTAATTCCTTTTCTTCGCACCATGGATTTTCAATTTTTAATTGATGGTTTTGCGGAGGGGCTGCAGCAAATGACTTGGCTAGAAGCTTTTGCAGTAGTTTTAGGCATTGCCTCGGTATTTTATTCCATGAGGGAGAATATTTGGGTGTATCCTACCGGAATTGTTTCCACGCTAATATATGTCTGGATTTGTTTGCAGTATAAACTTTATGCAGACATGGGTATTAATGCCTATTATTTTAGCATTTCTATTTATGGCTGGTATGTTTGGACTCATCCCAAGGAAGGAAAGACGGAGCTGCCAGTGACTTGGTTAAAAATAAGCGGCTGGGGAATTTCACTTGGGATTTTTGTGGTTTCCTATATCATTTTAGTTTATGTGCTTTTGAATTTTACCGATAGCGATGTGCCATATTGGGATTCCTTTACCACGGCATCGGCTTTTGTGGGCATGTGGCTGATGGCCAAGAAAAAAGTGGAAAACTGGATATTCTGGATTTTGACGGATTTGGTAGCTGTGCCTCTGTACTTTTATAAGGGCTTAATATTAACCTCATTTCAATACCTTTTCTTCACCATTTTGGCAATTATGGGCCTAATTGCCTGGATCAAATCAGCAAGAAAAAATGCCTGAACCTAAAAGAATTTTAATCCTCGGCCCTGAATCTACTGGAAAAAGTACGTTGGCGGAAGACTTGGCCGAATATTATGGAGAGCCATGGGTTCCGGAATTTGCACGGGAATACTTAGAAAAATTGGGTCGAGAATACCGCTTCGAGGATTTGGTTGAAATAGGTAAAGGGCAAGTAGCTTTGGAGGATAGATTAGCGGAAACTGCCGAAAAATTTCTTTTCTGTGATACTGATCTGCGTGTTATCCATATTTGGTCGGAACACCGATTTGGGAATACCGATCCATGGGTATTGGAAGAAATCGACCGGAGAATGTATGATTTGATCTTGCTTACAGACACCGATTTACCGTGGACACCGGATCCGCTGAGAGAATATCCTGAACTGGAAATGCGGCAGTATTTTTTCAAAAAATACCTTCAATTAGCAATGAACAGTGGGTTTCAGTATTTGATTATTTCCGGAGATCGGAACAAAAGGTTAAAAACTGCGGTGGCAGCTATAAATCAACTTTAGGATTAGATTCCTTCAATTTTTTAAATCTTCTAATTTTTTAATCCATTCACCATTTTCCTAGAGAGAGAGTTGCTGCTTCTACGAGTCTCATCATGTCCGGATAGGCATTGTTGTTCAAAATGATAATGGTTTTATTTTCGTCAATATACCGGACGATTATTGTTTTGTAGCCCGGGTTATCTCCTGTGTGCATTACCATTTTGCCGAAGGGGCTTTGGGGCTTAATTTCCCAGCCAAAGCCGTAGTAGCTTAAAAACCCGTCATCTAGTTTAAAGGGAGTGAAAGCAGTCTCCAAGGTCTCTTTTGAAACCAGCTTCTCTTCATAAAGTGCCTGATCCCATTTCAATAAATCCTCCGCATTGCTGCTGACTCTACCTGGGCCTTTACGATTGCCGAGCCACACGGTATAATCGGAAGAGTGAAATGTATTGGCGTTTACAAATTTACCCTGCTCGTTCTTAAGGTGCCCTGCTGCGAATGTCATGACCCCGGCTTTTTCTTCCAGTGCCCTAATGCCAGTACTCTTCATTTTTAATGGATCAAAGATCCAGGCTTTGCTAAGTTTCACAAAGTCTTCACCAGTAACCTTTTCTACCACACTTGCCAATAAAACGTAACCGGTATTACTGTATTCATATTTTGCACCTGGCTCGAAGGATTTTGGGGGAGCATATTCTCTTAGGTATTCAAGAATTTCGGGATTTCCAGCCACTTTGCTTTTGTCCCAGTGTTCATCCATGATAGCTTGATAATCCGGAAGCCCACTGGTATGTGTGAGGAGATTTCGAATTGTGATCCCTGGATAAGGCGTTTCGATGTATTCTGAAAGCTGATCATCAAAATTCAAAAGCCCTTTTTCTTTGCACATCATCACCATCATAGCCGTGAACTGTTTGGAAAGGGAGGCCAGCTCGAAAATATCACCTTCATGAAGCAGGATGCGATTTTCATAGGTCCGCATTCCCATAGCATCTTCGAAAAGTATTTCTCCTTTTTCCGCAATGAGAATTACTCCGGAAAAACCTTCGTTTTCTGCTCTGTCAACTGCCTCTTTGAGGATTTTCTGCTGAGCTTGCACATTAATCTGAAAGCAAATAAAAGCCAAAAGGATGAATGAAAGGAATCTGTTCATGACATAGGGGATTTAAGAGGAAATTACTAAACCTTTTGCACTAATGGGATGAAAAGGTGAATTGAGATTAAAACTTGCTAGGACAGGATTAGAATTGGATTAGTTCATACTTTAAAAAAGCAGTCATCAATTTGAAGTGCTTATCGAGAGTAAAAAGAGCGATTTTTTCTTCAATCACTTGTTGTAGGATTATCAAGTCAGGTATGCCAACATTATTGATTCCATTTTTAAGATTCATGACTTGATAGTTTCTGATCACATCCCAATTAATACGAGTCGTTACCTTTTCAAGTGAATTTAGGCTATTCCAAATATCTAACCTTTTTTGGTGTATAAGTTTTGGACCAAGTTCTGTTAAAATTAACTCATTAATACAGACAACGTCATTTTCAATTAGTTGATCTAGATATTCAATATTTCCAAACTTGAAATATTGAATCCACACGGAGCTATCAACCAATACTCTGTACTTGTTCATGAATCCCTGTCTCTTAAACTGTCGAGATCTAAATCTAAATCAATTGTCCCTTTCATAGTCAAAAGCCGTTTTCGTTTAATTAACTTAATCTGTTCTTGTAGTACTTCTTTGATTGCCTGATTTTTTGTAGCGGCTCCTGTGAGCTCCATTATTTCTTCTAATAATTCAGCTGGAATATCTAATGTTGTTCTCATGATTTTTGATGCTATGACGCATGGTTATTTGTGCAATATAAATAACGTATTGATTTAAAAGACGTTCAAATAAAAAAACCACGGAATTCCCGTGGTTTTAACTATATGGCATAAGGTTTTATGATTATTCTACTCCGCCTTTTCTGGTAGGAGAACGCACAGCTGGCCATTCTGCCGGTTCACCGTTTCTTCCTATTGGAATTCTTACTTCTCTGGAAACCATATTATCTTCTTCGCTTGCCATATAGACCATAATTGCTGCCATGATCACATTATTTTGCACATCGTCAAAGATAATTTTATCATAAGTATCCAAGTTGGTGTGCCAAGTGTAGTTGAAGTATGACCAATTCAAAGAGCTCAACGAGAAGGCGGGAACGCCAGCTGCCACAAAAGAAGCATAGTCAGATCCGCCGCCACCCGGGTTACCAGGGAAACTAGTTTCGATATCTCTCGTGATATCTCTTGGTACTTTGGACATCCATCTTCCAAGGTATTCATAGCTGTCTACGAATCCCTGTCCAGATACATTAGCTACTCGGCCAGTACCGTTATCCTGATTGAAAAGCGCTTGGATCTTAGGCATCATTTCCGGATGATCTTCTACGAAAGCTCTTGAACCATTCAATCCTTGTTCCTCAGAACCCCAGTGACCCACCAAGATTGTTCTCTTAGGGTTTGGATATACTTCTTTCAAAACGCGCATCACTTCCATCATCATGATCGTTCCTGTACCGTTGTCAGTAGCACCTGTACCGCCATCCCATGAATCAAAGTGAGCAGAAAGCATTACATACTCATCAGGCTTCTCAGTCCCTTTGATTTCAGCAATGGTATTGAATGTCGGTACCATACCATTTTCTTTGGATTGTGCATTTAGATTGATCATTGGTTTCTGGCCACTTTCAGCAAGTCTAAAAAGCAAACCATAGTCTTCCAATGACAGATCTACAGTAGGCACTTTTTTAGTAGATGCTGAGAAGATTTTGTTTGCTCCGAAACCCTGAGACCAGTAGGAAGTAATGATGCCCAAAGCACCTGCATCTTCTAGGGCAGTTGGCAATTCTCTTCTTCCTTTACCTGTTTTTTGAAGTCTTTCATTCCATGCTCTGCCTAAAGCCATGCGATCTTCTTTCATTTTGGCGAAAGACTCCTCAGTAGCAAATTCTTCCCAGTTGTAATCTGGACGACCAGTCACCTGAGGAGCTGAGATCATTACGTATTTGCCTTTTACAGATGGAAGCCATGTTGCGAAAGCAGAAGAATCAGCCAAATCTGGAATCACAACTACTTCCCCCTGAGCTCCACCTTGTGGTGAAGATGGACTCCAAGCTAGTTGAGTGCCAGCAAGAGATCTAGTCCAAGGAGCTACCATATCGATGTGGGTGATTCCTCTTTCCCATCCTCTCCATTCTCCCCATTGCTCATTTCTAGCTTCTATTCCCCAGCCTTTATATTTTGCTACAGCCCAATCATGTGCTTTTTGCATTTGAGGAGATCCTACTAATCTTGGTCCGATGCCGTCCATCAATTCATGTCCGATCAGCTTCAGCTGAGAGTTCTCAGTTTCCTCTTTAATAATTTTGTCAATCACTTCGTCCTGCGCTTGGACATTGCTACCCAGAAGCAGCATCAGCCCTACGCCTAATAAGTATCTCTTTTTCATATTTGGTTTGTTTAATCCTAAAAATATGCTTTGCTATTCTCATTTCCACGCCGTTGGTGGATTTAGGAAAGAAATGAGTTTAGAATTTCGACCAAAAAAGGATTTTCAGTTTTTATGTTCATAGCGGAAATAATTATCAAAAAACAGTAATTGATACTGAACGGCATCTGCCCAATATTCCCAATTATGGCTTCCAGGCCTAGTAATAAATGAATGTGGGATGTTATTGTAAGTTAGTTTTTCGTGGAGTTTTACATTCACATCGTAAAAGAAATCCTCAGTGCCGCAACTGATGATTAACTTCAGTTTATTCTGTAGTAGTCTATTGCTTTGGTACATCACAGAGTATTCTTCCCAGCGATCAGGATTTTCAGCTTTGGTTCCAAGATATTTTTTCATCTCCCAGTTTTCAGGAAAAGGAGCTATGTCCACTCCGCCACTAAGACTTCCGGCTGCACCATACGTATCCTGATTGCGAAAAGCGAGGTAAAGCGCTCCATGTCCTCCCATGCTCAAACCCGTGATTGCTCTTCCTTCACGGCCTTGAATCGTGCTGTATTCTTTATCGATAAATTCTACAAGTTCTTTAGCCACATAAGTCTCATACTTAGAACTCTCCACTTCCGGGCTGTCCCAATACCAACTTCCGAAATTTCCGTCTGGATTTACGATTATCATGTCATATTGATCTGCGTAGGATTCTAATTGAGGGACTTTAGTGATCCAGTTGGAGTAGTTTCCTGAATACCCATGAAGCAAATAGACGACTGGATAATCTTTGGATTCAGAATAATCCGTTGGAGTAATCACTACTGCCTTAATTTCCTTTTGCATGGAAGAACTGAAGGTGGCCACGGTGTCCACGCTGGCGAAGACATTCAGGGATAGCAGAAAAGTAAGTGCGAGCAGTATGGGAAATTTGTTTTTCATTACAGGATTTAAATAGGTTTAAGGGAATTGAAAAGTTAGTCTACTGAATTAAAGAGGTGTGATGATACCGCTATTCAAATAAGTTGATCAGGTTTTTCTTAAAATATTCTGCGCTGTCTTTTACACTTTGAATGGGATTCTGAGCGAAATTTCCGCCTTGCTCTATGTAGTAATATTCCATTCCTGATAGAGATGCGTCCGGAAGGATTTTGGTATAATCGATAGAGCCATTACCCATCTCGGTATAGTCTCTGCTGATCTTATCCATGTCTTTGATGTGCCACATGACAAATCGGCCAGGCGCTTCCATGAAGAGCTCATGCGCTGTACGCTGAGAGCTGTGAGCTACCCAAAAGAGATCTATTTGGAGTTTGACTAGTTCTGGATCAGTATTCTGAAGAATGATGTCATAGCCATTTTCACCATTATGATCAGTAAATTCAAAATCATGGTTGTGATAGGCAAATCCAAGTCCGGCTTTATTCACGCGCTCTCCGATCAAATTCAGCTTATCGGTCAGGATTTTAAAACTTTCTATAGAGCGGGACTCTGGATCAAGCCACGGCCAGGTGATGTATTTTTGTCCCAAGGCATGAGCACCTTCTATACTTTGATCTGTATAGCGAATAAGTTCATCGTCGGTGGCTCTGAAGTATTTGATAAAATCGTAATGACCACTGGTGCTGTCAAGGGAATTATCCTCTAACACTCTCTTAAAATCAATTGCGGGCATGCCGTAAAAGCTCTTTGAGGGACCATCATATCCGTAGGTTTCAGTGTCCTGATAGCCAAATTCTGCTATCGTTTGAAGCGCATTCTTGGGATCTTCCGCCATAGTGGCTCTAATCGTAAATAGCTGCAGACCCATTTTGTAGGACTTCAGTTGTGGAAGGCGGAAACCGGAAAGGGCAAAGCCTGCGGCTGAAAGAGCAAGTCCAGATTGCTTGATGAAATCACGGCGATTAATCATAGATTAGGTTTGGGTAAATAAGTTAGCGTTGAAGATAGCGGGTTTGATTAGTTTAATTTCCCCTATC
This sequence comes from Algoriphagus aurantiacus, assembly GCF_035156405.1. Classification (NCBI taxonomy): domain Bacteria; kingdom Pseudomonadati; phylum Bacteroidota; class Cytophagia; order Cytophagales; family Cyclobacteriaceae; genus Algoriphagus; species Algoriphagus aurantiacus. Next base: position 245,552 of record NZ_JAXRUT010000001.1, on the reverse strand, counting down.
GCATTGTTTAGGCCCGCAAAATTGTCTTGAAATGATGTTCTGGTAAAGTGCCACTAATGAACATCTGTAGAGTTATTTGACCATCATTAGATTAGTACATTTCTACAAAAGGGGCTGAATAGTCTACCGATATACTACTATTGTTTCTGAAAGAAGATGTGCCGAAGTTCAAAATCACATTTCAAATTAGTATCTCAATAGGATTCAAGCTAGTAGGGAAGTTCGGAGTTTAATTCGACTATAATTTATGAATTTCGTTCTTCTACAGGCAAAAAGAGGGTCATTTCTGTTCCTTCTCCTACTTTACTGTTAACACGCAAATCTCCTTCATGCGCCTTCACGATATCATAGCTCAAAGACAAACCTAGACCAGTTCCTGAGCCAGTTGGCTTAGTAGTGAAGAAAGGCTGAAAGATTTTATCCTTGGCTGAGTCGGGAATGCCCATGCCGTTATCTTTCACAGAAATCTCTATCCCGTTTAGAGACCTTTTGGTACTTACAACTACCTCAGGATTATATCCTTTTATTGCCTCTTTGGCTTTTTCATTTACCACGTAAAAAGCATTATTTACCAAGTTCAAAATCACCCTTCCGATATCAGAAGCCACTACATTCACTTTTGGAAGATCCGGATCGAGTTCCAGCTGGAAATCGGCATTGAAGGATTTGTCTTTGGCTCGAAGTCCGTGGTAGGAAAGCCTCACAAATTCATCGGCCAACGCATTCAAGTCTGTCGTAGATTTTTCTCCTTTATTAGCCCGACTATGCTCCAGCATTCCTTTGACGATTGCATCCGCCCGCTTGCCATGGAGAGTAATTTTGGATAGATTCTCTTTGATGTCAGTTGAAATGACTTTTGCTTCCTGAATGTCCCCTTTATCCAACTCTTCATTCAACTCATCCATGAGCTCGCTGCTTACCTCAGAAAAATTATTCACAAAATTCAAAGGATTCTGAATTTCATGGGCGATGCCTGCGGTCAATTCCCCAAGACTTGCCATTTTCTCGGATTGAATGAGTTGGGCTTGGGTGGATTTGAGTTTCAAAATGGCATTTTCAAGTTCCAGGTTTGTATTTTCTAATTCAACTGTTCTTCTTTTTACAGCATCTCTCAGTTGAATGTTTTCAACTTTAATTTTCTCCAGCCCAACGGTTTGTCCTTCCTCAGTCCTGCTATCGGGAAAAGAAATATGCTGCTGAACAAATTTCCAGCCTATAACCGTTTTTTTCAAAAGAGACGATACCCGCGCTCTATCGTAGTAGGTCCATACTCCATCAATATTTACAAAACAATCTGCCTGCTCTATAATGAGAATGAGTTTATCGATAGCTTCCATTCTGATATCCCTGTTTCTTAATTCAATCTTTCCCGCTACAGGTTCTACATGTGTTTCTAAATACTTTCCCGCTTCATTTTTGCTAAACCATACTTCTTCCAGTGTTGTGCCTATTTGTATAAAATTATCAGCAAAAAAAGATTCATATGTTTTCACATTAGCACTAAACAAACTTTCAAAGTATTTAACATAAAGCTCTTTCAGTTCTGCTTCTAGTTTTTTTGTCAGTTTCATATTTATTATTGTTAATTGGAATATGGATGCTAAATAAAGTTCCTTCCCCAGCGTCTCTTTCCAATCTAATATCCCCTCTAAGCGCCTTCATAATATCATACCTCAACCCTACTCCTGTCCCATTGGCTTGGTAGTGAAAAAAGGCTGGAAGATTTTTTCTTTCAGTGAATCAGGGATTCCTTTACCGTTGTCTTTCACAGAAAGTGCTATTCCGTTTAGAGATCTTTTAGTAGATAAAATTACCTGGGGCTGAAAATCAACAGCTCCTTCTTTCGCTTTTTCATTGACAGCATAAAAAACATTGTTTACCAAATTCAAAATCACCCTTCCTATATCCTTAGCGACGATATTTATCTTTGGTAGGTCTGCATCTAACTGTAGCCTAAAATCCGAATTAAAACTTTTTTCTGTTGCTCGAAGCCTTTGGTAGGAAAGTCTGACAAATTAATCAGTTAGTTTTTTCTCACCTAAAGGTGCTCGGCTGTGTTAGTATTTCCTTGAAAATAGAGACTGGGCTACTTATCAGCTAAGACGAAAACCCACTGATTTCATTAAAAGAATTAATTAATCTGTTTTAATCGAGAGTCTGATTCGGTAATCGATTCGGTAGTTCCCAAAAAACCCTAATTCCCCTACAGGACATTGGGATATTACCTGATAATAGTTGGTAAAAATTTTTAACTCAAAACAAATTACAAAAAGTATTTCTTATGACCACCTCTTGATATCTTATTTTCCAGGGATTAAATAACGAAGGTTATACCCTGATGGAAAGCTTGTTAGCAGATTCTAGGTTTTGAAAGTTAAGACGTGATTTTTTCGGGTATTCGTGTTGATTTTTAAGTAATTAAGGTTGGCGAAAAAGTTTGATTAAACTGGCAACAATAGTATAAACTCAGTCCCTTCGCCTTCCCTGCTTTCCACTTTTATCTCTCCACCATGTCCTTTAACAATATCATAACTCAGGCTCAACCCCAATCCTGTCCCTTGTCCGGTAGGCTTGGTGGTAAAGAATGGCTGGAAGATTTTTTCTTTGATTGAGACGGGGATTCCGTTGCCATTGTCTTTGACGGAAAGCTGGATTCCATTTTTCGTTTTTTTGGTGCTGATACTTATCTGTGGTTTATATTCTGAAGAAGCGATTTTAGCTTTTTCGATTACTGCATAAAAGGCATTGTTGAACAAATTCAGTAAAACTCTTACAATTTTTTGGGGGACGACATTGATTTTAAGGAGATTAGGGTCTAAATCCATCAACAAGTCAACATTGATGCTGCTATCTTTGGACTTTAGTCCAAGATAGGACAATCGAAGATACTCAACTGCTAGTCCGTTGATGTCCGTTTCCACTTTTTCTCCAATACTGGTTCGGCTGTGTTCTAGCATTCCTTGGACTATGGAATCCGCCCGTTTGCCATGCTGGTTGATTTTTTGCAAATTTCGCTTGATATCATCAGCGATCTCGATGGCCACTGTTTGATTACCTCCGGCCAGTTCAACTTTCATTTCGTCAATTAATTCCGTGCATACATCAGAAAAGTTATTGACAAAATTTAGGGGATTCTTGATCTCATGTGCTATGCCTGCTGTGAGTTCTCCAAGGCTTGCCATCTTCTCAGATTGTATCAATTGTGCCTGTGTAGATTTCAGTTGATCATAAGCAGATTCTACGTTTTCCCTTTGGACACGGATTTCTTCTTTTTGCACCCGGAGTAATCTGTTTGCTTTTTGCTTACTTAGGTTGTTTCTATAAAGAGAAATGCTGATAATAACAAACATCAATAATCCTCCCAAAGAAGTAAATATGATTATCCGTTGGTTGAAAACAGCTGCGTTTTTTAATTCGGTATCTTTTTGAAGGAGTTCTATTTCAGCTTCTTTTTTGTTCAATTCAAACTCAAATTGAAGCTGTTGGATCATTTGTTCTGTGCTGGATTTTGCAATTTCTTCTTTTACAGATTTAGTATTTATTTCATTTTCATAGGCAGCTTTATAATCCCCAACAAGAGCTTGTATCTCTGCCAAATTTAAATACACATCCACCAATTCATTTTTAGCATCAATATCGATTGCCAGTAATTTGGCTCTTTCCAATGTATTGATCGCGCTTTCAAATTCCATCTGTTTTCTTTGGGTTTTTGCCAAACCAATAAGACTTTGTGTTAATTCAAATTTGGCATCCAATCTCTCGGATATTTCCAGAGCACGCCTGTGAAAACTATTTGCTTTTTGGAAATTGCCCAATTCGGCATTAATTTCTCCTAGTTGGGTAAGAGGAAATGTAGCATCAATGGTACCGTCACATAGTTCCAATGCCATTTGATGAAAATATATAGCTGAATCATATTTCGATTCTATGAAATAAACCTCCCCTATATTCATGGATGCAGTAGCCATCCCTTGTTCCTCTTCTATTCCTTGAAACACCTCTAATGATTTCTTGAAAAAAGACAAAGCTTCATTGGTAGTGCTTCTGTTATTTTGGTAAACAGTACCGATATTATTTAAGGAAGTTCCTATTCTTAACTTGTTATTGAGTTCTTCTGAAATATTTAGGGATTCAAAATGAAGTTCCAACGCTTTAGTATTGTTTCCCAACATATAGTAAATAGAACCAAGGTTACTTAGAATATTAGCTACACCCGTTTTATCATTTATTTCACGGAAAAACTTTAATGCTTCTTGAAACTTTAAAATCGATTCCTGGAAATTTCCTTGTTGGGCATAAGCTCGACCTTTGGCATTGTAAGCTTTTGCCAACCCATTTTTGAAGTTTATTTTATTTCCCAGTAAGATGGCTTCATCAAAGTAATAAATGGCACTTTTGGTATCAGAACCAAGATATTCCAGACCCAAATCTACATAGTGAGAAACTTTCACACTATCGTCATTTAATTGGGTAATAGCATTCAATAAACTATCTGCCCTGGTAGTTTGGGCCAAACTTCCGTTTGAAAGAGTAAAAGAGAATAAAGGTAAAAAGAGGATGTGTTTAAAAATATTCATATGTCGGTTTATATACCTATGTGAACGCTAGTTGCGGTGCCTTTGTCAGATAGGGAATTTTCCTTAAAATCATCCTTTAGCGAAGTACTTACCCATTTCATCAACCTGGATTTCATTGGCATTTTCTAACAATTCAATTATTTTTTGAAGAGTATCCGAAAAACGGATTTTTCTAATTCATGTTTATTATTCTTATGTTTTAGACTCAATATCACTTAAACTTCAACTATCACATTGTATTGGCTGAAAATGCGTTAAGGATTAAATTTAACAAAATGCAACAATATCCTGATAACCGAATTGGGGTAAAACAAAAAAGAATGGAAAACACGTCCACTCTTTTTTAGTATTCAAAGGATTGTTCGTTTACTGTGATTTTTTGATTACTCGAATGGTTTTCACACCATAGAAGGTTCTGATATTGATGAGGTAAAACCCGATAGGCATTTGCGAAAAATCCAACTCCAGGCGGCTTTCATTTTCATGCCAGATTCCTTTCCAAGGAAGGTTTCTCCCCATTGCATCTGAAAGGATCAAAGTCGACTCATTTGGTACTTCTTCCACATAGCTTTTTAGGCTGATATTCAGTCTGTCTTCTACTGGATTTGGATAAGCTATTAATTCACTAGCTACCTCCTCCCCATGGAGGGTAGAAAGTCCTTCTAATCTTGACAAATCTAACAGGGTTTCATAGGACAATGGCAAAATCCTAGCTGATTCCAAGTTGTTCGAAATAGGTCTTATTGCTATTGACTGAGCAACCCAGTTTTCACCAATCGAAGCAATGGCACTTAAATTCCCTGTTTTGCCAGGTTCACTCTGGATGTAATATGACATCATATTAGAAGTTAAGCCTTGTTGATTATTGGGATCATCATAGACCTCAATTGTTCCTGATGGTGGAGTCCACGTAGCATTTTTCTTATTGGTGTAGAAAAGCATCACCATGGTATTGCAATCAGTGATGGTCAGGGAAGGTGCAGTCGCAATTTGTGTCTGGGATCCTGATGCTCCACTAAATGCAACGATAGGTCCGTCAGGATGATTGATGTCAGCACCACTCACTCTTGATATCCCCATAGTCCATTTAGGACTTTGCTTGATTCTGAATCCATAGGTTTCCGGCTCATTAATGCTTTTCACTATTTTGTAATAGGTGGCCATTGCAACTTGATTTTGCTGATTGACCCGCTGAATGAGTACCCAATCCTTATCTGGTGGAGTAATAGAAGGAGATTGACCTTTTTCAAACATCAAGCCTACAATTAACAAATCTCCGATTTGAGTATTAGCAGGTCTTTTTATAGTCGCTGGATTACTCGTATTACCTGCGCCCATGGCAGTTTCAAACTCACCTATTTCCGGTGCTTCGTTCACACATCCTATAACAGAAAGGCTTCCAAAAGTGGAGTTTTCCAAATCGACAAGGTAATTGGCAGGAGTAAACAAGGTGACATCAGGACGGATGCTATAAGTTCCAATAGCGATTGTTCCGGTGCTTGGGTATTCTAATCCCTCTTTGATCAGTGAGTACTCTATTCCCTTTACCACTGAGTCCTTTTCTTCCTCAAGTGTCACTTCTGCTCCTTCACTATCCAGGAACTTTGTACTGACTTCAAATCCCTCGAATTCCGTGGCAAATTCCGGTGCAGGATCACCAAACTCAATCTCATCAGGATTGGCAGTTGTTGTTGCAATTAGTGTAGCAGGAGTAATAGTGAGGTCAGCCGGCAGATAGGACGAAATAAAGTTTCTGGATTCAAAGGTTCCTGGAATTATAAAATGACTGCCAACATCTGTTCCTGTCACCATATTGATAGAAAAGAATTCAAGATTGAAGTCATCGTCATTTTCACCGATTTCTTCACCGAAGTCATAATATTTTCCGATTTCTGCATTTTCGCCTTCTTCTGCCAATTCCAGATCTTTTTCACCAAAAATCACCAAGCTATTATCCTCCACTTCGTCTTGTTCACCACCAGCGCTATTGATAATTGTCCTTGAATTGATGATGGTTCTTCCATTTAGGATTGTTCTGGCATTTATTATCGTACGTCCATTAATAATAGTACGTCCATTGACTAATGTACGTGCATTGATCATAGTCCGTGCATTAATCATTGTTCTCCCATTGATGCTTATAGGCTTTAGGTCCTGATTATCCTGATCTTCAAGGTATTCTAGGAAGGAATCTGCAGGGACATCAAATGCTGTATTGATTATAGGTCTGCTATTGATGAGGGTACGTCCGTTAATGAGTGTGCGGCCATTGATCATCGTACGAGAACTTACCATAAAGCTTTTGTTGATGAAATTATCTTTATTGAGTATTGTCCTACCATTAAAAATGCCCAATGGCAGACTGTTGTCTTCCGGTTGTTGGGCCAATTTAAGATCCTGGAAATATTGTGAAAGAATGGCATCTTTCAGTTCCTGAACTTCCTCTATTTTTACCTCGCCCTCTAATTCAATTAGCGCATCAGCAATTATTACTTCAAATTGTAAAGCATCGCTAATTGATTCACCATATACTAAGGCTGACTGGTCAGTAAGGTCTATAGGTTTGATTGTAATGGGCAGTGCTTCAACTGTGATAATGCCAGGTCCATAGTTTCCCAAGGCATCATTTGTTCCATCATACAGGAGACTTCCATCCTGCTGAACTACCCCTACATAATTGTAAAAGTCAGAGAAAGCAAAACCCGTTTTAGGATGAGAAGCTGTTATAACATATGTACCAACTTCGGCTAAATCCCCACTGATTAGACTGGAAAGCGTAAGTGGTTCCAATGAATTATCCACATTTTCGGGATTTAACGTAAGCCCAACCTCTTCCAAAGTCAGGGCACTCAGCACCCAGTTATTGTCAACTCTTTCGAATACACTTGCTGTAAAAGGTTTTAAGACCTGAGCATACTTTTTGATCTGATCATCTGCACGAATGGCAATGGTTTTTTTAACTATATCAAAGAAAAATTCCGGGCCGGCAATTCCACCATCCAGTCCACTATCCGAAATGGCATTATTAACTACTGTTACACCTGGATTTCCTATAAAAGGGGGGATCGTTACCTCAAGATAGCCAAATCCGAATTCATCAATTTCATAGGATGAATTCAACAGTTCTTCTCGTAAATAAACATTTGAGCCTTCATATAAATTAGTCCCCTTAATAATCAGCTTAAATTCAACTTCACCGGGATTAACAGCATCATCATAAACCAGTTCAATGTTATCAGGATTAGGTGCGGCGAGTTCAAGTAATGCCCTTTCAGCCCGAACAAGTCCCGAACCTGACTTGAAATCATCTCCGGGTTCATGCATATCCTGTGCAGTTGCTTTTAGTAAATTACGAATGTCATCTGGTAAACTTTTGCCGGGCTCGCCCAGCCAACCTGTAGGGTTTGATGTAGGATAATACTTTATGCGGGCTTGCTTGACTAATGCTGCCAGTGCAGCAGCATGGGGTGCAGCCGCAGAAGTACCATAAAAGTTTGGGAAATTATCACCTTCCAATTCAGGCGCACCAAGATTGACCGTAGTATTCACACCATTTGGTGCTGTGAAATCGGGCTTGTTTCGAAGATCTCCATTGGTTAGTGTTCCACCTCGGGACGAGAACGTGGCAACTGTAAAAGGTTCTGTTCCAGCCGGAACAAGTGCAGGGTTAAATCCAAAAACAGATGTATTTGCATAAAGTATCGCACCAACCGTCATGGCACCGATTGCATTGGCGTGACCTACAATGGTAGAGGAATTTATTGAATTCTGATCGTTCGGGTCAAGTTCACCCCTGAAAACAACATATTTAAACTTAATTCCAATATTGGAATCCAGATCATTACAGCTTTCACATTCTCGGGCAATCAAAAGATCAACAATGGTTTCTTCCGTAATGGTGAATGAAAGAATTTCAATAGGGTCACCATTTGCGTTATTACGGTTAAAGCCAAATAGGGGGGTACCGAAGTCTTTAAGATAAATGTCCAAGTCATATAAGCTTCCAGTCTGGTCTACAGAATAGAGTGGATCATCCCATTGAAGGGCAATCATGTAGACAGCAGGACCATTTTGTCCTGGAAAAACTTTTATGGATTGCGTAGTATTACCGTCATTAAATCGATGTACACGGCCACTTTCTGTCCATTCACCGCTATTCAGAGGTAAGTCAATGGAAGGATCATCAACGGGAGTAAATACACCTTCAAAAGATTTGCTTCCAAAATTTCCAGCGGAGGTAAAATATGAAACACCAGCTGCCGCAACCTCATTTACCGCATTTGCCACCTTTCCATCACTAAAGAAAGGTTCTGTGATGTAGGTAATATCATCTACTATAATATCACTGCCTGCGGCAGCTAAGTCGCGGATCCCTTGTGCAAAATCTCCGGCTGTTACTACTCCTGTTCGAAAACTAAGTTCGGCACCCGGTGCTACATCATGAACAATCTGTAGCATCGCACGTCCTTCATCAGTACCAATTCCAAATCGGCTAGGCAAGTCCCGGAAAAAATAGAGGCTTTCAGGCAAATCTCCATTGGAAATATCTGTTGCCAATGTGTTGACTCCGGCATCGGTACGTGTTGCATAGCTGTCAGAAAGCACACCTATTTTAATCCCGGTTCCGTCAATGGGTTGGTCGCCTTCAAAATGAGAATATCCGGCTCTTACAAGGTTGGAACGCATGACACGATCACCTTGTGTAGTAGTTGCACCTTTATTGGGGACACCGGGAATTGCCGGGCGGACGTAATTTATTACTTCTGGGTACTGATTTAAATCCAATAATTTTTCTATTGGAAGAAAACCTGCAATTATCAATGAATTTGGATCTTGTTTTAATTCTTCTACTGTAGGTGTTACAAATCCTAAACCTACCAGTATTGCTTTGGCTTCAGCAAACTTATCTTTAATGTATATGACTTCGACGAGTACCTCGTTTCCACTGATATAAAATACTTCGTTGGATTCAACTGTTTGACCCTGCTCGAAGATTTCATGTAGAGATGTTAATTCAGAACCAATGATTTCATATACTTTACCTTGGGAGCATATACCAAAAATCTGGCGGTCATTGACAGTAACTGTAAATGTTTCTAAACTGCCACAACTACCTGCTGGGGAAACCTCAATCACATCGCCATCAGTAACCAGAATGGACTCGGGAGTATCTATTATTACACCTCCTCGTTTAAAAATCAGGTCTCCAAAACTAACATTAACAAATTGAGTCAAATCCGCTATGGCTGTTGTCCCGCCATTCTCCCTACTGCAAAGTATTGCATCTTCCACTGACAAAGTTGGTGGGGTGTTAAGGGTAACATTTAGGTTACATTGAGTAGGAAAACAAGCCGCCTGGTTGTCTATATTCACTGATACTGTTCCAGAGCTTGTCCAGTTCACTATGATTGAATTAGTACCTTGTCCGGAAGTTATTTCTCCTTCGCCAGTAACTGACCATGTGTATGCGGATGCTCCGGCAGGTACAGAATAAGATGCCAAAGAACCAGCACACACTTCACTTTCGCCCACTATATTACAATCTGTATCGAGGTCAATGACTTCAGAAGCAGCCTGCACCGAACGACTCTGACTTCCAACAGATTTTCCATTTAGTGAAACTACCCTGGTATGGTAGGGTGATCCGGTGATACTTGAAGCAGAATTGCCTTGACCCCAATCCTGTGAACTGGCAATGTGACCTCCCCATGCAATTACAACCGTGTTATTTGGTCCGTTGTTACCGCTGGCTGTAAATGATATACTTAATCTTGTGACTGCGCTGGTCGTTGAAATGTCTTCCTGAAGTACATATTTTATTTCGCCTAAGGTACCGCCGTAGATCGCGATTTTTCTTTCATCACCCGTTAGTTTATTGAAGCTAGTGGATGGTTGGGGTATTCCATTAGGTGGTAATAAGGTCCCAAAACTTGGAGTGCCAGAACTTGGAATTACATCCTCACAGATTCTATTGAAATTTGTAATGTAGTCGATAGCGCTTTTGTTGTTTTTCCGAGTATCCCATTCAATTTCAACTGTATGGTTTCCAGACCGCAGCTTTGAAATGGTCAATCGATAAGGAATTGATTGACCTTCATAAAAATGGCTGTTGCCGGAATTAGAATTTCCTGAAGCCCAGGTGACAGGACTTACAGGGTCTTTATCAACCCCGCCGTTCTGGCCTTGCTCCAGTTTAACCGTCTGGGCAAAAGAAAAATTTGCAACTAGTAGTATTGCTAATACCAGCCTGTTGCCGAATGTGAAAAGTGTACGCATTGGAAGTCTATTTAATCTTCAAAAGGTTGATAAATATTTAAAAGTGAAAGTATCTTGATAAAATACAAAAATTTAATCGTTTTTAGCGCAGACTAAATTTTTTAAAAAGAACAAAATGCAAATTTTTTGCCTCAAAAGAGGTTATATAAGGTATAAAATAATCTTGAAAAATTATAGGTATCTGAATAATTATATATGAAGATGAATTTATGCAATAATGAATCGTCTCTAAAATATCTCCAATTAAGCGATTATAAGAATTCATTGAGGTTCTCCGGCGATTGGACGTGTATGCTTTTTGCTTTCATGTGTTTATAATTGATTTTTATTGGTCACATGGAATCTCGCATGGTTTATAATCATTCCTCCGTGTGTCGCTTGCGTCAGGCTCGATTTCAGGTGTTCATTATTATAGTTTTTAATTGTCACGACTTGTTCCGCCTTAGCGGAATGGAATCCCCTAATTATCTTTCGTCTAGTGTATGTCAGTTTGTATTGTTTCATTTGTTTAGTTTGATTATAAAAGTTGTCCCTTTGTTGATAGAAGTTTCGATTTCTAATTCTCCCCCGTGAGCCTTGATGATATCATGGGTAATGCTTAGCCCCAATCCCGTTCCCTCCGTTCCTTTTTTGGTGGTGAAGAAGGGCTGTAGGATTTTGTCTTTGATCTCATCAGGAATGCCCGGTCCGTTGTCTTCGATTTCGATGAGGATTGTGCCATTTTCAGATTTGGTTCGAACGGTTAGTTTGGGATGGTAAACTTCCAACCCTTGGAAGGTTTTCTGCCGCAATGCATCAAAAGCATTATTACAAAGATTGATCACTACCCTAGTGAAGTCTTCTTTGATCAAGGATACCATGCCCAAATCAGTATCCAAATCCAATTGGATATCCACATCGATCGGATTCTTTCCGGCCCGCATCCCATGAAAGCTGAGGTTGACGTATTCCTTGACAAGGGCATTTAAGTCTGTGGGTTCCATTTTCCCTGATCCACCTCTGGAGTGCTGTAGCATGGAGGTCACTATGCCGTTGGCCCGTGAGCCGTGTTGGTGTATTTTTTCAAGATTAGACTTGATATCCTCCAGTATTTCATCCACCAAGGTCTCGTCTCTTGATTCTTGGCTCTTGCTCCTTTCTTCTTTTGCTTCCTCTATCATCTCAATAGACACTTCCGAAAAGTTATTCACAAAATTCAGCGGATTCTTAATCTCGTGTGCGATGCCGGCGGTGAGTTGGCCGAGAGAGGCGAGTTTTTCCTGTTGGATGAGTTGGAATTGGGTGGCTTTGAGTTCGCTCATGGCGGATTCTACTTCGGCTTTGGCTTGCTCCAGTTTCACAAAATCCTCGTATCGGGCATAAGCGATGGAAAAAGCCTTGGCCAGAGCCTGCACCAATTCTAATTCCTTTACATCCAAAGGGTTCTCGGCACCCACGTAAAGCATCCCTTGGGTAAAAGGAATAAAATGGAGGTCCAGAGATTCCGGAGGTGCTGCAGCTCCCTGATAAGTACTGCTGTCCTGGATCTGATCTTGATCCATCATCAGTTTGATCCAATGGACAAAATCCTCCTTATTCCAATGCTGTCTGTAAACCACACCCTTTCGCCAGGCCTCCACAGTCTGATTAGTAAGTTCGCTAGCCTGATAGGGAAGCCGCAAAAGACCAAGCGAATTGCCATCCGGTGAGGAAAGATAGGCTTCGACTATCTCTTGCTTTTCTTGAATGATAAATATCCCACAGCGAATGAAGGGAACACCTAGTATTGTCAGTTCCCTGAATATCAAGGGCGTAATTAATTCCAAATCATTAGCCGATCTCATGCTGGCAATTATCCCACGGACACGGTCCAAAGAAGCCTGCTTGGTAGCTTCTCTTGCCTGAGCTTCTGCTTTTTTAAGATCAAGAAAACGGGTGTAGGTTTGTTCGAATACTTTGGCAAATCGTTTAAAAATATCATGCGCTTCAGGTACTGGTTGATACGTAATGAAAAGCAGGTATCCATGTGAGAAGTAAGCAGCATGATTAACTTGAAGCGTTGGCAATGGATGACCTGCACTAATAATGGAATCCAAAATATCGCCAACTACCGGCAAGGTTCGCATATACTCATAGTGGGTTACGAGTTCCTCACCCCCCACTGCCTCCACGTGCAACGATTCTCCATGTTCATAAGATTCTCTCATGTGAATGAAAGTAGGGTCTTCGTTAAGCGGGGCATGAAAAGGTGGCTGCATTACTCCTTCGCTTGACATCCAGGCCGTAATTCCTTGTTTGTCCTTGTCCCAGAGACAATACCCTGCACTCCAGGCTGGCATACCCAACGTCTGAATCTGCCGGAACAACAGATTGGCTGCATCCGGTAACTCTTCACTTTTTTGCATGGCCATTGAGCGGCCACGGACTTTCTCTAAAGCCGCTTCAATCTGCGCTTCTCTTGCCTGCGCTTCTGCTTTTTTAAGATCAAGAAAACGAGTGTAAGATTGCTCGAATACTGTCCCAAATCTTTTGAGTATTTCGTTCTCAATATCTGAATATGGTGTGCCGGCATAGTTGCTAACGATTAACATGATACTGGGCTTAATTGCGATAGACCGGGCATAACCACTTCGTAAAATATATGCCTTAGTATCCTCAGTCAGGGAAGGCAGGACTGCATGTTGAAAGACATGTTCATGCCACCTCCTATTTTCTTCTGGGGTGAGTGTGTCCGCGTAGAATTCAAGTCCACTTGCCAATACATCCTTCATGCGGTCAAACATTGGGCTTTCTATGTAGGGAACCTGAATATAAATTGGAGTAGGATCTCCTAGGATCGCAAACCAAAAAGTATAGTCATGTTTTTGGCTATTGATGGCAAAGCTTACAGTATTGAATTTAAAATTGAGATGCTGTAATTGTTCTGAAACAACTGTGATGACTTTTAGGAGGTCTTCACTTTTATGCATGGCCATGGACCTGCTGCGCACCCTTTCCAATGCGGCTTCTATCTGTGCTTCCCTTGCCTGGGCTTCTGCTTTTTGAAGATCGAGAAAGCGGATAAAGGACTGTTCAAAAACTCTTGCAAAACGAATCAGGATTTCTTTTTCATCTTCGGATGGCAGATCACCCTGAATGGAAGGTATCATAATAGCAGAATTTTTTGCCCAGGCCCAGGCTATTCCATGAGTTTCGCTTTCTAAAATTTGTTTTTTGTAATCGTCTGGGAGTTGCCGGTAATCGGAATGCTCAAAGGCATGATTGAAGAAGGCATTTTTGACTTCAAACGAAAACACTTTAGCAAAATAGCTATCGCCCCTTTCTTTTGATTCCCAGGCTTCATCGAACAATTCATCTTTGAAATAGGGCAATAAAAAAGCAATTGAAGGGTTAGCAGGATCCTCGCTTGCTGTCCAGTGTAATACATCTTTGGAATCCTGGAAATAGGTACAGATCACAGCGCCCCATGTATCGAGGATCACACCTGTGTGTTTCAACTCTTCGGCCACTACCCGCACTACTTCCTGTAATTCATCAGTCTTGTGCATCGCCATGGAACGTGACCTTACACGCTCCAAAGCCGCTTCGATCCTGGCTTCCCTTGCCAGGGCTTCGGCTTTTTGCAGATCGAGGAAGCGGGTGTAGGTCTGTTGAAATACTTTACCAAAGCGCATCAACACAGCATTCTCTTCGGCTGTAAACGGTGTCTCTGAATAATGCTCGATATACAATCCCACATTGTCCAGCAACACGGTGGAGATGGCAAGTGCCGGTTTGCTGAAAATGACTTGCTGCGCTTCTTCCGTCAATTCCGGAATCAATTCGAAAAGATCACTGTAGAATTTGTTCTTTACTTCAAAGGGGAGCAGGTTGGCAAAAAAAGATTCTCCTTTGGCTTTTGCTTCGAGGTAACTGTTCCAATGCGGTGAATCAAAATAGGGAATGGTGATTTCGGTGGGTACTCCTTGTTGGTGATCTGCCAACCAGATATGCATGTCCTCCCGTTCCTTGTAGTCGAGAATGAACCCTGCATGTTCGACATGGATTTTCAATCCTACCAATTGCTCGAATACGACCTGAATAACCTCTTTGAGTTCTTCGGTATGATGCATGGCCATGGTTCTGGACCGAACTCTTTCCAATGCTGCTTCTATTTTTGCTTTTTTTGCCTGGGCTTCCGCTTTTTGGAGGTCGAGGAAACGCGTGTAGGTTTGTTCGAATACTTTTGAAAAGCGTTGGAAAATGGCATGTGATTCGGGAACCTGCTTATAGGTAATGAACAATAGGAATCCATGCTTGAAAAAAGCAATATGGTCATACTGCGACTCGGGCAAAGAGGCACCTGAAGCCACAATTTCACGAAGTGCATCACCCATGACCGGAATAGTCATAAGGTAATCATAATGGACTTTGCAATCCTCGCCTAAGAATTCTTCCACATGGAACGTTTCTCCGGCTTTGCCTTTTTCGTAAAACTTCAAGAAGAAATTTTCTCTGGGAGTTTTGTAAAATGGCAAAGACCCTTCACTGCTGCTAAACCATTCATAGTCACCCTCAGGATCATCTGCATAAATATGAAAAGCACAGCCCCAGATTTCAATCCCTAAGGCAAAGACCTGTTGATACAAAACTTCTGAAGCTTCAGTCAGCTCGTCTGAGTGTTGCATGGCCATGGTCCTTGCCCTTACCCGTTCGAGAGCCAACTCGATTTCTGCCTCACGGGCTTGGGCTTCTGCTCTTACCAAATCCAGATACCGTCTGTAGGTTTGTTCAAACAGCGAACTAAACCGCTTTGTAATGTGAATTAATTCGGGTTGAAATTCACGGGGACTGAATGCATAAAAAAAACCATACTCGAATATGAAACAGTGTTGGATCTCTCTTTTGGGTAATTTTTCTAGCGGTATCTGAATTTTATAGCCTGGCGCATTATTGAGCATTTGATAGTAATTCATCAAATCTTCACCTTCCAATACATAGCGATGAAATGGTACTTGCGCTAGCCAAGCCTTCCGGGCACTTTTGAGCAAAGGATGGGAGGCCATATTGATGTTGCCGATATGCATGTTGACTTCATCACCATCTTTGCGGGCCGTCCAAAGCTGATTGTTTTCATTGTTATGGTTCAGGATACCGATACCAAACCGGGTACCTTCATCCACCCCTAAGGCTGTGAGTTCACTGAACATCTTGACAACACATTTCCCCACGTCCTCGCTGCTGTGCATGGCCATAGTCTGAGCTCTTACTCTTTCCAGCGAAGCTTCAATCTGCGCTTCACGTACCTGCTCTTCGGCTTTTTGGATATCCCGAAATCGTTGGTAAGCCAGTGAAAAAACCTGATGAAAACGCTTGAACAATGTCAAAACATCGTCGGCCATTGGTTGGTACACCGTCAGTCCTAGTCCCCCTTCGCCGATGGACAAAAAGCAATAATCTAATTGGATGGCTTTATCCAAAAAAGGATCGGAAAAATGGTTTGCTTCTATTCGATGTGAGCGAAACTCTTCAAGTTCTTGACCGCTTAGATTACCGATAAAATAGCCGTCCCGAGAAGCAAGCATCTGCTTAACCATTCCATGCTCTACCGGGCTTTTGAGGTATTCTGTTATTTCTACTGCTATTTTGTCATAAGGAGTGAAATACTGATAGCACAGGTATTGACCGATATTTTCGTCTATTATCGCAAGCTGAACATTTCGGATTTTATCCACTCCAAACTGTTGCAATTGATCGGAAATGATGCGACAGACATCCAGCATATCCTCGGGTTTTTTCATTCCCATGGCTACAGCACGCACTTTTTCCAGTGATGTCTCAATTTCCAATTCCCGATTTTTCACAAGAAGTTCGGAAGTTCGCTGATCCACTGCTTCTTGAAGACGCTTGTTTTCTGCTTTGAGTGCATCTGAGGCAAAAGCCTCGCCTTCCATAGCTTTCATGTCAGGGTAGGAGCCATGTTGATGCAAGGCAATCCAGCCGGTATCGGTCTTCTCCAGCAGGGATGACATTCGAAAAGGGCCGTAGTAAGTCCATTCTCCTTCTATTTTGACATAGAGATCTGTGAATTCATTGACCATCACATAGTCACCATAGGGAAGAGCTTCGATCTGCCGATTGCGAAACTCGGCCTGACCAACCATCTGATCATGGATAGCGTGACTGTAATCTAAAATCTCCTGTTTAGTATGCCAGATCTCTTCCTTGGTCCCACCAATATTATAGTAATCCTCTGCTATAAAAGTCGACCAGATATCAAAGTCACCTTTCATATAAGTTGTCCAGTAGGTGTCGAGCCATTTGGCTAACTCTGCTTTAATTGCTTCGGTGATTATCATGGGTATTCCTATTTGATCGGTAAAAAGATAATCATTTCTGTGCCTTCTCCTTCTATGCTTTTCACCCGGAGATCACCACCGTGAGCCTTGATGATATCGTAGCTGAGAGATAACCCAAGGCCAGTACCGCTACCTGTCGGTTTGGTAGTAAAGAAGGGCTGGAAAATCTTGTCCTTGATGGCTTTGGGAATTCCTCCTCCATTATCTTCTACAGCTATTTCTACCCCACCAGTATATAGATAATCAGTAATTCCAGCGCATTGACTTATGACGAACTGCATGAATTCTTTCCCCAATGAATTGAATTTTTTCTCGACTGAAGGAGAATCAAATAATTATCCGGCCCATAATCAATACTGACGTGGATTTCGTCCAGCATATTGATGTAAATAATCGCTGACCAAATACTTAAAATCAGTAAGATCAGTTCTGCCAATTCAGGCTTGTCTTCAATCGCCAAAATTTTAGGAAAACGCATACTCATAAAAATAAAGTCCCAAAGAAATTGATAATTTAGAGCAAGTCTTGTTGCCCAAGAAATTCCACATAATTATTTATGACCAATATGTCTATATACCTAGCCAGAATTATCTGCCTACTACTTTTAATTCTTTCCTTCTCCTGTCAACAGAAATCTGCTAGAAAACAAGATTTACGTAGCGCCCTTTTATCTCAACTAGATTCTATCCGGGGAAATGTGGCCATTGCTTTCTATAACCTTTCTGATCCAAATGATAGTTTACTGATCAAGGCAGACGAGGTATTTCATGCTGCGAGCACGATGAAGGTGCCGGTTATGATCGAACTCTTCAAACAGCAAGAACAGGGAACGTTAAATCTTGATGATTCTATCTTGCTCAAAAATGAATTCAAGAGCATAGTGGACAGTAGTCTTTACAGTATGCAAGTTGATATGGATAGTGACAGCGTGATTTATAGCAAGATTGGTACTCAGGTCGCTATTAAAGATTTGATGTACAGTATGGTAACTGTCAGTAGTAATTTGGCTACCAATGTGTTGATAGAATTGGTGGGTGCAAAAAATACCACTTCTACCATGCGAAGTCTAGGCGCGGACAAAATCGAAGTTTTGAGAGGAGTCGAGGACACCAAAGCATATGAACTTGGCATGAGCAATATGACTACTGCAAAGGATCTGATGCTGATCATGAAAGCTATTGCGGAGCAAACGGCAGGGACGGAGGAGGATTGTGAGCGGATGATCAAAATCCTTAAGGACCAACAATTCAATACAATTATCCCATTTTATCTTCCCGAAGATGTATCTGTGGCTCATAAAACAGGCGCCATAGTTGGCTTGCACCATGACGCAGGGATAGTTTATCTACCGGATGGAAGAGCATATATTTTGGTTTTGTTGTCTAATAAGTTGGAGGACTATGATAAAGCCACGGAGCAATTGGCAGGATTGTCAAAGACATTCTATGAGTATGTGGTAAAGGAAGGAGTATCTTTATAAAACAAACCAGTAGAAATGTCATCAGTTTGATCAAATAAAAAGTGTTTTTAAGGAATTGGATATCAGACTTAAATAAAATACTTTTAAATAGTACCTAGCACCAATTATGTAGGAACTGGAGTACTTGGTTATAGATCATCATTTTTAGTTATTATATACTATTTGGTAACAATTTTAAAAATATACTATGGCTAACCAAAGAGATTTAGATTATACGTATACCACAATCGATGAAATCTTCCGTCTTAGCATGGGAGAGACCGGAGATTACAGTGGAGCAAAATACGATGGGGATTTTTCGATGACCCTTGAAGAGGCTCAAAAAGCAAAACATAAATTTATAGCCGACAGTTTAAAAATAAAAAAAGGCAGCAAAGTGCTTGACATGGCCTGTGGTTGGGCACCCTTCATACGTTATATAACAGATGAAAGAGGTGCAATAAGTATAGGTTTGACACTCTCACAAGGGCAGGCAGCTGCATGTCAAAAGAATGGTTATAATGTATTGGTGAAAGATTGCCGTTACATAAAGCCAGAGGACTTTGGAGTTTTCGATGCCATCACATGCATTGGGGGATTTGAACATTTCTGTTCTGTGGAAGATTGGCAAGCGGGAAAACAGGAGGAAGTATACCGTGATTTTTTTAAGATCCTCTATGATTTGTTGCCAGTTGGGGGAAGGGTTTATATGCAGACAATGACATTCAGTAAGAACATGGTCGATTTTGAAGAACTGGACGTGAATGCTGAAAAAGGATCTACCGCCTATATCATGGCCCTTATGGTAAAGCAATTTCCCGGTTCCTGGCTTCCATACGGCCCCGAAATGGTTGTCAATTGTGCCGAGCCCGGATTCAGATTAATTTCTAAAAGCAGTGGAAGACTGGATTATATTGAAACCATTACTCAATGGCGGAAAAAATTCAGAAAATTCCATCTCAAAAAATATTGGCTTTACCTCTCACTCCTTCCAAAATATTTCACTGATAAAGATTTCAGGCACTTAATTGCAGTTTTCAAAATAAGTCCAAACAGGGTCTGTTTTGAAAAAGAGATCATGGATCATTACCGATTAGTGTTCGAAAAAGTATAACAAAGGGCCCTTAATTCAGCATTGAAAAGCTTTTATCCCTTGATTTGCTACTAAAACCCATCTCCCGGTTTGGGACATCGATTCTGACTTTTACTTCCTGTATAATCTTTTGCCATTATTCCATCATTTCTTTGAGTTTCTCAGGTTCAGATCTCTCAAGTTAACCTGTTTTGCCAGGTCATCTGAGAGCTCATAAAGCGCAAGATTTTGAAGGTCAAAGGGTCGTCCAATATTTACGATTTTCCAATTTCCCTTCCCGTATAAAAAGAGGTATGACCCAAAAGGCTGGCAGAAAAAGTCTGAACTTCTAAGTTTTACAATTCCACATTTGAAAAGAAGCTCATCTCTCTACACTTCAAAAAATTGTTGAGTTTATATTCGGCAGCCAATTAGAATATCTATTAAAGACTAAGTAAAAAAGCCATCCTGATTTCTCAAGATGGCTTTCTACTTTTAGTTCGTCCCAAACTTATAAATGCAAGTCTGCTCGTATTTCTCTCCGGGTTTCAGAATTGTAGAAGGGAAATTCGGCTGATTGGGGGAATCCGGATAATGCTGGGTTTCCAGGCAGAATGCGGATCTCTGTTCATAGACTTTATCACCTTTGGCGGTGATGGTTCCGTCAAGAAAATTGCCACTGTAAAACTGGATCGCCGGCTCAGTTGTCCACACTTCCATTTCAATCCCTGTTTGCGGAGAAGAAATAACTGCCGCTTGAGTCAAATCCGCTCCGGATTTGTCCAGCACCCAGTTGTGGTCATATCCTCCACCGAATTTCAATTGCTCATTTTCCTCGTTGATTCTCGCTCCAATTGTAGTTGGTTCTGTAAAGTCAAAGGGAGTTTCCTTTACTGAAATTACCTCTCCCGTAGGAATAAGCACGTCATTTACAGGCGTGTATTCGCTGGCATTCAATTGCAGCGTATGGTCCAGGACAGTGCCGTTTCCTGCACCATTTAGGTTGAAAAAGGAGTGGTGAGTCAAGTTTACCGGTGTGGCTTTGTCAGTTTCGGCTTCATAAGTGACCTTGAATTCGTTGTCATCTGTAAGCGTGTAAATCATTTTCACTTTTAATTCTCCTGGAAAACCTTCTTCTCCATCCGGCGAGGTATAGGTGAAGATCAAACCATTTTCTCCAGACTTTTCCACATTCCAGATCACATAATCGAGCCCTCCCGGACCGCCATGCAGTGTCTGTCCATTGTTGTTCTGAGGCAACGTGTATTCCTGCCCATCCAAGGTAAATTTTCCATCGGCTATCCGGTTGCCATAGCGACCAATCGCTGCACCGAAGTATTTCTCGCTGCTTTCCAGATATCCGTCTAAGGTCTCAAATCCCAGTACTACATCCACTAGATTGCCGTCTTTATCTGGAACCCAAAGATTAGTAACTCTTGCACCGAAATTGGTGACTTTCATTTTCATGCCGCTGGCATTTTTGATCTCGTATGTTTCCACTTTTTTGTCTTGATAGGTTGTTCCAAAAATCTGCTCTTGTACAGGTTCTTCTACTTTAGTTTCTTCTTTGGGTTTGCTTTCGCAGCTGTAAAGTAAAACCCCCAGTGCAGCAGCACCAAGGATTTTGTTGAAATGATTATTCATTGCGCTCACTTTTTATATAAAGGTGTGTGGATACTTTGCATTTTTGATACATCAAACTTGATGACTTTTCTATCATAGGTCATCAGTCCATTGGTCTCTACTTCCACATCTGTGGTCTGGGTATAGACTGCCGCAGAAAGGCCCGCTTCCACCAACTCACCAAGTCTTGTTATCAATTGCGAATAGCGATTGTAAAGTTCTTCTTGATTTTTGAAACTTTGATAGCCCCAGTTATCCTTCTGCTGCCATACATGGCCATCCAAAGGAAGTCCCAGTCCGCCAAATTCCCCAAGCACTAGAATATTGTCTTTTCCGTAAATCTTCGGATCAGGCATTTTTGCATCGGGATAATTATGCAAGTCGATAATATCACCCGCGATTTTGGTTCCTTCCATTTCGAAGTTCCCTCCGCTTGCGCTGTTCACCAATCTTGTAGGATCATGGGTCTTGGTCCAATCGGCGATTTCTTTGGTTTTAAACTGACCCCAGGCTTCGTTGAAAGGCACCCAAACTACAATGGATGGAAAATTATAGAAATCATCCATGATCTCTTTCCATTCTTCTCTGAAAATCGCTTCGGATTCCGGAGTTCTGTCTTTATCTGTTTGCTCTCCGAGTACGGCCAATTTCATTTCCCAGCCATTGCCCATATCTCCACTCGGCATATCCTGCCATACGAGCATTCCCATCTTGTCACATGCATGATACCAAGTGGCAGGCTCTACTTTCACATGTTTTCTGATCATATTGAAGCCCATGCCTTGAGTCTTTTGGATATCAAAGATCATCGCTTCATGACTTGGCGCAGTATATAGACCATCGGGCCACCAACCTTGATCTAGAGGACCGTATTGGAACAAAAATTTACCATTCAGCATCATTCGCTGAATTCCATTTTCATCTGCAGCCATGCTGATTTCTCTCAAAGCCGCATAACTTCCGACAGCATCCAAAACTTTTTTGCCATCGATCAATTCTACTTTCAAATCATAAAGAACCGGATTTCCAGGTTCCCAAAGTTGAGCATCTTTAATTGTGAGTTTCGCCGTTTCGGAAGGCTTCACTGTTTGCTCTGCAAGCATAGTCCCGTCTTTCCAAGCAGATACTTTTACTTCTTGTCCATCTTCAGCTCCCGCTACTTCCGGAGTCACTAAAATCTGATTGTTATTGATATTAGAAGCATTTCTTAGCTCAGAGATGTATGCAGCGGGCACAGTTTCCAACCACACCGTCTGCCAAATGCCAGTCACGGGAGTGTACCAAATCGCATGTGGATTTTTGATCTGCTTGCCCCGAGGCTGTGGTCCATCGTCGCTGGGATCCCATACCCGCACCTGCAGAGTCTGAGACTTTCCGGATTTTAAATGATCTGTAATATCAAATTCAAAAGGATCATATCCTCCCTGATGTTTTCCTACACTTTTACCGTTGACAAAAACTTCGGTTTCCCAGTCGGAGGCGCCGAAATGCAGCAGTACTTTGTCTTTGCTTGATTTCTTTGGAGTAGAAAACGTCGTTTTGTACCACAACTCATTGTCTTTGCCAATAGTTTTACCAACACCCGAAAGTGCAGATTCCACAGCAAAAGGCACCAGAATTTCTCCGTCAAAGTTTGTTGGAATTGCCTGACCTTTTGGTTTGATGGCATAATCCCAAAGCCCGTTCAGATTCACCCAATTTTCACGGGTCATCTGAGGTCTTGGATATTCCTGATGGACATTTTCAGGAGTTACCTGAGTTGCCCACTCCGTCATGATTTTACCTTCTACAGGTTTATAATTGCCAGTTTGGGCTGTGGCGATCTGCTGCGCAAAAAGAAGGCATGCGCCAAAAATCAGTGTTTTCTTCATATGAATAGATTTATTGTTTAGATGTTTAGTTTGTAATGTAACCAGCTTAATTCGGGACCCTGTTTCCTGAATTGGAAGAGTCTTTTAAAACTGTCTGATTCTTCTCGATAGCCTAGCATCAAGTTTTTTTCTGAAATCGGTATTCACTGCTTCACTGAGAGTTAAAATAACTATAAGCACCAATGCAATAAGCCCGTTTTTGATCTCTATAAGTCCGGTAAAAACATACTTGATACCAGCTACTAAATACTAGCTACTAGTACGAAATCTTCACTTCCTTGAAATGGGCATAAGCATCCGTAGCTCCTTTGGCCACCAATCCAAGCCTAAAGCCCATTCCCCAAGGCACTAAATGCTTCACATCTTGCTCTTCGCCGACTTGAATAGTTTTGCCATCCACAATAGCTGAAGTGGTCATCTTATAACCATCATTCATGGTCAGAATCAATTTCACTTCTTTACCGGAAGGAATTGTTTCGCTGGCAATTTCCCTTGTCTTTTGATTGATGGTCTCCCAAAGGACTAGCTGATCACCTTTCACGGAAATCCCCATTCCCGCAGGTGGAGCGCCAAAACCATTATTTGCTCCTCCAATTACTGCCAGTCCGGCGCCTGCACTTTCATCAGGAATAATCGTTGCTTCATATTGGTAATCCAGCGATTTGGTGCCTTGTACCAGTAGCGTTCCCAAGGTTTCATTCTCTTCCGAAGCCTGAAGCTTGAGACCATTTTTGCCTGTTTCGTATTGGATGTCCTGTGTCACTCTCCATTGCCAGATAGGATCCAATCGCTTTTTGAAATTGTCTGTGAATTCTAAAGAAGCTTTACTACGATCATAGCCGGCATTGTTTGCCAAAATAAGCCAGTTATCATCAGTCCATTCGATTTTTTCCAAGACGCCCTGACGTCCAACGTACACACTTCCTTCGGTATTGTATGCATGGTAGAGCATCCAGAATTCTCCGTCTTTTTCAACTACAGTGCCGTGTCCTGCGCACTTCCAGTTTTCATTGTCCTTCAACACCGGGTTCATATCGTACTTTTCCCAAGGCCCCAAAAGCGACTTGCTTCGGGCTACTCCGGTGACATAATCACAGCTGATCTCACAGCAACCTCGCGCCGAATACGTCGCATAGAAATAGCCGTTCTTCTGGAAAATAGCCACTCCTTCCACCAGTCCGCCCTCCCAAGGCTGATCATTTCGGAAAAGCTCATGCTTCTCACCGATCAGTTCAGTCCGAGATTCATTCACTTCCTGTGCCCAAATCGGCGTTTTTTGGCCTTTGCTATTTCCATCTTCTTTCCAGAGGACATAGATTTTTCCGTTTTCATCACGAGCCTCAAATGCATCAATGGAACCATATTCCTGAGCCACCAGAGGTCCATGATCGGTAAATTTGCTTTCAGGTGAATCCGCACTTGCCACAGCCACACTTAGGCGATTGCTGTCTTTATCTCTTGCCGTGTAGTAAGCGTAGATTTTCTTCTGCTCCTCGTCGTAGGATAGTTCGGGGGCCCAGAAGTTGTTCTTTGCCCAGTCAGGAGCGCCTTCAGGAAAAATATAATTCACCAATTCCCAATTCACCATATCGGTAGACTTAAAAATAGGGAAAAGCGGTGCCCATTCATTGGAAGTGGCGGAAGCGTAATAGTACTTTCCGATTTTTACCACGGTAGGATCGGGGCGATCCCCCGCCAAAACTGGATTGTCAAATGTTCTGTTTTGAGCTAAACCTAGGTTGGAAAAGTTAAGAAATAGGAGAAGGATTGCAATTATTCTGGGTAGACAGAGTAGTTTATTCATTCATTTTTGGGTTATTTTCTAATTGAGGCGCCCCGTAACCTCGCAGCGCCATGGGCGCCAGAATCACGTCCACCCCGGGCTGATCGGAGGTTTTTGGGAGGTTTCAGGCTCACGAAAATCTTGGGCATGATTTATATTGTGCCAGCGATCCTGATCCCGTTATCAATCCGTAGTTCTTCTGCATCCCGAATCATCATAGGGTACTTCTTCCCAGCCCCATTCGCCATTGACATCCTTCGAAAACAATTGTTCTCTTTTTGAATCCAAGCGGAGATATCACCGAAATTCCCGGTCAAGCCGTTTTTCTGGCGAATCAGATATTCTTTTAAAAATCCCTCAGGTTTCACCTCACATACGGGAAGCTTAATCAGTGCACTTGCCGCTAATGGTGCCCGATTGCTGATGTAGAATTCATTTGTGTTTTCTGTGGGTATTCGGTCAAGGAAAGTTACCTGATTACTTGAATCACTCCCTGTATTATAAGAAACCAACCCAGCACTAATTATTGCTATTGTTACTTTAAAGCGGTTTTTTAACATTTACAATAGGTTTTGGGATAGTAAATTTCCCTGATATCGCTACGCCTTGTTTCAAACTAGGTTTGATTTTAGTAGTGTTTCTAGTGTATGACTTTTTCATAATAGGTTTGGGTTATTGTTAGTGAAATAATTGAGTTTAGATACCAAGGTAATAATGAAAATCTATAATGACCTTGATTTTTACGACAATACTTCACAATGCCTCCAACCCTTATCCTATCTATTTACCCTCCTCTTTTTCAGATTCTTGTATAAAACTATTTTAAAACGGGGGATGCCTGTGAACTAATGCTTGGCTTATTGCCAGCAATACTTGGCCATCCATCTGTCCAGATGATCTTATCCAAGAGCAATACGCGCCGATTTGTCCCATTCCCAAGTTTTGGCTTTTGCTTGTCCATCCCATGATAAAGAAACCATTCTTGACCTGCATCATCAAGGACTATCTCAGCGTTGTGACCTGGTCCGGCGTAGCCAATATTCCCTTGGTTACCGCTCACGACTGAAGTTCCGGCATCTGTGTTAAGAAGATTGTTGTCATTTTTATCCACATAAGGCCCTTCCAAATTCTCCGATCTTCCCACTAGAACTTTATATGTGCTATTTGCCCCTTCGCAGCAGGTTCCTGCAGAGCCAAACAGGTAATAATACCCTTCTTTTTGATAGACATAAGCAGCTTCCAGATGGCTGCCGGCAACTTGGATTTTCTCTCCAGTTGGCTTTTTACCATCCTCGGTCAATTCAGTTAAAAACAAACCATGAAAGCTTCCCCATATCAGAAATTTCTTTCCGTTTTCTTCTATATAAAAAGGATCTATGGAATTTGTAACCCCGATTTCTTCAGAATCAAATACTTTACCCTGATCTACAAATGGTCCTTCGGGCTGGTCGGAAATGGCCAGTCCTACCCCAGGATTGGGGTCACCCCAAGTAGAAAAGGAATAATACATATAAAACTGATCTCCAACCTGCGTGACATCCGGTGCCCAGATCCCTCCTTTATCTTTCCAATCTGGCTTATCTGACATGGAGTTTCCCACTACTTCCCAATTCACCAGATTTTTTGACTTGATAACCGGTACCAAATGGTAGCCTCCTTCTTCTCCCCAATTGTCTTCAGTGCCATAGGCATAGAATTCATCACCGACTTTCACCACCGTAGGATCAGCTAATACAGGCTCAAATACTGGATTTGTATAGGTAAGCGTGTCGGTAATTATTGGAATATCTGGAGTGATAGTTTGGCTCTCAGATGATTCGGTGCAAGACCCGAATACTAGGATAATACAGAGTAGAAGATACATGTTATAGCTTTTTTTAAACATAATAAAAAAAGCCGGGTCGCCCAGAACCCATCTCACTGGCTGGGCACCCCCGGCATATCCATAAGAGGCTTATAGATTTACTTTTACTATTTCTGAGAAAATCATATCCTCAACGCCTTGAATTCTTACTCCAACTCTAGCGTATGCATAGTTCTGTGTAGGTACTCTTTCAGGTACTGCGACTTCCAAAGCAATTGCAGAAAAATCCTCCAGATCGCCTCCACCTCTATTAGTAGTAGCGATGCTGGTACGATTATCCACAAATGATGTCTTGCTTACATAAAGTGAAACTTCCTGAATATCTCTGGCATCGTCTCCGGTGATAATCTGATCCAAGTCAAAGGTGGCCGAAACCATTTCACTTCCGCCACTGATCGTAACATTACGAACCATATAATACGGCATCACCTCTATGTCCATCGTCTGACTTCCAGTGAGGTTGACAGGAATAGTGTCATTGCCTGTTTGGTCATTGGTGATTTTCATAAATGGTCCCTGATTATTGGGAATGATCATTTTGTAATCTCCCTTGAAAAGAAGAGAAGAATAAGATCCATCCTGATCCACCGCTACACCAATATTTCCCAGACGCTGCCAGCCTGATTCCCAAAGCTCGATGTAGACATCATTGTAGCTAACGCCTATTGGCTCACCCTGATAAGTTATTCTGCCATCTAATTGGAAGTTGGGCTCGTCGTAATTGTCAAATTTGCAGGATACAAGGGAAGCTGCTATCCCCATCATTCCCAGTATGTTTTTGAAATTTAATTTCATGTGATTTTGAGTTTAGAGGGATTTATTGATTTGGATTTCTGACAATCTTCGGATTGTTGTTCCGCACATTGTCACCAATAAATGAATAATAGTTACCCAATCGGAATCTGTGGGCATTGAACACTGGTGCAGGAACGAATTCTTCGAAGATCCACTTGCCGTCATTTGGAGAACCAGGCTCATAGTATTTGTAAGGCTTCAGGCCGAATACTCTCGTGCTTACAGCCAATGCATCACTGGGATTATTCGTCAGATCTGTGGTCACACCATTCCAAATCCTGTGTGCCAGTCTCCACCTTTTTTTGTCCCAAAGAATATGATTCTCAAATGCCAACTCGACTTTACGCTCATGTACGATTCTGTCAAAATCAATTTCACTAGAAGTCAGATCGACCGGAAAACCGGCTCTTCTTCTCACTTGATTCATATAATCAGCAGCTTTCTCTAGCTGACCAAGTTCAAAGGCAGCTTCAGCAGCATTCAATAAAATCTCAGCATATCTGAATCTCACCAACCAAACTGCCGAACCTGTACCTCTTTGGCCGGAACCTACAGACGTATCCACATATTTTCTTAGATAAAAACCGTTCTGGGCTGACCATTCCAGCTGGTCGATAGGTCCATCAAAACCAACTACCTGTACCGAAGCATCACTTCCTGGAAGTTGTGCCTGTCCGCCTAGCTGCCCTGAAGTAATCACAGATCCGTCTTCTAACTTATATCCAGCCCAAATATCCACTTCCTGCCCTCTAAAAGTAGAGCCTGGCACTACCACCGTTCCCATTAATCTTGGGTCTCTTCCTTCGAAAATATCCATAGGATCATCGTAGTAGATTGGATTACCTGAAGCATCTTTTGTTGGTAGTTCTGCAAAGGTATTGTCCAGCAACTCATATGACTGGATCAAGTTAAGCGACGGATTCATCTTACCGCCAGAGGTGTTTTCTTCACGCAGAGAACGGGGGATAGTTTCTATCGTGAAGCCATGAGTTCTTCCCTGCACTAGAAAGTCTTTTGCCATAATCACCTCATTATTAGAGGTTTTGTTTAGGAAAATATTAGTGTAGTTTTCTGACTTGTCCGGATCCTGATTATACAATTCATATGTGCCTAATCCCATTACTTCCTCAGATGCATTCAAGGCAGTGGTATAATACCCATCAGCCATTCCAGCAGGAATTCCCACTTCTCCTCCTGGTAGAGAAACCTCAGGAGTCAATTGACCATAGTTGGCGATTGATCCTGCGTATAAAGCTGCTCTTGAAATTAATGACAGCGCCGCGCCTTTTGTCGCTCTAGATTTGGTTCCGCCATTTGGAAGATCATCTTTCACTTCCTCCATTTCAGCAATCACGAAATCATAAATCTCATGCTCCTTGGCTCTAGGGTACTGTAAGTAGGTTGGATCACCGCTGTAGTCATATTCTAGAGGCTCCAAAATCAACGGTACACCTCCCATTCGCTTCACATGCTCAAAGTAAACCATCGCACGGATAAACTTGGCTTCAGCAAGGAATCTGGCTTTTGACTCAGCAGAAATCTCAGTGGCTTCTTCGCATTTCTGAATGAAAAGGTTCAGGTCACGGATATAGCCGTAATTCCACATTCCCCAGTCACCATAGCCGTATTCTTGGTTTTGATGTCTCCAATAATCGCCTGCATTGCTAGCAAAAGTCTCATCGAAATTGGCGTATTCCCACCAATTTTCCAGGCCTTGATAATCTGGAAGCCGATTGTACAAATCAGCCAACACAGAAAATACCAGGTCGTCATTTGCCCAAACCTGATCTTCTCCAAGAATATCAGTGGGTTCTCTATCCAAAAACTCGTCATTGTTACATCCTGCAAATGCAAGGAAAATAACTAGGTATATATATCTCAAATTTTTCATTGTTCGTTCGGGTTTATTAGAATGACACGTTGAATCCTACATTCACCACCTTGTTCTGTGGATATTGCAGGCCATTTTCATCTGCTACTTCAGGATCAATTCCGAACTGGTGTACATTATCCAGTGCAAACAGGTTATAGCTACTCACAAAGACACGGGCTCTTTGCATATTCCATCTGTTCAGTATTTTCTCTGGAAGGGTATAACCTAACTCGAGCGTTCTCATTCTCAAATACTTTACATTGGTGAGCCACCAAGTGGAGTTTTTGTTATAGTTGCTATGTCCTCCGGTATTGAACCGAAGTGGAGGGTTTTTCCCGGGAATCCATTCGCTGTTGATATCCAGAATATCCTCTCTGTGGTAGCGATCATCATACATGGAAGCCAATAAGTTTCCACCATTTTGATATGGCCATCTCATTTCCCAGTTTTGGTTGTAAGAGTACATTCCACCACCTGAGAAGTCGGCAGTCAGATCAAATCCTTTATACTGAAAATTGAAGTTTAAGCCAAAGTTCATACTTGGAAGTGCTCCTGACTGGTAGCCGATTGGGCGCTGATCGAATCCATCGATTTTGCCGTCTTGGTTCACATCTTTATAAATAAAATCTCCAGGAAGTAAGGTTTTATTGCCTTGATCGTCAATGTTGACAGGATAATCATTAATAGCTTCGAATGACTCAAACTGGCCGATTACTTCATAGCCCCAGAAGATGCCGTTGTATCTATCTTCACGGGAGTTTCTGTAGTGATCCCAAGAGGAGCTGAAAGTTGGGTTATAGGATTCCAGGAATTTACTTCGTGAATAAGAAGCGTTTGCTCCAATTCTAAATACCAGATCCCCTGCTTTTCCATTCCAGTTTACTGCGATCTCTGCTCCGGAATTAGAATCGGAATTTAGATTCTCATCTGTCAGCCCATATCCTAGTTCCAGCGGTAGGAAGATATCATTTCTTACCCCTCTCAGCCCTGTTCTTTTTCTTTGGAAATAGTCTATAGCTCCCGTGATCTTCCCACTGCCAAAAGAGAAATCCAATCCTATATCAGCGATAGTCGCTATATACCATGAAAGGTTGTCGATAGGTTGACCGGTATTGGCAGATCCTTGGATATTTTCTCCATCTACTATTACCGTAGATGCACCATATCTATATCCTGTGAGGTAGTCAAAAGGACCGATGCCAATATTATCATCTCCAAGTTGTCCATAAGATGCTCTAATTTTCAGTTCATCCATGTTTACACTCGATGAGAAATTATCCATAAATCCCTCTTCTGAAATTCTCCAACCAGCAGACACTGATGGGAAATATCCCCAGCGGTTTGCCGGGGAAAACTTCCAAGAAGCATCTGCTCTACCTGCGATTTCCAGCAGGTATTTGCCAGCGTAATCATAATTCACACGACCTACATAGCCGATTCTAGCTTCCTCTTGGCGTTCGTCATTATAAGTATCCGTATCGGCAAACCGGATGATATCCAAGAAGTTGTTTGTGGGCACAGAGTGCAGGAAGTTAAATAGACGGGTACGGTCGATTCTTTCATTTAGGAAGAACGCGGCTACATTATGATTTTCTCCAAAGGTTTTCTTATAATTTAAAGACAACTGCCATACGTTTTCCATGATCTTAGTTTGTCCTCGGTCACGGTATGGGTTGTCATTTCCACCAGATCTGAAATATTCATCTGTCTCAGGATTATACCCATATACATCATAGGTGTATTCGAATGTGTTGAACATATTGTCTGCCAAATAGTAGGAGTACATTCCCTTCACCACCAGATCTGGAACGATCTCATATTCAGCGGTAAAGTTTGTCTGTAGCACCTGCCATTTATTTTCATAGAAGCCTGTACGATCATAGTTCAACAGCGCCCAGTTGGTCTCGATGTTGTTGATGTTGGCAGGGTAGTCTGGATTGTCATTAGCGTACGGACGTTCAGTAGGTCTATTTCTAAAGAGCGCAAACCTAGGCTGCCAATAGTCATCACCTCCAGGAACACCAGGGTTTTCCCTATTTTCAATCCTACCATTGATCTGCATACCTACTTTTAACTTGTCAGTAACATTTGTATTGATGTTGGATTGAATGTTTGTTCTATTGAATTCAAATTCGTCAGAGAATACTGATTTCTGATCAAATCTTGTTACCGATAAATAGTAGTTGGTACGTTCAGATCCACCAGAAACCGACGCATTGAAATTACTTTGAGGCGCGTTTCCCTGGATTATAAAATCTCTCCAGTTGAATGACCTGTAGCCGTACTCAGTGCCCTGATTCCACTTTTCCAGTTCCTCCGCAGTAATGTTTGTATTTCCAAATTGGTTGATATCTGCATCAGCCTTACCCAACATCCATTCATAGGCATCTACCCCATCTGGAAATCTTGACCAGTTTTGCACCCCATAATATCCGTTGATATTAATTGTTGGTGTTTCGCCACGTTGGCCTTGCTTGGTTTTTACCACTACTACGCCGTTTGCTGCGCGGGATCCATACACTGCCGCCGATGCATCTTTCAGAATTGTGATACTTTCTA
This sequence comes from Algoriphagus aurantiacus, assembly GCF_035156405.1. Lineage (NCBI taxonomy): Bacteria > Pseudomonadati > Bacteroidota > Cytophagia > Cytophagales > Cyclobacteriaceae > Algoriphagus > Algoriphagus aurantiacus. The sequence goes on along the minus strand of NZ_JAXRUT010000001.1, from coordinate 213,483 downwards.
TATCTCCGGGAGCCAGGTTGTTAAATTGTCCTTCATCCTTCTGAATTCCGTCGATTACGAAAAGTGGCGTTCCCATATTTCTGATCTGAAGCCATGCTCCTGCTCCCGGGCGTCCATCAGGCTGTCGGAAAGAAAGACCGGCCATTTTACCCGCCAAAGCCCCTGAAACTGTAGCTGAAGGCACTTTGTCTATATCCCGGCTCGTCACATTGGCAATGGCACCGGTGATAGTTTCTTTCTGCTGCTCACCATAGCCTACTACAATCACCTCATCGAGGCTACCAAGATCACTGACTAAAGAAATGTCAAGGTTGGTTTGATTGTCTATCAGTATTTCTTGGGTTTTGTAGCCAATAAAAGAGAGTCTTAGTGTAGCATTATCACTTTTAAGTGTGATCGCAAATTTACCGTCAAGATCGGTGACGGTACCATTGGTAGTCCCTTGCTCCAGGATACTAACTCCAGGTAATGGCTCTCCGGAGGATTCCTCCAGGACGGTTCCGTGGATGGTGGTGCCTGTCTGCCCCATTAGCGGTAGTATCGCTAGCATTCCTATGAGGAGCATCAGGCTAGATTTCATGAGAAGAAGTCTTTTCATATGATTTCATTTTGGGTTAGAAATTATGTAATAAATAGGTCTTCGGTTTTGGCAATATTTTCCCTGCTGCCTTAGAAAAAGGCAGTTTTCAAGAACTAGAGAAAGGGGATAAATACTGCGCTAGCCAAGGATGACTAGGTGTACTGCCAAAGGATTTGGCTAGGTCGGAGTTATACTTTCTATCATAGATTAATTGTGGGTTTAATGTAAAATATTAGTCTCCGGTGTTTAGCAAATTCACTTGATGAATAGCATTTCTACCGATTGTATAAATGTAAATTTTACCCCAGCGAGCTTATATTAAAAATGCTTCAAAAAATGAAAGAATTACCGCTATTCATTTTATTAATAACTGTTTAAATCTCATTTGTAGAAATATAATTTTGAATTGTATATAAAATGTAACAATAAATTTTATGGTATAGGCTCATAGCAGATGCTTGCTTCTAAATTATTCTGAATAGGTACAATCTTAGAAAAAATGCTTTGCAATCGATTTCGGAGAGCGGAATCGATTTCGGATGGTTTGTAACTTTTCAGTCAGCAAATGAAAAGAATTCTCCAATTATGCATCAGAGTCTGTAAATATTAACAGGAAAATGAGCCAGCTGAGTGGATTTTAATAATTTCAAGTATATAACCCAAATCCTATGACCTTGTCAAAAAGTGTAGTGGCAGGTTTCTTAAGCCTCAGTCTCTTCCTATCGATTATAAGCCTTGGACTAGCGCAAGATAAGCGCTACTATTTCCGGCATTATGACATCAATTCAGGACTTTCACACAATTCTGTTTTTTCCATTTTTCAGGACAGTCAGGGATTCATGTGGTTTGGCACCAAATACGGTCTCAATAGATTCGATGGGCAACGATGGAAAAACTATAATTCAGACTCCAAAGGTGATCCGGCAACTATCCTGGGCAATGACTATGTGCATGCGATCCATGAAGACCGTGACGGAATTTTGTGGTTGGGAACAGACGAAGGGATTTACCTATATGATAAAGCTCTGGAAACATTCACACCTTTTCCATATAAAACCGCAGATGGAAAATTTCCTACAGACATTATTTCTTCCATAGCTGAGGATAAGTCTGGTAACATCTGGATTGCAGGTAATAACCATGGGCTCTTTAGATTTGATTATCAGAAAAAAGAATTGGTACTACTAGCACATGATTCTTCTAAAAAGGGCAGTATACCATCAGGTCATATTTCATCAGTAGAAGTTGATGATCAAAATGTGGTTTGGATCGGAGTGATTGACAAAGGAGTGGGACGGTACCTTGAAGACAGTGATACTTTTTCTTTTTATATGGACGAGGAAGGCAAGCTTTCTCAGGATCAAGTTTTGGGTTTGCATGACTGGGGGGATTTTATGCTGATCGGTACCAAAAATGCCGGAGTGAAAAAACTTGAAAAAAGCAGTGGCAGGATTTCGGATCTACTCACAATGGACGAAAATGGCAATCCAATTTATGTCCGTGCGATGTTTCAATTCAGCCAAAATGAACTAGGAATAGGTACCGAATCAGGACTGTTCATTTATGATTTCGTCACCAATACCTATCAAAATCTCAAAGAAAATGCGGATGATCCATACTCACTTGCCAATAATGCCATCTATTCACTTTGGAAGGATAGTGAAGGGGGTATCTGGGTTGGCAGCTATTTTGGTGGGATAAATTACCTGCCTAACCAGTCAATAAAATTTGAGAAATACTATCCCATTACGAATGCCAATACCATAAGTGGAAAGCGTGTCCGGGAGATGGTAGGAAATGGTGATGGCAGAATATGGATCGGAACCGAAGATGCTGGTCTGAATCTTTTTGATCCAAAGACTGGAAAATTTGAGCAGCTGCCGACAGGCGACTTAGACCATGAATTACCCTATAGAAATGTCCACGGTCTGGCTAAACAAGGGGATAAGCTTTGGATCGGAACATTCAATACAGGTGTCAATATTCTCAATACCAAAACTGGGAAAATCAAAAAAATCACTTCTAATACCAAAGGGTCAGGACTGACCAATGATGATCCTTTCTCTATTCTAAGCGACAGCAAGGGTAGAATGTGGGTGGGAACTCCCTCTGGACTATTTCTATATGAGAAGGAAAAGGATAAGTTTAGAAAAATAGATCAGTTTGGTAATTACTTTGTCTATGATCTTCTCGAGGACCATTCTGGGATAATCTGGGCTGGCACTTACAATGACGGTTTGATGCGTTATAATCCCGAGACAGAAGAAACAAGGCAATTCATGCCAGATCCATCCAAACCTGACAACATACCTCATCAGACGGTAATCGATGTCTATGAGGATTCAGCACTTACGATTTGGGTGGCTACTACTGGTGGGGGATTTGCCAAATTTAATGAAGCCGATCAAATCTTCACATCCTATACTATCGATAAGGGGTTTCCAGCCAACACGTATTTCAAGATTCTGGAGGACAACTTTGGATCACTTTGGCTCAGCAGTAATAAAGGACTAATCCAGTTTGACCCAGAAACTAAAGTAATGCGGCTATATGATGAGAAAAGCGGTCTAATCCCGAGTCCATTTAATTACCGCTCAGGTTACAAAGCTGAGGATGGCACTATGTACTTTGGATCGCAGGGAGGATTTATTTCCTTTCATCCTGAAAAAATAGAGGCTAGTAATTTCAAGCCCAAACTTATTTTCACAGGGATAGAGTTGTTCAACCAAGAAATCCCAATCGATTCGGTCGATGGAATTCTTAAAAAATCCATCATTAATACAGACAAAATATCATTGATGTCGCATCAAAATTCACTGACTTTTGAAGTAGCATCCTTAGGGTACACCAATTCTCAAAATTGGAATTTCACTTACCGAATGAAAGGTTTGGAAGATGACTGGACACAGATGGCCGATTCTCATACGATTTCTTACTCTTATTTGCCTCCAGGTAATTACTCGCTTCAAATTAGGTCACCACAAAACCAAGATTCCGATACCTATCAGGAAGCAGAGCTACAAATCGAAATTCTCCCACCATTCTACGAAACCCCGACGGCTTATGCGTTCTACGTAATTCTGACGATTTTGATAGTTTACTGGTTGATTACCCTATATAAAAACCGGGTAAACAACCGCCACCAAGTACAGATCAAACTTCTTGAAGCTGAGAAGGAAAAGGAGTTATATGAAGCTAAAATCGAGTTTTTCACTAATATCACACACGAAATCAGGACGCCTCTGACCTTGATCAAAGGGCCTTTAGAAGATATTCTAAGTAAGGATCGCAATTGCGATGCAGAAGTGAAAAATGACTTACTGATCATTGAGAAAAACACTAATCGACTCATTGATCTCAGCAATCAGCTGCTTGACTTCCGCAAGACCGAGCAGCGGGGATTTAAATTGAGCTTTCTCAAAACTGAAATCTGTGGAATTCTGGATGAGCTTTATATGAGGTTCAAAGTTACCGCAGGTCAGTCTGGGTTAAATTTTACATTAGAAAAATCCACGGCTACACTTTTTGCGGATGTGGATAAAGAGGCAGTTATTAAGATTCTCAGCAATCTTCTAATCAATGCACTGAAAAACGCTGAGAGCATGATTCATATCCGGATGGACTATAATCCTGCCAGTCCTTCCGTGTTCCAAATCGAAATTTCCAATGACGGAGATCTTATTCCTAGGGAAATGGCGAAGAAAATCTTTGAGCCCTTCTTTCAAATCGAGGATACCAATGCATCAAAAGCTAAGCAAGGCACGGGACTGGGGTTGCCACTGGCACAATCTCTCGCGGAAATGCACCATGGATCGCTTTCATTGGCAAATGACCCTGCGTTGAACAAATTCGTCCTAGAGCTCCCAATCAAACAAAAAGAAGCAATTCAATTCCATGAAGAACATCCCCCTCTGATTGAATTAGAAATCAGTGAAGAACGGGAGGAATCGGCTACAGGGTCTGTGAAACCAAAGAAAAAAAGTAGTCTTCCGGCTATTTTATTGGTTGAGGACAATAAGGAATTGCTCCAGTTTCTGGGTGAAAAACTAAAAGGAAAATATGTTATTCACAAAGCGGAAAATGGTCTTTTGGCTTTAGAAGTATTGAAAAAAGAACCAATCGATCTAGTGATCTCAGACGTAATGATGCCAGAGATGGATGGCTATAAACTCTGCGAACATATCAAGTCAGACCTGGAAACCAGTCATATTCCAGTGGTACTTCTTACTGCCAAAAATAACATCAATGCAAAAATCACCGGACTTGAAATGGGGGCTGATGTCTACTTAGAGAAACCTTTTTCTTTGGAATTTCTGTATCTACAAATCAAAAACCTGCTTCAGCATAGAGATCAAATCAAAAAGGCGTTCGCCAGCCTCCCTCTTGTAAATTCAGACACCATCGCCTATACCAAAGCGGATGAGGAATTTTTGAACAAAATCAATGAAGCAATTTTAGCAAATATTGAAAATGAACTCTTTGGCGTCTCTGAACTTGCCGATCAACTGCACATGAGTCAGTCAAGCTTGCTACGCAAAATCAAAGGAATCTCCGAACTCACTCCTAATGGCTATATCCGCCTGGTCCGCTTAAAAAAATCTGCAGAATTACTTGGTGATGGACTCCATAGCATTGCCGAAATCAGCGAAATGGTCGGCTTCAACAGTCCATCCTATTTTACCAAATGCTACCATAAACATTTTGGAGAGCTTCCAAAAGATTTTGGCAAGAAGGCGGATGTATTGGATTCCTAAACTCAATGTCGCATAGACCACACACTTCGGTTAAAATTCATCCATAAAAACCTCACAAGTGTAAATCAGCGCATTATCAAAATCCAAGCTTTCAAAAAGAAGGGAATTTGCTATTTTTTGAAGATTTGGGACTAATTGAAAAGTATGTCAATAGCTAGTTTTACAACCTAACTTGAATCAAAGTTTGTATTTTGATTCGACGTATTACTGATAAACCCTGATAAACCGAATTAATCATGCGATTAAATAAAAACATCAATGTTCTCTTCTTGCTGATTGCGACTATTTTTCTTAGTCACAATTCCCTCTCCCTAGCTTCCGATTTTGCGGGCTTGCAAGAGCCGAGACGGGCAGAGGTACTTTTCTTTGGACATGCCAGCGAGCATCATAATTCCCGATTGTATGCACCATGGCTCGCCACAGCCCTCTTCGAAAGTGGTATCAACATTACTTATACAGAGACAGTGGAAGATCTGAATAAGGATAATCTAGCTAAATATGACGGCTTGGTGATCTATGCCAATCACGATGTTCTTTCCAAAGAGCAGGAAGCAGCTTTGAAAAGCTTTGTGGAAAGTGGTAAAGGGCTCATTCCTTTACATTCTGCTACAGGTTGCTTCAAAAATTCCGATTGGTATATTGAGACTATCGGAGGGCAGTTTGCCTCCCATGGAGAGGGGGAGTTCACTGCTGAGATCGTTGCGCCAGATCATGAAATCATGCAAGGCCTGAAAGCATTCACCACTTGGGACGAAACCTACGTGCATCAGCGGGTTAATCATGATATGACGGTACTCACAGAGCGAGTAGATGGTGAGCATAAAGAGCCATACACTTGGGTGAGAAATGTGGGCAAAGGCCGTGTATTCTATACCGCCTATGGTCACGACGAGAGAACATGGAAAAATGCGGGTTTCTTGGCTTTAGTGAAAAATGGTATTTTCTGGGCAATGGGAGATGATATCAAAGCCAATGTCACTGCGTTGAATATTCCTGATGTATCGATCTATGAGGAGACAATCTCTGATTTCACCAAAAGATATGAAGTGCCAAAGATGCAAGAAGCTTTGACCCCCGAGGAGTCCAAAAAACTGATTCAGAAACCTGTTGATTTTTCCATAGAACTTTTTGCTTCAGAACCGGACATTCAGAATCCTATCGCCATGGCATGGGATGAGAGAGGGAGATTGTGGATCGTGGAGTCAGTGGATTATCCGAATACGTTTAAAGAGACTGACGGCCAAGCCAATGACCGCATCAAAATCTGTGAAGATACCGACGGTGATGGTAAAGCTGATAAATTCACTGTTTTCGCAGACGGATTGAATATTCCTACCAGCATGGTATTCGCAAATGGAGGAATTATCGTATCCATGGCTCCAGATTTTGTCTTTATGAAGGATACTGATGGCGACGATGTGGCAGATGTTAAAGAAGTCATCATAACCGGCTGGGGCAAAAATGATACTCACGCAGGGCCTTCAAACCTTCAATATGGTTTTGATAATAAAATCTGGGGAGTGACCGGTTATTCCGGATTTAACGGAACCATCAATGGCGAGCAAATGAGTTTTCCGCAGGGGATATACCGATTTGATCCTGACGGAAAAGACTTCGAATACTTAGCCAGTTCCAGCAATAATACCTGGGGTTTGGGATTCTCCGAAGATAATAATGTCTTCATGTCCACTGCAAATAATACTCATGCAGGATATTATTCCATTCCTGCTAAATATTTGCAACGTGCTTTCCCCAAAGCAGCAGAAGGTGAAGTCTCTCCAGAATTTGAGATTCAGCCAATCCAGAAAATTGACGGACACTACGATGCGCATGCGATGACTCCAAACCTAAGACAGGTGGATGTAGTAGGTGGATTTACTTCAGCCGCCGGTTTTAAATTATACACTGCAAGAGATTTTCCGAAGGAATATTGGAACAGAATTGCCTTTGTGAGTGAGCCCACTATTCGTCTGACGCATAATGCGGTCATCGAACCGAATGGAGCTGGATTTACAGAGAAAGACGGTTGGAATTTGCTCGCAAGTTCGGACGAGTGGTTCGGGCCTGTTCAGGCAGAAGTTGGGCCTGATGGCGCCGTATGGGTAGCGGATTGGTACAATTTCATTATTCAGCACAACGTCTTTGTGGAGCGTCAGGCACCTTCGAGAATGGTTTTGCCATTTGAAGATCAGCCTCATGGGCAGGGTAATGCTTTTCAAAGTAAACTTCGAGATACGAATCATGGAAGAATCTACCGTGTCGTTTACAAAGACGGAAGCAACGACAAACCCATGAAACTGTCAAAGGATGATTCGAAAGGATTGATCGCTGCTTTGAAAAATGACAATATGTTTTGGAGAATGACCGCTCAGCGATTGCTGGTTGAATCTGGAAATCAGAAAGTATTTACCTATCTCTATAAAATCATCAATGATAAATCGGTAGACGAAATCGGGCTGAATAGTCCTGCTGTGCATGCCTTATGGACACTGCATGGCTTGGGAGCTTTCGTAGGAAATAATACGGAAGCTATCAATGTAGCAACTGAGGCTTTGTCTCAACCTGCTGCAGGCGTAAGAAAAGCAGCTATAGCCGTTTTGCCAAATGATGAAGCAACAACCCAAGCGATCAAGTCTGCTGGACTTACGCAGGACAAAGATCTGAATGTTAGAATGCATGCCATCCTAAAACTAGCCGAAGTGCCTGGAAATGGTGAAGCTGGCGAAATGCTCTATCAGGCAAGTTTGCAAGAGCAAAATGCAAAAGATGACTGGTTGCAGAAGGCGATTTTTGCGGCAGCTGCCGAGCAAGGAGAATTCTTTACCGATGCTATTGGTACGGACAAAACTGATTTGACCAATAGACTAGTGACCGCTGTTGCCAATGAAAAATATGAACTGGGAAGAAGGAGCACGCTTCAGTATTCTCCAGATGTCAAAGACAAAGCTATTTCCATATCCACAGAGATATCCCAAAGAGGAGATGAAGAACCATTTGGTGTGATCACGGCACATGGAGATTCCAACAACGGCTATACTTTCTATTTAGAAGAAGACAAACTGCACTGGGTAGTAAAGCAAAATGGAAAAACTTTCGAAGCCGTAAGTAGCGAAGCACTACCAGAAAATTATGAAGTGCAGGTTTCTCTTGCTCAAGACGGAAAAATGGAAATCCTGATTGATGGCAAATCTGTAGCAACTGCGAAAGCAACTGGTGCATTCACAGGTAAACTTGCGCCAAGTGTAAGATCTGGCCGTGATTTTGGCGGAGATAAAAATGTAGGTTCTTACAAAGACGAATTTAGCTTTGAAGGCAACCTGAGAAACGTAGTAATAGAGTTAAAATAAGCATACCATGATCAAAGTAACTTTATTTCCATTAGCAGCAATGCTAATTCTGGGAAGCCGGTTTGATACTCCCAAAGAGGCAATAGCTCCTAAAGCTATTGCTCTTTGCGAAGCACAACCAAGGAATGAAAACCTAAACCAACAAGGAAACAACATCCGAATAGAGCGGAATGAGGACGAACGGGTAACGACAATTTTGATTGAGATTGTACCGGAAATGATGAAGTTTGATTTGGATTCATTCAAAGTGAAAGCCGGGGACAAAATCATCTTAGAGATCGACAATCTTGATGGCATGCAGCACAACCTGTTGATTGCAAAGCCAGGAACTCTGGACAAAGTTGGTGCGGCCGCTGATGCGATGCTACGTGATCCCAAGGCTTCAGAAAAATTCTATATCCCAGAAATCCCTGAGGTTCTTTTTTCTACAAAGATGATCGGGCCTCAGGAATTGTACACCTTGACTTTCACGGCTCCCACCGAGCCTGGCAATTATCCATTTGTCTGCACTTTCCCAGGTCACTGGCGAATGATGAATGGTATTATGAAAGTGGAGAGTTGAACTGATATTGAGATGTAAATTAGTTTTAATAATACTCAAACCTTTTAATTATGAAAACAACCCAAAAAATTAACCTTAAAAGACTTTTACATTTCTGTTTTAGTCTATTGCTGACTTTAGGAATGACATACAATCTGGTAGCAGAAACTAATGAAAAACCAAGTCCGAAAAAAAAGCCGATCAAAGTCTTATTGGTGGGTGGTGACGCTTCACATGATTTTGATAAATGGTACAAAGAAGTGGATGCGGCTACTCTGGAAAAACAAGGATTGGCTGAAGTTATTTATACCGATGACACAGATATTATCAATGATTATCTACCTGATATTGATGTACTTTTTCTCGCCAATAATAAAGCAATCCCTGATCCTGCTACTAGGGAGGCAATCTTTGCTTTCGCAAATTCCGGAAAAGGGATTATAATCGCTCATGCGGGAATGTGGTATAGCTGGAATGACTGGCCAGAGTATAATAGGGATCTTGTAAGCGGGGGCTCCAGGGGACATGACCGCTATGGAGAGTTCGATGTAAATCTGACCAATGTCAAGCACGCCGTAACCAAGGGAGTTCCTTCTCATTTCTCTCTGAAGGATGAATTGTACTATCAGAAAATAGATTCTGAAGGCCCAGGAATTGAAGTTCTTGCACAAGCCAGTACGGAGGGAAAAGAGCCTTTCCCATCTGTTTTCATCGTGAAGCATCCAAAAGCCAAAATCGTGGGCATCGCACTGGGTCATGATGCAGCTTCCCACGAGTTGGAAGCATACCAAACCCTTATCCGCAATGCTGTAAAGTGGGCAGCTAAATAGACTTCTCAACAGATATGAAACCCCGGTCTGTGCCTGTGCGCCGTGGAGTATCTCCACAGACCGGAATCACCAAAATCGAGTAGAAAAAGAACTCTCAACGGATTTAAACGATCTTTTTCAACAGTAAAATCAAAACCTAAAGCATACACAAATGAGTCAAAAACAAATCACCGTAGTTATAGTCGGACTGGGTTTCGGCAAGGAGTTTATTCCAATCTATCAAGCACATCCAAACATCAAGGCAGTTGGTATCTGTACCAGAAATCCGAAGACTATCGATGAGTTGGCCAGCAAATTCAACTTGGACAGGAATCTTTGCTTTACCAATTGGGAAGATGTGCCAAAGCGTGATGATGTAGATGCTATTCATATTGTAACGCCTGTACCAGATCATGCAAGAATGACTTTGGCTTCGCTTAATGCGAATAAGCATACGGCTTGCACTATTCCTATGGCGATGACGAAGGAAGATTGCGCAGCAATTGTAGATGCGAAGAGGAAATCGGGAAAAGTCTACATGATGATGGAAACGGCTCTTTATACCCGTGAATTTTTGTATGGTTTGAATTTGGCAGAGACAGGACAACTGGGCAGAATCCAGATGGTGAGAGGATCTCACATTCAGGACATGAGCATGCCAGGCTGGGATGAGTATTGGAAAGGTTTCCCGCCAATGTTGAACGGGACACACGCGATTTCTCCACTTTTAAGAATCAATAATACTAAAGCTGAAACGGTGGTTTGTCACGGATCCGGTAGATTGAGTGAAGATTTGGCTAGCCGATACGGCTCACCATTTGCAATGGAAACAGCCACTTTTACACTGAAAAACTCAGATGTAATTGCAGAAGCAACACGTTCACTTTTTGATGTGGTGCGCCAGTATCGTGAGTCTTATGACGTGTATGGTACCAAAATGTCCTTTGAGTGGGAGCAATTGGAAGATGAAAGTCATGTGATTTTTGATGGTGGAGAAAATGCGCGAAGAATCGATGTGCCAGACACGGACGAATTGCTGATCGAGCCCATCAAGCATTTCACCAAAAGACAGACTATCGATGATCCTAACCATGTGTCATTTTTACAAGGTGCTGGACATGGAGGTTCACATCCACATTTGGTGCAGGAATTCGTTGCGGCCATCGTAGTAGGTCGTGATTCCGCTGTGGATGCGGCCGTCGCTGCTAACTATACCTGTGCGGGAATTTGTGCGCATGAGTCAGCCATGAAAGGCGGAGAGAGAATTCAGGTTCCAACATTTGATTGATCAAAAATGAAATTTGGAGTAAGTACATTTTTATGGGTATCGCCTTTCGATACCCATTCTTTTGATCTTGTACACAAGGTGAAGGAGATGGGTTTTGATATCATCGAAGTGCCAGTGGAGGATAAAGATCTGGTGGATTGGGACGCTTTGAAAAAGCTCACTGACGAATTGGGATTGAAAGTCAGTATCAGCGGTGCATTTGGAGCAGATCGTGATATCTCCAGTGAGGATCCAGCTATCCGTGCAAATGGGTTGCAATACATTGAGGATTCCATTAAAATCGCTGCCAAAATGGGAAGTCCATTATTTGGAGGGCCGTTGTATTCCGCTGTAGGAAAACTTCGCTCAGTTTCTGCTGATCAAAAGAAACAGGAATTTGACTGGTGTGTGGATAACCTGAAAAAAGCCTGCAAAACAGCAGAGGAACATGGGATTATCTTAGGATTGGAGCCACTCAACCGCTTTGAAAGTGATATGGTCAATACCGTGGATCAGGCGTTGGAGATTATAAAAGCCGTTGATTCTCCATTTCTAAAAATCCAGCTAGACACTTTTCACAATAATATTGAGGAGAAAAATATTGCTGCGTCGATTCGAAAAGTCGGCAAGGATTTGCTTTGCCATGTACAGGGAAATGAAAGTGATCGGGGCACTCCGGGAACTGGAAATCTTGCTTGGGACGAGATCAAGGAAGCCTTGGAGGAAATCGGCTACAAAGGGGCGATAGTAATCGAGACCTTCGGTGCCGTATCCAAGGAAATGGCAAAAGCCACCTGCATTTGGAGACCTTTGGCAAATAGCGCTGACGAATTAGCAAGCAATGGATTGGCTTTTTATAAGAAACAGTTCGGTAATTAACGAAACAAGTTAAGCTTATAAATACATCATTATCTACTAAAAGATGAACTTAACCCACATCCTTATCACAACATTTTGGCTTAGCCTAAGCTTCTTTTCAGCTCCTGAAAAAGAACCAATCCTCCTTGCCGATCCAACGATTTTCTTTCATGATAATATCTACTATTTGTATGGCACAAATGGAAAAGACAGCAATCAAGGCTTTGAGGTTTATATTTCCAAGAATCTAAAATCCTGGAAAAAGTCAGATAAAAATGATGGTTATGCGCTCAAAAAGGGGGAATCCTATGGTGACAAAGGTTTCTGGGCACCACAGGTTTTTGAGTTTGAAGGCAAATTCTACATGGCTTACACTGCCAATGAACATATTGCTATCGCAACTTCCGATAGTCCATTGGGACCATTTACCCAGACCGAAATCAAAGATTTGGAGGCTCCAGTCAAGCAGATTGACCCCTACGTTTTTATAGATCCGGATGGGAAAAAGTACTTGTATCATGTTCGACTCACAGAAGGAAATAGATTGTTTGTAGCGGAACTGAAAGATGATTTCTTAGGCATTAAAGAAGAGACCTTGACCTATTGTTTCCATGCAGAAGAAACTTGGGAAAACACTCAGAATGTGGACTGGACGGTGTCTGAAGGACCTGCTATTATCAAACACGAAGGGTTGTATTACTTTATCTATTCAGCCAATGATTTCCGAAATCCTGACTATGCTGTGGGATACGCTGTGAGTGAAAGCCCGATGGGTCCATGGACTAAAAGCCCTACTAACCCGATTTTCGACAAAGCTGATGCGGGAATCAACGGTTCCGGTCACGGGGATTTCTTTGTGGATGCCAAAGGGAAATTGCGTTATGTACTTCATACACACAACTCTGACGAGGAGGTCGAACCGAGAAAAACTGCGCTGATCGAACTGGAATTTAAATCAAACGGAAATGAAGCCGATGTTTTGGAAGTGAAGAAAGGGAGCTTTAAATTTCTTGAGTTGAACTAAGTTTGGACCATGACCTGTGTCCCCATTGACCATTTATATACGAGCTGCCGTGGTCTGTGTCTCCACAGACCACTAATGTTTCGGTCTGTGAGGACACAGACCGAGGAACTATTTAAAATATGACCCAAAAACCACAAATCCTAATGCTTGGCTGTTTCGACACGAAAGGCGAAATTTTCGCTTTCCTGCGAGACTGTCTTCTGGCGCAAGGAGCTGAAGTATTGGCGGTGAATGTGGGAGTTTTGGGCACAACAGAGCTTTTCCCTGTAACTATTGAATCAGAGGAAATCTGTGAAGCAGCCGGTGAAAACTTGGCTTCGCTCCGAGGGAAAAATGACCGTGGCTATGCGATGGAAATTATGGGTCTCGGTGCAGCAAAAGTTTTAGCCAAATTACATGAGCAAAAGAATGTTGATGCGGTAATCGGGATGGGCGGAGGCAGCGGAACTTACGTAACCCTAAAATCCATGCAATTTTTGCCTTTAGGCTTACCTAAAATCTGCATCTCTACACTGGCAAGTAAAGATCTCTCTGACCTGATCGGAGTTAAGGATATTCTATTGATGCCATCAGTCGTAGATGTAGCCGCACTGAATAGCATTATCAAACCCATTATTCAGCAAGCCGCCGCTGCGCTGGTTGCCATGAGCAGCGTTCAAATTCCACCAGGAACATCCAATAGGAAGCGGATTGCAATCAGTATGTTTGGAAATACCAGTACCTGCGTGGATTATTGTACACAACTGCTAGAGGCGAAAGGTTTTGAAGTAATGACGTTCCATGCAAATGGGGTAGGTGGCAAAGCGATGGAAAGTTTGACATTGGAAGGATGTTTTGTGGGTATTTTGGATATTACAACGACCGAATTGGCAGATGAACTTTGCGTTGGAATTTGCAGTGCAGGGCCGAATAGATTGGAAGCTGCCGCAAAGATGAGAATACCCCAAGTCGTTGTTCCCGGCTGCATGGATATGGTAAACTTTGGAACCAAAGATTCTGTGCCGGAGAGATATAAAAATCGGCAATTGTATAGTTGGGTTCCTACCGTGACCTTGATGAGAACAAATAAGCAAGAAAATGAAGAGCTGGGAAGAATTTTGGTAAGTAAGCTAAATCAGTCTGATGGACTCACCGTTGTTCTTTTCCCTGAAAAAGGCCTTTCGCAAATTGATTCAGAAGGAAATGTATTTTATAATCATGAATCAAACGAGGCACTTTCAAAATCCATTCAGGAAAACTTGAAATCGGAAATTCCTTTTATCAACTTGCCTTTACATATCAACGATCAGGCTTTTGCCAAGGTAGCCGTAGAGAAATTGCTAGAGATGATCGGTTGACGTTTTAATTTCGGTCTGTAGAGATACAGACCGAGGCTTTGGTTTTGATAAAATATGGGATCAAGCCAAAAACCAATAAGAAAAAGTTCAGCTTCTGGAGAAGCGGGACAACTTGAAAATAAATTTTGAAAAACTGTGCTCTCCGCGGTATTCTTTGCGATCTCCGCGGTTAAATAAGCAAATTCATTTAATAGTAGAAATTATGCCAAATCCATGGACTGGGAAGGGAAATCCATACACAAGACAAGAAGTAAGAGATCGACTTAAAAATACATTAACCCAAAAGAAAGCGATCATTGCTGCGGGTGCTGGGACAGGCATCTCTGCTAAATTCATAGAAAAAGGAGGAGCTGATCTATTGATCATTTACAACTCAGGAAGATTCAGAATGTCTGGACATGGCTCTACAGCGGGACTAATGGCGTATGGTGATGCCAATGCGGTAGCGATGGAAATCGGAGAGTTCGAAGTGCTCCCTGTGGTGGAGGAAATACCTGTTATCTGCGGAGTACACGGTTCTGATCCGCGCAGACGGATATGGCATCATTTGCTGAAAGTGAAGGAAATGGGATTCTCCGGAATCAACAATTTCCCGACACATTCCATAGTTGATGGGCATTTCAGACAGGTTTTGGAAGAGACAGGGATGGGCTTTGACAAAGAAGTGGAAATGGTGAGAATCGCTGATAAAATGGATTTATTCTCCATTGTCTATGTGGCAACACCCGAAGAAGCTAGACAAATGGCTGAGGCAGGAGCGGATGCAATTATCTCACATGTAGGAACGACAGTGGGTGGATCTATCGGTGTCACTGGAGCCAGTTGTAGCATGGATGAAGCCATTGATCGTACAAATGAAATCGTAGCTGCAGCCAAAGCGGTAAATCCTGATTTATTCTTTCTAGCGCATGGCGGTCCAATTAACACTCCGGAAGACGTTCGGATAATTTTGGAAAAGGCAAATGTGCATGGATTCGTTGGTGCTTCTTCGCTCGAAAGAATGGGTGTGGAAGAGTCTTTGACGAATTTGACTCGGGAGTTTAAGAAGCTGACGATAAAGTAGGAATTGCTCACCATGGTCTGTGCCCGCACAGACCATTTAGATAAGTCGTTCAAGTCTTCAGACTTGGACTTACAGAAATGCAGTCTTCAGACTGCAATTTAGGCAGCACAAGTCATGAGACTTGCGCTAGATGTGCTATAGTTTACCACTTGATTCACTAAAAAGCTCCTCTAAAAAATCTTCTGATAAACCTCCTCCAACTTACTAACTGGCATCACTTCGATTTTATACTTATCAAGGTCTAGTCCTTTTACAGCGTATTTGGATACGATTATTTTTTTGAAGCCTAATTTCTCAGCTTCAGCAATGCGGTTTTCAATCCGATGTACAGCACGTATTTCTCCGCCCAAGCCAACCTCCGCCGCAAAGCAAATCTGTTCTGAAACAGGAGTATCTTCATAGCTGGAAATCAAAGAAGCACAAACTGCAAGATCCAGTGCTGGATCATCCACCCGTAGTCCACCTGCCACATTTAAAAATACATCTTGCTGACCAAGTCTCATTCCACCTCGCTTTTCCAAGACTGCCAAAAGCATATTCAATCGCTTGGCATCGTGTCCTGTGCTGCTTCGCTGTGGTGTACCGTAGGTTGCCGGACTTACTAGGGATTGGATTTCGATTAGAAGTGGTCGATTTCCTTCCATCATCGCTCCGATAGCAACTCCGTTAAGTACTTCTTCTCTTTGAGTTAATAAAATTTCTGATGGATTTGCGACTGGACGAAGACCTTCCACCCGCATCTCATAGATTCCAAGTTCGTGAGTGGATCCAAAGCGGTTTTTGGAAGTTCTTAGGATTCTATAACTCATATGCCTGTCACCTTCAAACTGTAAAACTGTATCCACCATATGCTCTAATACTTTTGGTCCGGCTATGGATCCGTCTTTGGTGATATGTCCTATCAAGAAAACCGGTGTTCCGGTTTCTTTGGCAAATTTCATAAGTTCGGCGGTGCACTCCCGCACCTGCGAAACAGATCCTGCGGCAGATTCTACATATTGGGAAGTCAGTGTCTGGATGGAATCTATGATCAGTAGATCAGGCTTCAGCGCTTCAATCTGCTGAAAAATCTGCTGAGTGTTTGTCTCAGATAGTACATAGCAATCAGGATTCTTTGCTGTCATCCGGTCAGCGCGCATTTTTATTTGAGCTTCACTTTCCTCTCCAGAGACATAAAGAATTTTCTTTCCTGTTAAAATTAAAGCAATCTGAAGCATCAGGGTGGACTTGCCTATTCCAGGTTCTCCACCGATCAGTACAAGTGAGCCTGGGACGATCCCACCTCCCAAAACTCTATCGAGTTCATTATCTCCCGTTACATATCTTGGTGACTCCTCGTAATTGACTTCTTGGATTTTCTTAGGAACACTCGCTTTTTTATTGCCAGAAGTTGGTGTCTTCCACGTTCCCTTGCCGGATTCTTCCTTCTGAACTACCTCTTCCACATAAGTATTCCATTCCCCGCAGGCAGAGCACTTTCCCAGCCATTTTGGACTTTGTGCACCGCAGTTTTGACAGAAGAACGTGGTTTTTATTTTGGCCATTTTTGGATTTACGAATTATGAAGTACGATTTACGAGATTCAGAGAACCTTCAACCCTGGTATTTATTTGAATGATTTGTTAATAATGAGTATGGAATCCCTAAGCACTAGAAACAATCATCCTACCACTAAAACCCATTTTCTTGATTCTAGGATCTTGATTCTAGTCCCTCTAAGAATAATTAATGTCTAAGGTCTAGATACTTATGTCTAACATCTTGATACTAACTAGTGGGCTTGCAACCAATCTGTACCAATTCCAACTTCCACTTCTACCGGAACAGCCATTTTGATGGCATTTGACATCAAGTCGGGAACATTAGCTTTTAGAATTTCCACTTCATCTATGTGCGCATCAAAAACCAATTCATCATGAACCTGAAGGATCATTTTGGACTTAAGATTTTCTTTTTTCATCCACTTATGCACATTAATCATCGCTACTTTGATCAGATCGGCAGCAGAACCTTGAATCGGTGCGTTGATTGCATTTCGCTCAGCGAAGCCACGCATGGTAGCATTCCGACTATTGATATCCCGGAGATATCTACGGCGACCTAGGATAGTTTCGACGTATTCATGGGTTTTAGCTTTTTCTATGGCTCCATCCATGTACTCTTTTACAGCCGGGAATTCCTTGAAATATGAATCGATTATCTCCTTGGCTTCTCCCCGTGGAATGGATAAACGCTGAGAAAGCCCAAATGCGGAAATACCATAAATAATCCCAAAATTGGCTGTTTTGGCTTTTCTACGCATATCTGAAGTCACTTCTTCCAGTGGAACCTGAAAAATCTTGGCTGCTGTAGTAGCGTGAATATCGCGACCTGTCCGGAAAGCTTCTATCATGGATTCATCGCCAGAGAATGAGGCCATAATCCGAAGCTCAATCTGCGAGTAATCCGCGGCCAGCAAAATATGATCTTCATCTCTCGGCACAAATGCCTTTCGAATCTCTCGCCCTCGGTCGGTTCTTATTGGAATGTTTTGCAGGTTGGGATTAATAGAAGAAAGACGTCCGGTTGCTGCAACAAATTGATTGTAAGTCGTATGGACTCTTCCCGTTTTGGAATTAATCATCGTCGGCAAAGCATCCACATAGGTAGATTTCAACTTCACCATCTGTCGGAAGTCCAAAATATTCTGGATGATTTCATGCTCATGGGCAAGTTTACTTAAGACTTCTTCACCGGTAGCATATTGCCCTGTTTTGGTCTTTTTGGCTTTTGGATCCAGTTGCAATTTATCAAAAAGTACTTCACCGAGTTGCTTTGGGGAAGCTAGATTGAAGCGAACTCCGGCCATTTCATAGACCTTATTTTCGATTTCCTTACTTTCTTTTTCTAGCAAAATTGACATTTCTGCCAGACTTCCCATATCAATACGAACACCTTCAAATTCCATGTCCGCGAGCACATTGATAAGCGGATTTTCTACCTCATCAAAAAGTTTAATCAAGTTATTTTCTTTCAGCAAAGGATCAAACTGAGCTTTGAGACGCAGGGTAATATCTGCATCTTCTGAAGCGTAAGCAGTGACGTCATCTTCATCCACATCCCGCATATTGCCTTGATTCTTGCCTTTTTTTCCAATTAATTCTGTAATAGAAACAGGCTCATAATTCAGGTATTGCTTGGCCAGCCAATCCATAGAATGCTTACCGTCTGCATCGATCAGGTAATGCGCAAGCATGGTGTCATAAAGTACTCCTTTGACATCGATGCCGTAATTCTTCAAGACCAGAATATCGTACTTGATGTTCTGACCGATTTTCAGAATAGCTTCATTTTCAAAGACCGGTTTGAGCAATTCCAGGATAGCCAAAGTATCATTTCTATCCTCGGGACATGGCAAATAATAAGCTTCGCCAGTGACATAGGCAAAGGAAATCCCGACGAGCTCTGCTTCCATTGGATTGACAGATGTTGTCTCGGTATCAAAGCAAAGCTCTTTCTGAATTTCTAAAAATTCGACTAATTCAAGGATTTCAGCCTTGCCTTTAATTTTATGGTAATTCTGGATATTACTATGAATGGTATCCGGTGCCTTCTGCTCAGCTACATTTACTGATTCCTCTTCGAATTCTATTTCTACTGAAACGGAAGCCGTAGGAGCGGGAGCTTCGCCAAAAAGGCCTAGTTGGTCATTTTTCTGGACTGCTGCGATCTTATCAGTGCCCTTGAATACGCGGGATGCCAATGTGCGAAATTCAAGTTCTGTAAAGATTGTACGGACTTTCTCCTCATTAATTCCCTCGTATTTTAAATCCTCTTTTATATAGGTAATCGGAACATCACACTTGATAGTTGCCAGTTCCTTTGAGAGAATTCCTTGTGTAGCAAAGTTTTCCACATTTTCTCTTTGCTTGCCCTTGAGATCAGCTGTATTTTTTACCAATTCTTCTACTGTTCCGTAGATTTTAAGGAGTTTCACGGCTGTTTTTTGTCCAATGCCGGGGATTCCTGGAATGTTATCCACTGCATCACCCATAAGCCCAAGAATATCCCGTACCTGATCTACTCGCTCGATATCCCATTTGGCACAAATTTCCTTTGGCCCCATGACATCCACGCCATTTCCCATAAAAGAAGGCTTGTACAGGAAAATATGATCATCTACCAACTGACCATAATCCTTGTCGGGAGTCATCATATAGACAGTGAAATTCTGCTTTTCAGCCTGTTTTGCCAAGGTTCCGATTATATCATCAGCCTCATATCCATCCAATTCCAAAATAGGAATATTGAAGGCCTTCACTATTTCTTTTACCCAGGGAATAGCAGTAGCGATATCTTCGGGCTGCTCCTGCCGATTAGCTTTGTATTGCTCATACTGAACATGTCGAAATGTTGGGGCATGAGTATCGAAGGCTACCCCAATGTGAGTAGGTTTTTCCTTATCGACAATTTCGAGCAACGTATTCGTGAAGCCTAGCATTACGCCGGTATTCAGTCCTTTGGAGTTTATTCTAGGGTTTTTGCTGAAGGCAAAGTGCGCTCGATAGATGAGCGCCATGGCATCAAGTAAAAAAAGCTTACAGGGCTGTTTTTGGGACATTTCAGGACAATTTTTTTGGTAAAACACCAATCGTATTATAGCCGCCTAAGTTACAAATTTTCCTCTGGTGGAAGCCTAAAATCTGGCTATATCCTGTCCCTCTGACAGAGTTTGGCGGTAAATTTGGGGATTTAGATCACCTGAACACAAACAAACAACTTATGAAAAAATTATTCGCAATTCTCGCATTGGTTTTCTCTACGCATATGCTGGTAGCCGCGCCAGCAAATGACGAAAACTCTAAAAAAGAAAAAACTGAATTGACGGAAGCTCAAAAAGAGCGATTAGCAGAGATTCAGGTTAGAGTAGATGAAATCAAAGCCATGGACTTTAGCAACATGAGCAGAGAAGAAAAAAAGGACGTGCGTATGGAGTTGAAAGATATGAAAGAGGAAGCCAAGCGAGCTGGTGGTGGAGTTTATATCTCAGTAGGGGCAATTATTATTATTCTACTGCTTTTGATTTTGCTGACCTAAGTAAAATTAACCTGAGTAACCCAAAAAGGCTGACAGTGAATTGTCAGCCTTTTTTTATATAATTCCACTTTAAGGCTAGTTCTGGATTGGCGAATAAATCATTCAGGGTTTTCGGCAAGATAGTTTTTTACTTGTATGCCTCTGAGAAAAATAACGATCAAAGGTATTAGCCATAGTATCTCATTAAAAATCAACTGAAAAGCGATTCGTTTGTTCCATCCTAAATCGGGTATGAAGCCCAAGGCAAACCAGATAGCTAGAATTATTTTTCCAGTAATGCCTGCAATAATAAGGTAAACCCAACTAACGGGATAAAATGCGCTAAAAAAAATCAGCAAGCCAACCAAAATTCCAAATCCTCCATAATAGGTCACTGGTAAGGTAGCATCGATCATATTTCCGTCAGCGAGCCAGTCTAGAATAGATCCTCCCATTAGCCTGAAAATAGCAGACCAGGCAATTGTGTACATCCCAGCTAGAAGGAGAATTCCACGAAAATACATCGGGAATACAGGAAAGGAAGGACTTTGATTCATTGGTTGATTATATTGGGTAGTTGAAATTGCATTCAGCATTCTGAGGTTACATTATAACAAAACTATTCAATGGAATCAAAAAACACAGTTTCTTACTTTGCTTTTATACTTATCGCTTCAGCGGGATGCATATTACTTGGTTTTACACTTGGCAGAAATACAGGAGAAATCACACCTATTTCCATCGAGGGAGCTTCTGACATTTTTGGCTTGTCTTTTACGCCAGCAGAAACAGATAGCATGATAGGCTCCTTAGAAAATCAGCGAAGTAAATACGAGTCACTGCGGGAAATAAAGCTGGATAACTCTGTGGCGCCAGCATTGGTTTTCAATCCACTTCCAACAGGATTTCACCCTGATCAAAATCAGAAAGAGCTAGACTGGGGTTTGGCTACAGAAATTTCACTCCCTGAAAAGGACTCTGATATTGCCTACATGCCAGTAAACAAGCTTGCAGTTTTGATTAAATCAAAGAAACTATCCAGTGAGCGATTGACTGTAATCTACCTGGATCGCATAAAGACTTATTCTGATACGCTGCAATGCCTGATTACTTTGCTTGAGGATTCTGCTTTGGAAAAAGCAAAAGTAATGGATGCTGAGTTGGCTGCCGGAAAATACCGAGGCCCTCTTCACGGCATTCCATATGGTATCAAGGATCTTTTGGCGGTGCAGGGCACCAAAACTACTTGGGGAGCGATGCCATACAAGGATCAAGAGATCGATATGACTGCGACCGTGGTGAATAAGTTGAATGATGCCGGAGGCGTTTTGGTTGGAAAATTCACACTTGGGGCTTTGGCTATGGGAGATGTTTGGTATGGAGGAGTGACCAAAAACCCCTGGAATCTAGAGCAGGGATCAAGTGGTTCCTCAGCAGGTTCCGCATCAGCTGTAAGTGCTGGGTTAGTTCCTTTCGCTATTGGAACAGAAACGTTGGGTTCAATCGTATCTCCTTCCACTAGAAATGGCGTGACAGGCCTTAGACCAACTTTTGGTCGGGTAAGTAAGAATGGAGCAATGGCTCTGAGTTGGTCCATGGATAAAATCGGGCCAATATCCAGATCCGCTTTGGACGATGGAATCATTTTGTCGGTAATAAATGGAGAAGACACCATGGATGCCAGTACCATCAAATCAGCCTTTAATTTCTCCTCCAAAAATGATGTCAAAAAAATAAAAGTAGGCTACTTCAATGAATTTTTCGAAGGCGATAATCCCAGCATGCAAAATAATAAAGATGTGCTTGACTTACTGAGAAATCAGGGCTTTGAGCTTCATCCAGTGGAGTTGAAAACCTCAGTAAATCCCAGAGCTATTCAAATCATGCTATCTGTAGAAGCAGCCGCAGCATTTGATGAACTTACAAGATTAGGTTGGGATGATCAACTCGTCGCACAGCATAAAAATGCCTGGCCAAATGCTTTTCGCTCAGCGAGGTTTATACCTGCTGTGGAATATGTGCAGGCAGCCAGACAAAGAACTATACTGATCCAGGAAATGCATGAAATTATGAAGGATTATGATGTCATAATTACGCCGAGTTATGGAGGTGCCCAGCTACAGATTACCAATCTGACTGGCCATCCAGCCCTTTGTCTTCCAAATGGATTCAACGAGCAAGGCGGACCGACTTCGATCACCTTATTAGCAAATCTTTTTGAAGAGGAGAAATTGATAATGCTGGGAAATTTAATTCAATCAACTAGTGACTGGCAAGCGAAACGGCCTCCGATGTTTGACAAGTAACCAACAAAAAAAGACAAGGACTGAAGATCTTCTCCTGTCCTTGCCTTTATTTTTAATGTGAAAAGCCCTTAGCGTTTTGGCACTATCGTTCCTTTGATTTTCATATTATTTGAGTCCAGAAACCATATCTTCTGAGTGGTCTCGATGGAATAATGATCAATCAACTTAGTAGCATTGTCGATATATATATTCGCCAAGGTTGTAGAAGAGTAGAACAGGTTATCATCTGCTATTTTGATAGCAACGCTACTTACTTCCTCATTATCATAAGTGACTTTAATGAATTTCACTTTTGCTTCAGACTTAGGGTATAGCTCATGGGTCAGCGAATCATTGGAAGACTTAGTCTCATAGGATGTAAGCAAAGAAGATTTATTGATATCAGCTTCTTTGAATATACCAAATTCCTCCTCCCAGTCCTTAGTAGAATAGACTACATTGGTCTGTTTTTCTTCTCCTTGAATTTCGGATACTTTGATTACTTCCATGCTATCGATTTCTTGAATTTTCTCCTTGATAAATCCTTCAAGGTCAAAATAAGGCTCTTTTTCAAGTGCCTTTGTTGATTCATTTACACAAGAAATCAGCCCGAAAACAACTAGAAAGAAAATCCCTAAGGAAAGACTTTTGTGATGCTTCATTAAGTTAATAGAATATTTCCGGTCATATCATCTGGCTTCTCTACGCCCATCAGCTTAAGAATAGTTGGAGCCAAATCACCTAATTTCCCGTCTTTGATAGTAAGCTTGTTATTTTTATCTACCATTATGCACGGTACGAGATTGGTAGTATGGGCTGTATTTGGGGTGCCGTCTTCGTTGATCATCATGTCGCTATTACCATGATCGGCGATGACGATGATGGTATAATCATTTGCCAAAGCAGTAGTGACCACGCTTTCAGCACAAGCATCTACAGCTTCGCAAGCCTTCACTGCGGCATCGAAATCACCAGTATGACCGACCATGTCTGCATTTGCAAAGTTTAGGCAAATGAAATCAGCACTTTTCTTTTTTAGTTCTCCATTGATTTTGGAGGCAATCTCAAATGCACTCATCTCAGGTTTGAGATCATAAGTAGCCACCTTTGGAGAAGGACAAAGCAATCTGCTCTCTCCCATAAATTCTTCCTCTCTTCCTCCGGAAAAGAAGAACGTAACGTGTGGATATTTCTCAGTCTCAGCTATTCGAATCTGCTTTTTATTCGCTCTTTCCAGTACTTCCCCGAGAGTATTGTTTAGATTGTCTTTCTCGAACAGAACTTCAACTTCCTTAAATGTAGCATCATAATTAGTAAAGGTGATGTAATCTACATTCAACTTCTTCATGTTGAAATCTTCGTAATCGCGTTGTGTTAATGCTTGGGAGATTTCTCTGCCTCGGTCAGTTCTGAAATTGAAGCATATCACCAAGTCACCCTCCTGTATTGTTGCCAAAGGTTTATTATCAGCTCCAATACGGATGATTGGGCGTATAAATTCATCAGTTACGCCATTTTCATAGGATTTGCGCATAGCAGCTATGATGTCTTTGGACTTTTCTCCTTCGCCTTTCACTAAAGCATCGTAAGCTAGCTTCACGCGCTCCCAGCGATTGTCTCTATCCATTGCATAATATCTTCCGACAACCGAGGCAACCTGACCTACGGAATGAGTCAAATGCGCTTTAAGATCTTCTAAATAGCCAATCCCTCCTTTTGGATCTGTATCCCTTCCATCGGTGAAAGCATGGATAAATACATCCTGCATTCCATTGAATTTTGCTGCATCACAAAGACCTTTTAGATGCGTGATATGCGCATGAACTCCACCATCCGAAAGTAAACCCATAAAGTGGACTTTCTTTTTAGCAGCTTTAGCTTTCGCGAATGCTTTTACTAAAACCGGATGAGAATCCAGCTCTTTATTTTCAACGGCAAGATTGATTTTTACCAAATCCTGATAGACTACTCGACCGGCGCCAATGTTCATGTGGCCGACTTCGGAATTGCCCATCTGCCCAACTGGCAAACCTACTGCAAGACCAGAAGCTTCCAGCGTAGCATGTGGATATTTGGTGTAAAGGCTGTCGACAAAAGGGGTTTTTGCCTTGTCAATAGCAGAAACAGAAGGATTGGTGGCTATTCCCCAGCCATCCAAAATCATTAAAAGTACTTTCTTATCCATACCGCAAATATATTATATTTCAAGGCAAAGTAGTCCCGAAATCCCGATTAGACAAACCTTCGAGAGCATGCACTTGGTAAACTTAAAAATGCAGAACATGATTCTTTTTTTGGCTTAGTATTTGCCTAGCATGGGCAATGACCTCAGTATTAAGTTTAATCGTTTCAATATTCTTGTTTATTCAAACTCCTAAAAGGGAAATTGAGACCTTGAATTCCATTGAAACAGTTATTTCTGCCATTGATAGTGGTTCAAGCAGCGACTTAGCCAAATTTTTCGATTCCAGCATTTCCTTAAATGTTAACGGATTGCAGGGAGATTATTCTAAAAATCAGGCAGAACTTGTCCTAAAAGATTTTTTTAAGAAAAACCCTTCTATGGGATTCAGCTTGGTTTTTCGTAGTGAAAATAACCCAAGCTTGAGTTCTTATATAGGTGATTATCAGACAAGTCAGGGATTATTTAAAGTGTTTATCAAAGTTTTTCAGCAAGCCCAAGATTTCAAAATTTACAGTCTTGAATTTGTCAAAGGCTAAAGCATTTTCCTGATAGTTTTTTTCTACTAGGAACACAAAGAAAGCACAAAGTACGCGCTGTTTCTTATTGATTTTGAACTTTGAAACTTTTCCAACCGCAAGTCAGAAAATTGACACTAAAACCATCAGTTGCTAAAATAAAATTGGGCCTTAGCGCCTTTGCGGGAGTTCCTAATGTCTATTTTTGGGCATGAAACCATCCTATCTCAACGAAGAAGCCATCTCCACCTTTATTGCAGCAGCTTTTGCAGAAGATATCGGTCCTGGCGATTATTCTTCTCTTTCCTCGATTCCAGAAGGAAAAACCGGTCAGGCAAAACTGCTTATCAAAGACGATGGAATCATAGCGGGAGTAGAATTGGCAGAGAAGATTTTTAAGACTTTTGACCCAGATCTTGAAGTAGAATTACTCGTGAAAGATGGTGATGAAGTGAAGTATGGAGATATTGGGCTGATAGTAAAAGGTTTATCTGCATCCATTCTCTCTTCAGAAAGACTGGTGCTAAATTGTATGCAGCGAATGAGCGGTATTGCTACGTTGACGCATCGACTGACTGAGAAGATTCTTCATACCAAGGCTCGGCTGATGGATACAAGGAAGACAACACCAAATTTCCGATTGATGGAAAAGTGGGCTGTTCATATCGGAGGCGGAGTCAATCACCGCTTTGCACTGTATGATATGGTGATGCTGAAGGATAATCACGTGGATTTTGCCGGCGGCATACGTCAGGCAATTGAGCGTACTAAAGTTTATTTGGCAGCACATGACCTTCATCTCAAAATCGAGGTGGAAACAAGAACACTGGACGAGGTAGCTGAAGTAATAGAAGTTGGTGGGATAGATTTTATTATGCTCGACAATATGGATTATGCCACCATGCGAAGAGCTGTAGAGATGGTGGGGGACAACTATAAAACTGAAGCCTCTGGAGGAATTACGGAAGAAACCCTAGTGTCAGTAGCAGAATGCGGGGTTGATTTTATTTCCATGGGTGCACTTACCCATTCCGTGAAGAGTCTGGATATCAGTCTGAAAGCGTTTGATTAAGCTTTCTAGCAGGATTTTTGTCTTATAGTTGTTGATTTAGGCTGGTTTTGACTCTTGAAAGATCAGCTCAACTTAAACTAACCAACTATGAGAAAACCATTGTACATTCTTTTCATTTTTATTCTGGCGTCTTGCAGTTCCAGTTCCTTCCCCGGAAAAAATTGGTATGGCAGACACTTGACAGTAGTAGAGATGATGAGTACCCCGGTTCAAACGTCCGGATCACCAAATGATGCCCATTTAATATTCAACTCAGAAAATGGGCTAATCAATGGCAGTGGTGGATGTAATAGGATCTATGGGGATTTCTTGTTGGATAATAGAAAATCCTTGAGATTCTCCGACGTGGGAGCTACCCGTATGACCTGTCAAAACCAGACTTTTGAAACTAGATTTTTGGAATTGCTAGATCAAGTCCGGTTTTATGATACTGAAGGAGACCTGATGCTATTAAAGAACGGAAGAAAAGAAGTTATTCTTAAGCTTCAGTAGATTCACAACCACTGTTTCCTATGGAAATAATATAACATACCTAGAACTGCAATCCCCATACCTCCTACTACATAGAAAT
The DNA here is from genome assembly GCF_035156405.1 of Algoriphagus aurantiacus. NCBI lineage: Bacteria > Pseudomonadati > Bacteroidota > Cytophagia > Cytophagales > Cyclobacteriaceae > Algoriphagus > Algoriphagus aurantiacus. Next base: position 186,220 of record NZ_JAXRUT010000001.1, on the reverse strand, counting down.
AGCCATATTTATAATGAAGTTCAGGCATATTGTCAAAGTTCATCCCATAAACTCCTGCAACAAAGCTCAAAGGAATAAAGATGGTGGAGATAATAGTCAACACCTTCATGATGTTATTCATGCGATTGGAAAGGCTGTTCATGTAAAGATCCAGTACACCAGATGACATATCGCGGAATACTTCCATAGTCTCAATGACCTGAATGGTGTTTTCGTAGAGATCGCGGATGAAAGGTCTGGTCTCAGCACTGATCTTATCGTCAGCATATTTATCAAATGAACCAATTACTTCACGAAGCGGATATACAGTTCTGCGTAGATCCATCATTTCCCGTCTTAGAAGGTAAAGTGCACTGAGCGTTTCATTACCTGGAGCCATCATTGCCTGAGATTCGAGATTCTCAATTCTTTCGCCGATATTTTCCATCACGATAAAATAATTGTCAATTACGGCGTCGAGAAGTGCATAGAGTAAATAGTCTGCTTTTCGCTGACGTATGGCTCGCTTTGGATCTGTTAGGCGACTTCTTACGAAATCAAATACATCTCCTTTCTTTTCTTGAAAAGTCAAAAGAATTCCATCTTTTAACACAAAGCTGATCTGCTCTTCATCTATAGGTGACTCAGGAGTGGGGCATTGGATCATCTTCATCGCCGCAAAAAGGTAGTCATCAAAAGCTTCCATTTTAGGACGCTGATCTACACTCAGAATATCCTCCAAGGTGAGTTTGTGGATACCGAAAAGCAAACCAATTTGCTCAAATAACTCTACATCATGCAATCCTATGACATCTATCCAGAGTACATTTTTTTTCAGTTTCAGGTGCTCTTCTAACTGATCTAGTTCAATAGATTCTTCGTAGAAATCAACTTCATCATAGGTGATCAGGTTAATTAAAACTTTCTCAAGCTTTTTGTCACCTGTAAAAACCAAAGCGCCAGGAGGCAGACCAATTTTATGTGTCTTAGTTTTTTTCTTCTTTTTGGATTTGAAAAGTTTCTGTACAGATTTAAGACTTGGAGTTTGTGGGCTCATATAGATCTCAGATGAGGTTATTTAGAGGTAAGAAAGTCGACATTTCTTTTTAGTCCAGCAAGTTTAGTGCGTTTTACTGCAGATTTCTTGAAAACCTTACGGAAAGTTTCCTCCGTAATTTCCTTCCAGTCGGATTTTGACAAATACTTAAGTTCCTCGTTCGGTGTGAATTGTGTTTCTTGGTGAGGTTTGGAAAAGCGGTTCCAGGGACATACATCCTGGCAGATATCACAGCCAAAAGCCCAGTTTTCCATTTTGCCTTTAAATTCGTCAGGGATGGCATCTTTCAGTTCAATGGTCAGGTAAGAAACACAGCGGGAACCGTCAATCACGCCATTATCTATAATGGCATCTGTGGGGCAGGCATCGATGCAGGCTGTGCAGGTACCACAGTAATCTTTGGTGAGTGGACTATCCGGAGCTACTTCTAGATCGATGATGAGTTCTGCGAGAAAAAAGAAACTGCCCATTTCCCTATTAAGTAGCAGGCTGTTCTTCCCCAGCCAACCCAAACCCGCTTTCTGTGCCCACTGACGCTCCATCACCGGGGCGGAATCCACAAATCCACGACCATCGATTTCACCGATTTCGTCTCTGAGGATTTCGAGAAATTGATTGAGTTTGTCGCGGATCACAAAATGATAATCCTCCCCGTAGGCGTATTTAGCAAGCTTTATATCCGATTTTCTTTCCGGCAGCTTTTCCTCAGGATAGTAATTGTAAACAAGAGATACCACGGTTTTGGCGCCTTCCACAAGTTTAGTAGGATCGAGGCGTTTGTCAAAGTGATTCGCCAGATAGCCCATTTGACCGTGGTAATTACGGTTAAGCCAGTCTTCCAGTCTGGGCGCTTCCTCCTCCAGAAAACCAGCTTTTGCTATTCCACAAAAGTCAAACCCCAGCCGCTTGGCGGTGGATTTGATAAGGATAGCGTTTTTCTCGGAGGGAGTCATGGGGTAAAGATACAATAGATATAATTTTACCCTGTCTGATTAAAGTAGGTTGGTAGGTTTCTAAAAGCAGATGATAATTTCGTTTTTTTATTAAAAGTAGATCTTGTCGTTAAATTTGGTGATTTAGATCTTTCCAATATGAGTTTAATATTTGGAGATCATTATCTTCAGTTATAGCAGACAATATTGGTCGTACTTGACATAGGTATTTTCTTTTATTTTTGAAGTAGTTACTTTCTGAATTTAATTTGGCAAACCTACCTTGAACTATTCTTGAGCCAATAGTAAGGTTTATAGGAACTTTGTTAGTATTTGTAAATTCAAAAGACAAACTTCCACAATAACCAGGTTGAACTAAGGTGGAAAGATTTAATCCTAGCCTTGAATAGGAACTCCTAGTGTTTAAAATCAAGCAAATATCCTTGGGAAGTTTAATGTATTCTAGACTAGTTGCAAGAACTGTTTGGTTGGGATGAAGTAAAATTGTTTCACCTGGCCTTCGTCTGGTTTTGTGGAAAAAATTTTTAAAAATTCTGGAGTTCTCACCATTATTCAAGGATGTATCAATAAATGCTTCTCTGCCTTGTATTGATACTAAAAAATCATATCCTAGTCTGAAATCAAAAGTCAGTTCCCCAAGTTGAGCGTCAACATCAAGTAATGGTCTAATTATTAGCTCATTTTTATCAATTAAGCCGCGAATTTCCTCAGATTGTAGGTACATATTTATTTATGCTTTTCCCAATTGGCCTTAATAATATAATTTCCTATAGACTTCTCAATCAGGTTATTAATAATTTCATAAACTTGAGTTGAAGTAAGAGAATAGTCCATATTATTAATTTTCTCAAATACTGACCAGTCGGAAAGCCATAAATTCCATCCATAAACAAATAGATAGTGTAATTCACTGGAAGAATCTATTTCAACTGGGATTAAATTTTCAAAATCATTTGTTGAAAATTTCTTGAATCTTATTTTTAATTCATTTTTTGAAGCCTTTGATACAACTTCCAAAATGAAATCAAGGAAAACATTTTTGTCTTTATTTAAAAAATCGTTGACTAATTCCACTCTGCTAACCGTTGATGGATGACTGTAATGCCAATCTTTACTTTCCTTAGTTAAATAATTTAAATAGGGGCCTAAAGTCCCCTCTACATATTGAGAAGCAAACAAATCGCAGAAATACTCGGAAAAATGATTGTATAATATCTGAGCACAATCGCTACTTTTATTATCCTCCAAAACAGGAAGAAATTTTTTAAGAATCTTTAAAAAATCCGGCTCCAGTAAACCTTCTTTTTCTTTGTAGATAATGATTTTTGTTAACAATTCTGAAATTCTATATCTCCTATCAATAAAGTGACCCAATTCATGATACAAAACGACATTTGCCAAATAATCGCCAGTCAAAGATTCTGGCAAGTTGATTTGGATTAATTTAGACTGAAATTTTATATCAAAATTCCTTTCGATTATCTCATAAAACTCATCCCTAAATGTAAGTGTAAAATCAAAACTAAAGTCACTTATTCCCTTCACTAGAGAAGTTACAATAATGAAATCTTCATTTTTATCTACCCAGTCCTTTAGAGCCACTTCTAGACATTTGATAATTTCGAAAGGTATCTGAGTTAAAGTGCTGCCGTTAAGAAAAGTAATGCTATAGAAGAAAAAGTCAATAACTAAGCTTCTTTCATAAGCCTCGCCAGCTGTTAATGTGGAAAAATCTTCTGAATCTAGTTTATTAAAAAGTTCGTTTAATTTGTTTTGATATCTATTTTTCTTTGAGTCAGAATAATGATTGTTTTTAGTTTTTTTCCAAGCTGACTCCAACTGGCTAAAATTAAGCTGTAAAAGTTTACTATTCATAAAACGAATCATGCCAATTCGTGAGAGGATTTCTCCAAAAGCTTTTTGATTTTCTGATAGTCCGAGTTTTCTATATTTGCTTTATTTATCGACTTAATTGATTCTTCTCCATACTCTTTCAGCCTAGTAATTACTAAAAAATTATCTTTACTAATATCAAAAATCGTTTTATCCCCTTTAACTAAATCAACTGCTTCTGTAATTATTGAGTCCAAATATTCTTTGTATTTGTTGTCTCCGTCCAGAATAAAATTAAGGAAAAGTATGATTGAGCTAACTTTATTGCTTTCCTGGTTGTGTGCGTACATCATAAATTCAGAGATTTAAATCAAATAAATATATTTTATTAACATTAACCAAGGGTTTTTCCACAAAGTTATCCACATTCTCAGCGATTTAATATATTTTGCTCAAAATTTAAAATTTTTTAACAGACTTCCGAAAGAGTTTCCCTAAGTAATTTTTTAGACTGTTTTAAAAATTAAATGCTGCCATTGATTGACTGTCAAGGTGTGCTAGTCATTTGCGTTATCTTTTTTGGCTTTTTGTTCTGTTTATTAAACTCCCATACCCATCTGTGTGTTATGAGCTTTGTCGGAGGTTTATCAATTAGGCATTCATTGAGTTTCAATAGTTTCCGACTTAATTTTGATTAAGTATGAGAGCAATTGGTAGATATAAAGCCAGTCTTGTGTCTTGAATCTTGCTACTAAAATCTAACAATGAAAGGATTTCGATTTACTCAGTTCGTACCCACTCAGGATCCTGAAAAGAATACGTTTGAGAATCTGCTGAATATATTTTTGCAGCTCGTCACCATGACTGGTGGGGATGTGGCGGAAGCTCTGAGTTGGCTGACCAACCTGGACAATCGCTATAATATGACCAATCCCAATTATGGAATAGGGGACTTTATAGAGGATTTGAAAACCAAAGGTTATCTGACCGAGGAAAATAAAAAAGGTGAATTCAAGATTACTGGAAAAGCTGAACAAACTATTCGAAAATCAGCTTTGGAAGAGATTTTCGGCAAACTCAAGCGGGGGAAGTCAGGACAGCATAAAACCACGCATTCCGGTCAAGGCGAAGAGCGCGGGACTGACCGTAGAGCCTATGAATTTGGGGATAATATGGATCAGATAGCATTGACGGATTCCCTGCGGAATGCGCAGGCCAACCATGGATTTTCGGGAGATTATCTGCTCACCGAAGATGATTTGGAAGTGGTGGAAAATGAATTTCGATCCCAAACTTCCACCGTTTTGATGATCGACATTTCCCATTCCATGATTCTCTATGGAGAGGATAGAATTACTCCTGCTAAGAAAGTAGCAATGGCTTTGGCAGAGCTTATCAAAACCCGCTATCCAAAGGATACGCTGGATATCATTGTCTTTGGAAATGATGCTTGGCAGATTGAGATTAAGGATTTGCCGTACTTGCAAGTTGGGCCATATCATACCAATACAGTTGCCGGATTAGAATTGGCGATGGATTTACTTCGAAGAAGAAAGAACCCAAACAAGCAGATTTTCATGATTACTGATGGTAAACCAACTTGTCTGAAAGTGGGGATCAAATATTACAAAAACGCTTTTGGGATTGATAGTAAAATCCTCAGCGAGACGCTGAAACTTGCTGCGCAATGCCGAAAATTGAAAATCCCGGTGACTACATTTATGATTGCTTCGGATCCGTATCTGAAGGAGTTTGTGAAGGAATTCACCAAAGTAAATAACGGGAATGCCTATTACAGTAGCCTGAAGGGGCTTGGCGACCTGATTTTTGAAGATTATAGACGAAATAGAACGAAACGCTTTTAAGCAATATGGACTACCAAAAACTGACACCAAAAGAACTCACGCAGATAAAAACCCTAGGTCAACTCAAAGCTGCCGGCTACCAGCCAAAATCCATCAAAGAAGAACTTCGTGACAACTTGATTTTAAAGATCAAGCGAAAAGAAAATGTATTTGAAGGAATTTGGGGATACGAGGACACGGTGATTCCAGACATTGAGCGGGCGATTCTTTCCAGACACAATATCAATTTGCTGGGCCTCAGAGGTCAGGCAAAAACGCGGATTGCCAGAATGATGACTCATCTTCTTGATGAATATGTTCCGGTAGTATTTGGTTCGGAATTGAATGATGATCCCTTGCAGCCTTTGACCTCTTTTGCGAAGGATTTGATTGAAGAAAAAGGTGATCATACACCAATCATTTGGTGGCACAGGGATGATCGCTACACTGAGAAGTTAGCTACGCCGGATGTATCAGTGGCCGATTTGATCGGGGATGTGGATCCGATCAAGGCGGCTACGATGAAGCTGAGTTATAATGATGAGCGGGTAATTCATTATGGATTGGTGCCAAGGTCGCATCGCTCCATTTTTGTGATCAATGAATTACCTGATTTACAGGCTAGAATTCAAGTTGCGCTATTCAATATTTTGCAAGAAGGAGACATTCAGATACGGGGATTCAAATTGAGATTGCCACTGGATATTCAGTTTGTCTTTACTGCAAACCCCGAAGATTATACTAACCGCGGTAGTATAGTTACCCCGCTTAAAGATCGAATTGAAAGCCAGATCATAACACACTATCCTAAATCCATTGGGATCGGCAGAAAAATTACTGCTCAGGAAGCCAAGCTGAAAGGAAGACCAGTAGACAATATTTATGTGCCGGAATTGATGAAGGACTTGATTGAGCAAATTGCAATCGAAGCCAGGGGATCCGAATATGTAGATGAGAAAAGTGGGGTTTCTGCTAGATTGACGATTTCGGCATATGAGAATTTGATCTCAGCGGCTGAGCGTCGAATGTATATGAATGGTGAAAGCGATACCATAGTCCGTATCGCTGATCTGATCGGAGTAATCCCTGCAATCACCGGAAAAGTGGAGTTGGTCTACGAAGGAGAGCAGGAAGGTGCAGGTCTGGTAGCTTACAATCTGATCGGTAAAGCCATTCGTACGCAGTTTGTAAACTATTTCCCGTCGCCCGAACAGAAGAAAAAAGAAAAGCAGGGAAACCCCTATGTGTTGCCTTTGGCTTGGTTTGGTGAGGGAAATGAGCTGGATATTCTAGCTTCTCAGGGAGACAAAGACTATAAATCTGCACTGCATTCCGTTCCGGGATTGGAAGACGTGGTGACGCAACTGGTGAAAAATCTCCCTGAAAATGAGAAGGAGTTTTTTATGGAATTTGCGCTTCATGGGTTGGCAGAATTCTCCCAACTCAGCAAAAAAGTACTGGATACAGGTTTACAGTTTAAGGATTTGTTTAGCTCCATGTTTGATATGAGGCCGAGTGATGAAGATGGTTTCGAGGAGGATGATTTGTAGGGTTGATCACCGCAGAGGCGCAGAGGGCGCAGAATTTAATTACCATAACTTTGCGCCTTTTGTGTTAGTGAAACTGGATCTTTTTACAATTTATTGGCAACTCTTTTTACTCCATCGATCAATTTGATGGAATTGAAGTTGATCAGTAATCCAAGTTTAATTTCCATGAGCTTTAAATATGTCAGCAATTGAGCTTTGTGAATAGCTGCCAATTCAGATACGGTCTTGACTTCTATAATAACTTTTTCCTCAACTAGAATGTTCAGTCTATAGCATACATCGAGCTTAATTCCTTTATACAAAACAGGAACAGGAACTTGAGTTTGAATAGTTAAGCCGATCTGAGACAATTCAAAAGCTAAGCATTTTTCGTAGCTGCTTTCCAATAAACCAGGACCAAGTTGTTTATGAACCTCAATTGCAGCACCTATAATTTTGGAAGAAATTTCATTTTCGATCATGATAAAAAATTATAAAACTTTTATAAATAAAGAGTTATGAAATTAAGATGTTTTGGAAAAATCTCTTAGCTCTCTTGCGTTCTCCGTTCCTCTGCGGTAAATCACTTCAAATGCACCAAAATCAACGCTATTAGCGCCGGTAATCCCTGAATCCAGAAGATTTTTTTACTTGCCGTCAAGGCTCCGAAAATGCCGGCGACAAGCACACAGCCCAAAAAGAAAATAGCAACATACGTGGACCAATGTTGATCTTCAATCAGTAGTGACCAGATCAATCCAGCAACCAAGAACCCATTGTATAAGCCTTGATTGGCAGCCAAACCTTTGGTTTTAGGAAATAATTCAGCGGGTAGTTGTTTGAAAGTTTTTCTGCCGATAGTTTCCCAAGCAAACATTTCGAAGTAGAGAAAATAAAGATGGAGAGCGGCAATCGTACCAATCAGAATATCAGCAAGTAGTTCCATAATGTCAAATTTTCTGAATAAGATAAGCATTAGTATTCAGTGTACAGTCTCAGTAGCCAGAACTTTGAATAAATCAGATTAGATCAAATCCCAATTAATCCGGTTGGTTTAATCTATTACTGGGACTGATCACTGCAAGCTGATCACTATCTTTGCTTTATGCCAGAAACCAATCTTCCTACCGACTTCGAGTCTCAGATGCTCGAATTACTCGGTATAGCCGAATTTGAGCAATTTAAAAAAGCAATCAACAACCCTTCCCGCACTTCCATAAGGTTAAATTCAGCGAAAACTTTTTCTATATCCTGGCCGAAATCTCCAATTCTATGGTCAAAAAGCGGATTTTTCTTGGATGAACGACCTTCTTTCACTCTTGATCCTGCCATTCATGCAGGTGCATACTATGTGCAGGAAGCCTCATCTATTTTTATAGAGCATATCCTGAATACTCTTGAAATACCAAAGGGAGTTTACCTTGATTTGGCGGCTGCCCCTGGTGGAAAATCTACCTTGCTCTCTGGATATTTGGGAGATGAAGGCATGCTGGTTGCCAATGAAGTTATACAGCCGAGAGCCCAGATTCTAAAGGAAAACATCATCAAATGGGGACTTGGGAACACCGTGGTGACCAACAACGATCCAGAGCATTTTGAACCGTTGGAAGGATTTTTTGATCTGGTTTTGGTGGACGCTCCATGTTCTGGAGAAGGGATGTTTCGTAAGGATCCTCAGGCAAGGGAAGAATGGTCTATTGACAATGTACAACTTTGCTCCGCCCGGCAGAAGCGTATTATGGATAAGGCTGGTGCATTGGTGAAAGCAGATGGTTTTTTGGTGTACAGCACTTGTACTTTCAATGAACAGGAAAATGAGGATATGATCAGGTTTTTAACTGAAGAGTTTTCCTACGAGCCTGTTCGAATTCCGCTAGATGCGAGTTGGAATATCAAGGAAACTGAGGTAGAAGCTGAAGGGAAAACTTATTATGGATATCGCTTTTTTCCTCATTTGGTGGAAGGAGAAGGGTTTTTTATCACGGCTTTGAAGAGATCATCAGAAGCATACATCCAAGAGCCGAAGCGGGTGAAAGACTTCAAGCACCCTTACTTGAAGGAAGTCTGGAATAGAGAATCCTCCGATCTGGATGAAGAATTAGGATTTGATGGCAGTGGGAAATACTATACGCTGAATGATTCTTATTTCAGGATTTCAAAAGACTGGAACTTGCATTTTCAGAAGGTTTCGCAGCATTTGAGTTTGAAATATTTTGGCGTGGAGCTGGGTAAAAAGCAGAAAAATGACTGGATTCCAACTCATGAATGGGCCGTCTCAGTTTTACCTAAAAACAATTTTCCGACACATGAACTTTCGGAAAGAGAAGCAATTGAATTTCTTAGAAAAAATGACTTCGAAGTTGGTGATCTGCCGATCGGCTGGGTGTTGATAACTTACAAAAATTTACCACTCGGTTGGATCAAAAACCTCGGCAACCGTGTGAATAACTATTATCCAAAGGAATGGAGAATTAGGATGTGATTTTAGTGAGTAGCTAGTAGCTAGTATTTGGTATCAAGTATCAAGACTTTTTCAGAACATCAGATGAAACTTAGTTTCTGGGATAAGATCACCTCAGGCATCTATCACCGATCATCTGACTACCTATAATGTGCTAGCCATATTGTTGGAGAATCATCAAACAAAAATTTCATTCAATAAAATTCACTACTTTCACCACTGAAATAGTTCTTAACTTTATTTCTTAATCAACCGGAAGGGGTTTTACTTAGCTGTAGATTAATAGGGAATCGTGTGAAAATCACGAACTGTCGCGCAACTGTAAGTAGCACACCAAAGACGATCATCCTCGCATGTCCACTGTAGCCAACACAAAGGAGACGGGAAGGACGATGAAAGTCGCTACGAGTCAGGAGACCTGCCTATTCCGTTTTGACGATGCTTCCGCGAAATGAGGCCTTTTAGTCAAGTTTGATACGTTTTCTTATAGTACTGTTTTCTGTGTCATGCGGCTCAGACTTAACCTGCTATGCGCGTATTTCACTTTTCCGATTGCCCAATTCTCCTGCATGGTGAAATCTAGCCAAAGAGCTTTTAACTAATTATTCATCATTAACAGTTAAAAGAGATGCAAACGCATAATCTTGGCTATCCGCGAATTGGTAGCCACCGAGAACTCAAAAAAGCCTGTGAACAGTATTGGTCAGGCAAAATCGCGCTTTCTGACCTGCTCTCTGCAGGAGAAAGTATCCGCAAGGACAATTGGATTCTTCAAAAGAATTCAGGAATTGATTTGATTCCTTCCAATGATTTTTCCTTCTATGACCAAGTCTTGGATATGTCCCTCATGGTCGGCGCCATTCCGGAGCGCTATCATGAGGTGATTTTGCAAAAAGGTGGAAATGAACTGGACTTGTATTTTGCGATGGCTCGTGGTTATCAGCAAAATGGTTTGGACATCACTGCCATGGAAATGACCAAATGGTTTGATACCAATTACCATTACATTGTTCCTGAGTTTACCAAAAATCAGGAGTTTAAACTCTTCTCCACCAAAGTCATCAAGGAATTTTCCGAGGCAAAACAACTTGGAATTTTGACCAAGCCTATTCTGATAGGACCGGTTTCTTATCTGCTTTTGGGTAAAGAAAAAGAGGAAGGTTTTGAGCGGATTGATCTGATCAAAAACCTGCTTCCTGTTTACTTGGAAATATTGAAAAAGCTTGATGCACTTCATGTAGAATATGTGCAGTTTGACGAGCCATTTTTGGCAATGGATCTTACAGAAAAGGAGAAAAAAGCATTTTCTTATGTCTATGAGGAGATAAAAAAAGCTTATCCTTCTCTCAAAATTATCCTTGCCAATTATTTCGACTGCTTCGGAGAAAATCTCGAAATAGCACTTTCACTTCCTGTTCATACCCTACACTTGGATTTGGTACGTTGCCCGTCACAACTGGATGATATTTTGGATTCGGGGAAATTGAAAGCCAATGTCAACTTGTCTTTGGGAGTAGTAGACGGTAGAAATATATGGAAGAATGACTTTCAAAAATCCTTTTCGCTGATCGATAAAGTTGTTCACAGAATCGGTGCAGGCCGTGTTTGGATAGCGCCTTCTTGTTCGTTGATCCATTCTCCATGTGATTTGGATTTGGAGACAAATGAAACAACTCTTCCGGATGAAGTAAAGCAATGGTTGGCTTTTGCAAAGCAGAAAATCGCAGAGGTAGTGACCTTGAAAAAGTTGGTAGAAAACGATAAAGATTTAGAGGTTTTGGAGAGTTTTTCACTAAATGTGGTAGCAATCGCCAGCAGAAAATCCTCAACTCTGATCCACAATACAGAAGTGAAAGATCGGGTGAATTTGATCTCTGAAGCTGATGATCAGCGCAAAAGTGGGTTTTCTATTCGCCAAGCCAAGCAAAAAGCAGCATTAAATCTCCCACTTTTTCCCACTACTACGATTGGCTCTTTTCCGCAGACTAAAGAAGTACGGTCTTGGAGAGCGAGATTTAAGAATGGCGACTTGACCAAAGAAGCCTACGAAAAATTGCTTGAAGAAGAGACCAAGGAGTCAATCATCTGGCAGGAGGAGATAGGCATGGACGTGCTCGTTCACGGGGAGTTTGAGCGTAATGATATGGTCGAGTATTTTGGCGAGCAATTGGCTGGGTTTGCTTTTACCAAGTTTGGCTGGGTGCAGAGCTATGGCAGTAGATGCGTGAAGCCACCGATTATTTATGGAGACGTGTACAGACCTGAGCCGATGACGGTGCGTTGGTCAGCTTTTGCGCAGTCACTTACCGACAAGCCTGTAAAAGGAATGCTCACAGGGCCGGTGACGATTTTGCAATGGAGCTTTGTGCGTAATGATCAGCCTAGGTCTCAAACATGTACACAGATTGCTTTGGCTATCCGTGACGAAGTAGTGGATTTAGAGAAGGCTGGAATAGGTGTAATCCAGATCGATGAGCCTGCCATCAGAGAAGGGCTTCCACTTCGCAAAGCTGACTGGCAGACATATTTGGAATGGGCGGTTCGTGCATTTAGGATTTCCGCCAGCGGTGTGAAAGACGAAACGCAGATACACACACACATGTGCTATTCAGAGTTCAATGACATCATTCAGAACATTGCTGACATGGATGCGGATGTGATTACAATAGAATGCTCCAGATCCCAGATGGAGTTGTTGGATGCTTTTGCAGAGTTTAACTATCCAAATGAAATCGGCCCGGGAGTATATGATATTCACTCACCAAGGGTGCCGTCTAAAGCCGAAATGATTGCATTAATGGAGAAAGCAAAAGCGGTAATCCCGGCAGCAAATCTATGGGTAAACCCGGATTGTGGCTTGAAAACCCGCCACTGGGAAGAAACCAGAAAAGCGCTGATCGAAATGGTGGCTGCTGCGAAGAAACTGCGCGAAGCGGTGACTGAGCCAGTGAGCTAAGAATAAGTTGCCTGGCGGATTAAGATTCCGTTGGGCGTTTTTTCCCTAAGCTATGACCGCTGTGAACACGGAGGATTTTGCAGAGAACGCTGGTTAACAATTCGTCTTCGGTTATCGGTCTTCCTACTTATGAATCAAATCTCCTCAATAACAGACTCTCCTTTTGAACGATCACCCGAAGTCCATTCCCAAGTTTCATGGAGGCGAATTTTCCCGTTTTCCAAGATTTCAGGCTTAGATAGGCAAATTCCCGTCATCAATTCCCCTTTGTTATTCACTTGATGATAGCGCATGTTGATGTTTCCGGACTCGTCCACCAAACCGATTAGATGCCCTTTTAGGATTTTTCCGCCTTCATATTCCGCAGTCAGAATTTTCGTATCCTGTTGATAGCGAAAAATAGTCTCTACAGAAGTTTCTCCATTTTCGGTGTTCTGAACGGCGCGGAAAGAACGGTTATTATAATTGATCAGCGTCGATTCATCTGGTTTTTTCATGAGTTGAAGTTATTCTTTTGACTAAAATTAAGTCCTTTCGTGGAAAATTATGGCTTTTCAATTAATCCTTCCCAGTATCTTGTAACATCAAATTCCAAATTCCCTATGAGAATTCTTCTTTTAAGTTTTTGTCTAATCTTTTGTCTTAGTGCCCAAGCCCAAATGTTTCCTCATGGAGAGAAATTCACAAGACAGGACACTCTTCGTGGAACAATTACTCCCGAGCGGGCTTGGTGGGACTTGCAGTATTATCATTTGGAAGTAAAAGTAGATCCTGGAACCAAGTCGCTTTCGGGTAAAAACACCGTCCGATACAAAGTATTGGAGCCGCTGAAACGTATGCAAATCGATTTACAAGCGCCAATGCAGCTGACGAAAGCTGAGCAGAATGGAGATGAACTGGATATAGCACACGATGGGAATGCACATTTTATCACATTAAAAGCAGCGCAAAATGTGGGAGAAGAAAAAGAAGTGGTTTTGACTTTTTCTGGTACACCAGTTGAAGCGATTCGTCCACCTTGGGATGGTGGATTGACTTGGAAAAAGGATAGTAATGGCTTGCCTTTCATTGCAAATTCCAATCAGGGAATCGGCGCGAGTATCTGGTGGCCAAATAAGGATCATGGCTATGATGAGCCTGATCAAGGCGTATTGATCAGCGTTACTGTCCCTGAAAACCTAATGGATGTCTCCAATGGACGATTGATCGGAACAGATCATGATAAAGTTGCCAAGACCAAAACCTATCATTGGGAAGTGAAAAATCCGATCAACAATTACGGGATCAATATTAACGTAGGTGATTATGTTTACTTCGGTGAAAAATACGCTGGAGAGAAGGGAGAATTGGATATGGATTATTATGTGCTTCGGGAGAATTTGAATAAAGCCAAAAAGCAATTTAAAGATGCAAAGAGAATGATGGAAGCCTTTGAGCATTGGTTTGGCCCATATCCATTCTATGAGGATAGCTACAAACTGGTCGAAGCACCTTACTTGGGCATGGAGCACCAGAGCTCAGTGACTTATGGTAATGAATATGAAAATGGATATTTGGGCCGTGATCTGAGCGGCACGGGTTGGGGATTGAAATTTGATTTTATCATCATCCACGAGTCGGGTCATGAGTGGTTTGCCAATAATATCACCTACCGTGATGTTGCAGATATGTGGATTCACGAGAGTTTCACAGCCTATTCAGAGAATCTTTTTCTAGATTATTTCTATGGAAAGGAAGCCAGCAAAGAATATGTACTGGGAACCAGAATGGCGATCAACAATGACAGTCCAATCATTGGCACTTATAATGTGAACGCTGAAGGTTCTGGCGATATGTACTACAAAGGCGCAAATATGCTTCACACCATTCGTCAGATTGTAAATGACGACGAGAAATGGAGATCAATTTTGAGGGGATTGAACTCTGAGTTTTATCATAAAACTGTTTCCACACGACAAGTCGAAAATTATATTAGCCAGAAAGCGGGAATCGATTTGAAGTCGGTTTTTGATCAATACCTGAGAGATATTCGTATTCCGATTTTCAGTTATAATCTCATAGAAGGAGAGTTGATTTATCGATGGGAAAATGTCGTCGATGGTTTCAAAATGCCAGTAAAAATCTACGCGAATGGAAAGGAAATGAATTTAACCCCAACCCAGCAATGGCAACCGGTAGATCTTTCGGAGAAAGATGCAAAAATCAGTGTGGATGAAAACTATTATGTAGGAACGATGAATATCTCTGGGAATTAATAAAATGAGGTGAATGCGAAGATTTGCATTCACCTCATTTTTTGAAAGAAAGCGATTCTTTCAACAATATCTAATCTATGATCTTATATATTTTCCCTTCTGTTTTGCTCATTATATAGACATTTCCATCCGCATCTTGGCCAAATTTAAGATCGACTCTTTGTCCTCCGCAAAGCTCAAGCAGGCTTATTTCCTTGCCTTCAAAAATCACTCCCCAACTCTTTACTCCAGAATTTTCTAAATCATCTAAGTCCGCGAAAAACAGTCTGCCTGAAAGTATATCCCCAAAGACAAATTTCTCTTTAAGTGGACCATAAGGCATTATATAGCCTGCAAATATTGCCGCAAGCTCATCATGATCTAGCTGAATGATTGGATAAGTCACCCCAAAGTTTTCATCATTTTCCTGCAACGCAAAGATTTCATTGAACTTGCCATAAGGATTGATGATAAATCGTCCTTCTCTGATCGGCCATCCGTAGAACTTACCCTTCTCTATCTTATTAAGTTCTTCTATGCTATGTTGCCCGATATCAGTAGCAAACATGTTTCCATCATTATCCCAAAAAATCCGGTTGGGATTGCGAAAACCATAAGCATAAACTTCACCTGCTTTGCCAGGCACCCCAGCATATGGGTTCGTAGGTGGTATTCCATAGTTGCCATTAGGACTATCATTTCCTAAAGGATCGATGCGCAGAATACTGCTGTAAACCCGAGTAGCTTTATTGTCTGATACATAAGCAAATCTTTGCTCCGTCAATCCACCATCTCCAAAACCTATAAATAGCAAACCATAATCCTCATCTCCAGGAATGGCATTGGGATTAAAAGTTAGCTCTTGCATTCCATGAGCCTGGGATGGAATATCTATTCTAACTAATTCTCTGGAAGATCCATTAAAAGTAGGGGCAGATGGATCTTCAGCTTTCCACTCAGTGACTATCCACTGCATAAATACCCTAATACTATCTGAATAACCATAGTCAGATTGCTGAGTGCCGCCTGGTTCTGTATGAGCAGTATAAAATAACCCGTTGTCACTGAATTCCGGGTGAAAAGTAAAGCTGGCCATACCTGTAGCCCAACCTGGGCTACTAACTAAAGCAGGTTTCAATTTATTAATGGGTAGATATAAGTTTGGCTTCTTATCTACGAGCTCATATAGCCCTACCCGCTGATCATTTACAAAAAGACGCTTTGATCCTGGAGCAGCTTGCATTTTGGTCATTTTTGCCAGAGGATGAGCTGTATCAGAAGCTGGTAACTGGCTGAATAATTCCAGTTCAATTCGAATTCCGGAGTCGGGAACAGTGTCAGGAATAGGATCTTTTAGTCCTAACTGCGGTAATGTGTCCGGTAGATGTTCGTAGGTGTGTAGATAGGCTAACAAAGCATCCAATTCCTTTTCTTCCAATCCTGGAAATGGAGGCATGTAAGATCTATACTTTTCAAAAAGTTTTATAGCCCTTGGATCTTTTGCTTCAATTATAGACGATGCGTCTTTAATAAATTTCTTAATCCATGAAGACTCTACAGAATGGGTAATGCCACTTAAATTGGGTCCGATTCCGTTTTGATCAAAACTGTGACAGGTGCTACAATTGTTCTCAAAAAGCACTTTTCCTGTCTGAATTTGTTCTTTTTCAGTGCTGATATTACTTCCAAATTCATTTTTCTGCGAGCAGGAAAAAAGGGTAAGGGTGGCAATAAAAATAAGAAATACCGATTTGTTCATTGGTGCTAAGTTGTGGGTTTTACTTAATTACACCAAACAATATATTATAATTCGACGAGCTGTCCTGTGATGTCTTGGGTTTCTTGCAGACTTGCAATAGAAGGTACATGTTTATGAATTGAGGGTAATTCGAAATGTAGTCCCCTCTCCAAGCTTGCTCTCAACTTCTATAGTTCCCTCTATGCTTTGCACATGATTGTAAACCAGATAAAGACCGATCCCTCTACTATCTTCATGTTTATGAAAGGTTTGCTTGAATCCAAAAATTTTATCTCCGACTTTGTCCATATTAAACCCTAGCCCATTATCAGAAAAGATAAGTTGAAATTTTCCTTTTAAACATTTGGTGGAAATAGTTATGACAGGAGGTACCCCAGGCTTCTTATACTTTATGGAATTGGTGATTAGATTAAGAAAAATACTTTCTAGATAAGTGGCGTTAGAGGTGACAATAGGTAGTTCTGCAAAATCATCTATTATGGTAGCGTCCGCATTTTTGATAAGAGATCCGATAGACTTAGTCACTTTTTTAGTCACTTTTTTTAGCTCAATTTCTTGAAACGGAATGTATAGAGATTGTTTATCCCGAAGTTCTCTGGAATAGACGTTAAGTTTTTCCCGTAAATCTTCACAGCATAATTTAAAAACCTCCATGAGCTCCAAGGTCTCTTGATCGGTGATTTTTGATCGGTCGATTAATTCATAAATAGACAATAGATTATTTACAGGGGACCTGAGGTCATGCGAGGTCATGTGACCAATGTGTCGAAGGTCTTTGTTTATTTTGGTTAGGTTAGCTAAAAGTACATTTCTGTCTGCTTCAATTTCTTTTTTTTGAGTGATATTCTTTGCTATTGCAAACACTATTTTTGCTTGTTCAATTGGCTGGGAAGTCCAAGAAAGCCATACTATTTCTCCAGATTTGGTAACATACCTGTTTTCAAAATCAACCAGAGGAACGGATTTTATCAATGCTTTTCTTACACTTGCTGTCGTTTCTTTATCTTCTTTATAAATGAAATGGCTAATTGGATTTGAATACAACTCTTCATAAGTATAGCCTAAAACCTGCTTGACTGCAGGATTTACTTTTTTGAAATATCCATCAAATCCTGCGATACAGATTAAGTCTGCCGTTACTTCAAAAAAAATATCATACTGTGAAAATTCCGAATTCATTTACTGCTATTAGAAGAGGATTAAGCTTAAAAACTTAAGCTAGGATAGACAAAAAAAAATTAAAACATGAAAAAGATGCTTCGTTTAACAAAAAGATTGGCCATCAAAAAAATTGACAGCCAATGAAAGGAATTATCCTTCTAGTGTGAAAGTCTCATCCTCCAGGTAATTTGGATATATTTTACGATGTTGTTTTTTTACTTCTGCTATCAAAGCTTGGCGAAAACCATCCACATTCTGCCCACTTGCTGCAGCCATAAATACCGGTGAAATTCCCGTTTTCTTTTCGTAAGCCTCTTCCAAAGCATCGAAATCTAGAAAGTTAGCTTCTTCCAATTCTAATTCTGTCATTTTCATACTTTCCTCCTCGCTAGGCATGGTTTCCACTAGATCAATCTTGTTAAAGACAAGTAAAATTGGCTTATCTCCTGCTTTGATCTCACTCAATGTCTGCGTAACGACAGCAATGTGATCCTCGAAATGAGGGTGTGAAATATCCACCACATGCACAAGTAAATCAGCCTCACGAATTTCATCCAAGGTTGATTTAAAAGCTGCGATTAGGTGGGTAGGGAGTTTTCTGATGAACCCAACTGTATCGGAAAGCAAGAATGGTACATTTTCAAGTACTACTTTTCGGACGGTGGAATCTACCGTGGCGAAAAGCTTATTTTCTGCCAGAATATTGGTCTTGGTGATCAGGTTCATCAGGGTGCTTTTACCCACGTTGGTATAACCAACTACTGCCACACGAACTATTCCTTTTCTGCCTTTACGTTGGGTTTCACCTTGCTTTTCTATCTCACGAAGTTTCTCTTTGAGAAGGGTGATTCGATTTCGGATATCTCGTTTATCAGTTTCAATTTCCTTTTCACCTGCTCCCCCACGAGTGGTCGTGCCACCTCTTTGACGTTCCAAGTGAGTCCAAAGATTGGTCAAACGCGGTAGTAAATATTGGAAGCGGGCAAGTTCAACCTGTGTTTTAGCTTGGGCTGTTTGTGCTCTTTTCAGGAAAATGTCTAGGATTAGCAAAGATCTATCATAGATGGTTACCTTCAGTTCATTCTCAAGATTTCTCATCTGAGAAGGAGAGAGATCATCGTCGAAAATGACCATATTCACCTCAAAATGCTTGATATATGCGTCGATCTCTTCAAGCTTACCAGTACCTACGAAGGTCTTAATATCTGGCTTTTCCATTTTCTGGGTAAAGCGATATACTGTCTTTGCCCCTAAAGTCTCCGTCAAAAATGCCAATTCATCCAAATATTCTTCAGTCTGTTGCTCGGTTTGATATTGTCGGACTACACTTACTAAAATAGCCGTTTCCTCCTTCGGAGCCGTTTCGTGAAGTTTTTGAAGTTTTCTGGAATGTTTACTCATAAGTTAATTGATATAGCTAAAAGAATGCGAAAGGCTGGGAATTAGTTTCCTAATTCTTTAGAAATCACGATTCGTAGCTATGTTTTTTGGAATTAAGGGAAGAGATGACACAAAGTTCAACATATTTCCTTAGAATTGATTAGGATAGTCTTCTGACTGGTAGTTATTTTGCCCTTTAATTCTGGAACCAATATATACCTAAATGGCTCAAATAATAAAAGCATCTTTAGCGGGTGTGCTAGAGATTTTCCCGAGAGTTTTCGAAGATCAAAGAGGTTATTTCTTTGAATCTTATCGAGCAGATTGGCTAAAATCCGAAGGGGTGAATCATGGATGGGTTCAGGACAATCAGAGCTTTTCTCAGAAAGGAACTGTACGTGGATTGCATTTCCAGCGTGGAGAATTCGCTCAGGCGAAATTGGTGCGAGTGGTTCAGGGGAAAGTTCTTGATGTGATTGTGGATTTGAGAAAAGGCTCACCCACTTTCGGGGAAAAATACGCTACTATCCTCGACGAAAGCCGGAATAATTTAATGTACGTACCTGCGGGATTTGCACATGGATTTTCTGTGCTGGAGGATTCTATTTTTGCGTATAAGTGTTCCAATTATTATAACAAAGAGAGCGAAGGCGGAATTCTTTGGAATGATCCTGCGTTGGGTATTGATTGGCAAATAGCAGGCCCGATCACTTCTGATAAAGATGCAGATTGGCCCACGTTAGAAGAATTCAAAATTAGTGAAGGAGGATTGTAATGGGTTTTTTAGATTTATTTAAGAGAAATCCGGAAGTAGTGGAAGACTTTGACCTAAGTTGGTTGGAGGTGGACATGCATTCGCATTTGATACCGGGAATCGATGACGGATCCAAAACCATGGAGGAATCCCTTCATTTGATCAAGCGACTTTCTGGCTACGGCTTGCGTAAAATAATTACTACTCCACATATTATGTCGGAGTACTATCGCAACACGCCTGAAATCATTAGTATGGCGCTTGAGGATTTACAAAGAGCGGTAAAAAATGAAGGTATTTCCATCGAAATTGAGGCTGCTGCGGAATATTACATAGATGAGATTTTCCTTGAGAAAATCCAAAATGGAGATGAGATTCTCACTTTTGGCGATAATTATATTCTAGTGGAAACTGGCTTTATCAATAAGCCTCAAATGCTTCTGGAAATTATTTTTCAGCTGGAAATGGCAGGTTACAAACCTATTCTAGCCCACCCAGAGCGCTATCAATACCTAATTACTGACAAAGGGCTGCTTCAGGATTTAGCAGACAGAAAAATCCTCTTTCAGGTAAACTTACTTTCGCTCACAGGTTTTTACTCCAAGCAGGTGAAAGATTTCGGTGAAATGCTGGTAGAGACAGGACAGGTTCGGTTTTTTGGAACTGACTGTCACAATCCACGCTATTTAGACATGATGGAGACGTTGCCAAAATCTAAATTATATAGTAAAATCAAGCAACTCGACCTGCTCAATTCCTCTCTTTGATTTGCAGATAAGTCAATGAAAATTCTCATTACAGGTATTACAGGATTATTTGGGAGCTATTTGGCAAAAGAATTTGCTGTGCTTGGTGAGATTCATGGTTTCCGAAGGCCAAACTCCTCTCTTAGGCTGCTGGAGGGAATTGATTTCCAGATTAGTTGGCATGAAGGAGAACTTTCAGATATAGACTCTCTTGAAGAAGCACTCGATGGCATGGATTTGGTGTTGCATGCTGCGGGGAAAGTCTCTTTTGATACTAATGACGAGGAGAGTTTGCATCGTATAAATGTGGGTGGAACGACGAACCTTGTTAATGCCATGCTAAATACTGGGGTGAAAAAACTTGTGCATGTCAGCTCCGTAGCTGCGATAGGAAGAAGTCCTGAACTGATGCAACTCAACGAGAATTTCAAATGGGTAGAATCTCCATTGAATACCGACTATGGAATTTCTAAATATCTAGCTGAGCTGGAGGCTTGGAGGGGTGAACAAGAAGGAATAGATTTGATCGTTGTAAATCCCTCAATTCTATTGGGTAAAATTAGTGATGATCGTAGTTCAACAGACATATACCACTATGTACTGGAAGAGAATTCCTATTATCCAACGGGCGATCTTAACTATATCGATGTGCGTGATGCGGCTAAGCAAGTCAAAGAATTGGTAGAAAAAGAAGTTTGGGGCGAGCGATTTATCTTAAATAAAGAACGGATTTCTTACAAGGAATTCTTTGAGAAAATGGCTGCTGTTCTTGGGAGAAAAGCTCCATCGAAGTCAGTAAGCACATTAATGTTGAGAACCGTTGTGTTTTTCAATACAATTTTCAGAAAAATAGGTCTTAGCAAAAGCCCATTGAATAAGAAAACAGCTATGATTTCACAGCAAAAAGTATTTTTCGATAATGCTAAAGTGAACAAGTTGCTTCAAAGCAACTACCATAGCTTGGAAGACACATTTATCTGGTCAAAGTAAACTTATATTTGATCCCAATCGTTTCTTCCCAAAGCTTGAACGGTAAACAACAACATTTCTCTAAAAGCGTAAAATAAAATTTAACAAATCGAGATTTTGAGAGACCAATTTAATTGGTAACTTAAATAAACTATAACGTATCCTAATGACCGGAGATCACGATCACGATTGGGAAAATGACAAGAAGCTGGTAGAGCGATTTGAAAATTCCCTACAATCCAATCTGGACCTTTATTTCGAAGAGGAGGAATTGGAAGATATTATCCGATTTTACTTTGATCAACAGAAGTTTCTCAAAGCTCTACGCGCAGCTGAATTTTCGTTGGAAAGATTTCCTTTTTCTGTGGAAATCAAGCTCTTGAAGGCCCAATGCTTGATTTTCAATGATGAATTGGAAGAAGGTCTGGATATCTTGGAAAATATAAATAATATTTCTCCCAACAACGAAGAAATAATTCTTGCTTTGGCTAATGCCTATATTCTGGGTGGGACGCCCAAGGAAGGAATAGAACTATTGGAGAATTTCCTGCCTTTAGCTGAAGATAAAGCCGAGATATTTTATTCCTTAGGAAATCTTTATCGTGTGCAAAACAACAATGAAAAAGCAAGTTACTATTTCAAAGAAGCAGTAAAAAACCGCATTAATCACGAAGATGCGCTTTTCCAGCTGGCGATGATTACTGAGGAAGAGGGCTCCTTTGATGAGATTCTGGACTTTTATCAGGAATTCATCGACCAGGATCCTTATAGTGCTGGCGCTTGGTACAACTTGGGAGTCGTCTATAATCGTCTGGGCAGATTTGAAGATGCGATCAAAGCATATGACTATGCCATCTTGATCGATGACGCTTTTGCTTCAGCTTATTTCAATCTCGGTAATGCGCTGATGAATACTCAGCAGTATGAACTTGCATTAGAAGCTTATCAAAACACAATCAATTGTGAAGGGGCAAATGCTGAGAATTGTTGCTACATGGGTGCTGCCTATGAAAAGCTCGAAAAAATTGACGAGGCTTTCAAATATTTTAAGAAGTCAGCCAAGTTTGATGAGGAATACGACGACGCTTGGTTTGGTCTAGGAATGTGCATGCTGAAGAAGGAGAAATTCTTTGAAGCCATACATTATTTCAAAAAAGCCTTAAATCTTACAAAAGAAAATTCTAATTATTGGGTAGGTCTGGCAGATGCTGAATTTAATTTGGGAAACATGCAAGCTAGTTCGGAAGCCTATGAAGAAGCAATCAATTTGGAGCCGGGTGTTTTGGAAACCTATGTAAATCTGGCACTTATATATTTTGAGCAAAATCGCTTTGAAGAGGCAATTGATGTGACTCGTGAAGGAATTGAGGAAATGCCAGAGGAGGCAGAACTATATTATCGCTTGGTAGTGTACTTAATCAAAATGGGCAATTACAAAGAGGCGTTTTCATTTTTGGAAAATGGGTTAACTTTGGACTTCGAAAAGCATACCATCATGTATGATTTGATGCCGGAGCTTAAACAACAGAAGGCGTTATACAAGATTATTGCCCAATATCGAGAGGAAAATCTCGAGTCTTAACATTAAAACCTCGCTAATGAATTATGAGCTGAATAATATCCCTGTTCGGACTGAAAAGCCACGAACCAAAGGATTTACCATGGCCATGGACAAAGGCCTAAGCCTACGTGCCACAGAAGATTTTGTAGAAAGTTGTTCCGATTTTGTAGATATAGTAAAACTTGGCTGGGCGACATCTTATGTGACCAAAAACCTAAATGAAAAACTTGCCATCTATAAGGAAGCAGGAATTCCTGTTTACCTAGGAGGTACTCTTTTTGAAGCTTTTATAGTTAGAGGCCAATTTGACGATTACAGAAAAGTTTTGGACAAATATGATCTTACTTTTGCTGAGGTATCAGATGGATCTATATCCCTTAATCATGACAAGAAGTGCGAATTTATCGCAACCCTGGCAAAGCAAGTAACTGTACTTTCTGAAGTTGGGTCTAAGGATGCTGCGAAGATTATTCCTCCATATAAGTGGATTGAGCAGATGCAGACAGAATTGGATGCTGGGGCTTGGAAAGTAATCGGAGAAGCTAGAGAAGGAGGAAACGTAGGCCTTTTCAGAGATTCGGGAGAGGTAAGGCAAGGACTAGTGGAAGAAATTCTTACCCAGATCCCTGAAGAGCGGATCATCTGGGAAGCTCCTATCAAATCTCAACAGGTTTGGTTTATCAAACTGATTGGCGCAAATGTGAACCTTGGAAATATCAGCCCCTCTGAAATCATTCCTTTGGAAACTATTAGACTAGGACTTAGGGGAGATACTTTCGATCACTTTCTGGGAGAAATCAAATTGTAATATAACTCAACTAATTACAGGCTGATTGGAATACTCCGATCAGCCTTTATTTTTGATCATGGATTTTATCAGAAAACACATACTCACCTACCTGAAGGGAATGGCGATGGGAGCAGCAGACATTGTTCCAGGTGTCTCAGGCGGCTCTATTGCCCTGATCACCGGCATATACGAGGAATTGCTCCGTAGTATCAATTCCTTTACGGGTGACAGTCTGGGATTATTGCTGAAATTTGAATTCAAAGCATTCTTCCGGGCGGTCAATGGTAGCTTTTTACTGAGTTTGCTACTGGGGATTCTCACCAGTATTTTCTCTCTTTCGAAGCTCATTACCTTTTTGATGGTGGAGCATCCAATTCCACTCTGGTCTTTTTTCTGTGGATTGATCCTAGTAAGTGCTTTTCTTATTTTGAAGGATATCAAAAAATGGAGCCTGGGAGTAGTGATTGCGTTGATCATCGGTACAATTGCCGCTTATATTATTACAGATTTGCCGCCTACATCCAGTCCCGATGCACTTTGGTTTACTTTCGTAGCTGGTGCTATAGCTATTTGTGCCATGATACTGCCTGGGATCAGCGGAAGTTTTATTCTACTTATTTTGGGTAAATACGAGGCTATTTTACAGTCCGTTACGGAGCGGGATTTTGCTACATTGGCTGTCTTTGCGCTGGGATGTATTGTCGGGCTTTTATCTTTTAGCCGGGTGATATCCTGGTTGCTGAAGCGATATTATTCCATTACTATTGGGCTGCTTTCTGGCTTTATGCTTGGTTCCATCAATAAACTTTGGCCGTGGAAAATTGTCACTGCATATCGAACTTCATCCAGTGGTGAGGAAAAGCCTTTTTTGACCGATAATATCTTCCCCGGAGAGTATCTGGAGCAGACAGGCTTCGAACCAAAACTGATGGTAGCAATTGCCGCTTTTGCTTTTGGGATTATTTTGGTCGTTGGGATAGATAGGCTGGCAGCATATTTAAAGAAATCATGAGAAAATTTGGATTGATAGGACATCCACTTACGCATTCTTTCTCGAAGAAATATTTCACAGAGAAATTTGAAAAAGAAGGAATTGTAGGCTGTTCTTATGAGCTGTATGACATTCCGAATGCTCGGGACTTGGAGGGAATTCTAAGTGAAGATCCTGAGATCGAAGGAATCAATGTCACTATACCACACAAGGAAGATGTGATAGCATTGATGGATGACTTGGATGAAGCCTGCGAGGAAATCGGAGCTGTAAATTGTATTCACATTCAAGATGGAATGCTCACTGGATACAATACAGATTATATAGGGTTTAAAAATTCACTTTCTCCCTGGCTTGGTTCTGTAAAACCAAAAGCTTTGGTTTTAGGAACAGGAGGAGCATCGAAAGCTGTCAAACAGGCATTGAAGGATTTAGCTATTGAATTTATATCTGTTTCCCGATCTCAAGATGAGGATCAAATCACCTATGAAGACCTGGCTGCCGAGCCTGAAATAATGAGGACTCATCAATTGATTGTCAATACTACGCCGTTAGGCACTTTTCCGAAGGTGGAAGGGATTCCAGCTATTCCTCTGGAGCAGCTGACATCAACTCATTTGGTATATGATTTAGTATATAATCCTTCAGAAACGGCCCTGATGAAAGCCTGCTTGGACAAGGGTGGAAAAGCAAAAAATGGACATGAAATGTTGATCCTACAAGCTGAAGCAGCTTGGGAGATTTGGAATTCATAAATGTTAATCTGATTATCCTCAATCTTGCCAGTAGCCAAAATTTCTTTGCTGACCCGGTCAGAAGCTCGAAGACGGATGACCGAAGTAGCGTAAATAAAAGCGTTAAGTGCAATTAACTGAAAGAAAGTGACAGAAATAAGCGAGATAGAAAGAATATTAGATAAACTAATAACCTTGTTGAATGAAGACAATCAGAAAAACTGGGCAGAATGGTTTCTTGAGGCAAAAAACTTATTAAGCGAAGATATAGAAAGCTCCGTTTCGAAGATTCTTAGAGCATATGGTGGTATGGGTTCATTTAATGACACATACTTAACGAAAATTACTCGCAACAATGAAAATTTTTCCATACTTAGAACTCAACTATGGGAATTGGCAATGGAAGTCAAAAGGGAATCAAGAAAAAATTGAAAAAGCACCTAACACACTGTAAAAATGCATTAAATCGCATTTAACAGTAATCGTTTGCCATATAAGCCACTTTTATTAAAAAATGAAAAAAGCCATCTTAATCATTCAGTGTCTCGACCAGAAAGGTATTGTAGCAGAAGTTTCCAGATTTCTCTATGCCTATGAAGGGAATATATTAGAAGTGGATCAGCATGTGGATGAGGAAATGGGGATGTTTTTCATGCGAGCGGCTTGGGAATTGGATTCTTTTTCTTTAGCTAAAGATGAGATCGAGTCTCGCTTCAAATCAGAAGTTGGAGAGCGATTTCAAATGGAATTTAAGCTTCATTTTAATTTTCCGAAGCCTAGAATGGCGATTTTCGTCAGCAAGCTTTCTCATTGTTTATTTGATATTTTGGGAAGACATTACGCCGGGCAGCTGGAGGTGGATATTCCATTGGTCGTGTCTAATCATCCAGACTTGAAGCAGGTGGTGGAGGCATTTGGAATTCCCTATCACTATATACCAGTCACTGCTGAGACCAAAGCCGCTGCCGAGGCCAATCAGCTAGAATTGATGAAGGCTAATCAAATTGATTTTGTGGTGCTGGGAAGATATATGCAGATCTTATCTGCGGAATTTATTCAGCATTTTCCCAATCGGATTATCAATATTCATCATTCATTTTTGCCGGCATTTGTAGGGGCTAAACCCTATCATGCAGCATTCGAGCGTGGTGTGAAAATCATTGGTGCAACGGCTCATTACGTTACCGAAGAATTGGATGCTGGTCCTATCATCGAGCAGGAAGTAGCACGAGTGAGGCATCACAATACTGTATCCGAATTAGTACAAATCGGTCAAGATGTTGAAAAGGTAGTGCTGTCCAAAGCCATCAAATATCATGTAGATCGCAAGGTGATGCCGATCAAAAACAAAACAGTGATTTTCTATTAAGGAATAATCTTTCTAGGAATGTCTTTTGGTAACCGGGTAAGCATTTCGTAATTCACCTGCTGTGTGGATTCGGAAAATGATGCTACAGTGATTTCTTTTCCTCCTTGTTTTCCGATTAGAATTACTTCATCACCTACTTTTAAATCTTTGATCTTGCTTACATTCACAGCGATGGTATTCATCGTGACAGTACCCACCACATGGCAATAGCAGCCTTTAATTAACACCACTCCTTGGTTACTCAATAGTCGGCTGTAACCATCTCCATAACCCACAGGCACGATTGCCAGACGAGTATTTTCCAAAGCCATATAGCTATTGCCATACCCTACAAACTCTCCGGTTTTTACTCCTTTCAAACTCATAATAGTGCTCTTCCAGGTTATCAGTCTTTTGAGAGGGTTTTTATTTCCTTTAGGGAGTGAATTTAGCTTCGCAAAAAAAGTCTCCTTGGTAGGCCAAAAACCATAGCCAGCTATACCTATTCTCACCATGTCCATGATAGTTTCTGGGAAAATAAGGGTAGCTGCAGAGCAGGCAGTGTGATAGGTTTTGAATGCAATGTCTTGAGTTTTGAAAAAGTCCTTGAACTCCTGATATCGGGCAATTTGATTTTTTACTCTGACGTAATTACTTACTGATTCGGCTCCGGCATAATGCGTGCAAAGTCCCTCAATAGATATGAAATTATAATTCTCCTGGAGCATTTCAGCCAGCTTTTCTCGCTGATTCCAATCAAATCCTGTTCGATGAAAACCGGTTTCCACCTCAATATGGACTTTTGCAGGAATTCCGATTTCCTTTGAAATCGAAATAGCTTTTCCCAGTCTTTCAAAATCAAAAACGTAAAAACTGATTCCTTTTCGGATAAGCTCTTGGAGCTCTTCTAAATGGAGCATGCCCAAGATCATGATTTCAGATCCTTTTTTTGCTTTCCCCCAAACTTCCCAAGCTTCATCTGAACTGAAGGTGCTGAAATGTCGGATTCCTGCTTTTTCAGCTATTTCGACCATTTGCGAGATACCATGACCGTATGCATTACCTTTCACTACAGCAGATATTAAAGGCTTTGGGCCAATTTCTGAGCGTATATAGCGTATATTTTGTCGATAAGCTTTGGCACTGATTTCAAGGGTGGAGGTGGCAATCATATTAATATTTTAATTCGATCGAGAAAGTAATGCACTCTACATCCTTATCCCAATTCTTGATTAATTTTATTCATTAATTCGACTTTTATGAAATCGAGCATGACTCAGGAGTAACACAGGGGTATGATTATTATCATGCGAGATTCCATATGAACGCTTAAAAAACAAGTTATAAACCGATGAAAAATGCTTTCCAAGTTTCTGATCAAAAACCTCGCTGTCCTTGGTGTCTTGGTTTTGAAGAATATGTAACCTATCATGATACTGAGTGGGGAGTACCAGTATGGGATGATCGCGTGCACTTTGAATTTTTAATTTTAGAGTCTGCCCAAGCAGGATTGAGTTGGGCTACAATTTTGAAAAAGAGAGCCGGCTATCGCAAAGCTTTTGCAGACTTTGATTATAAAGTAGTCGCAGAATTCCCCGAAAGTTATGTTCAGGAGTTGCTTCATGAGCCTGGCATCATCAGAAATGTGTTGAAAATCCGAGCAGCAATCAATAATGCAAAATGCTTTATAGAGGTTCAGAAAGAATTTGGCTCTTTTTCAAAATACATCTGGGGATTTGTAGGAGGTAAGCCAATTCAAAATTGCTTATCATCCATGAGCGAAGCTCAGGCCACCACCAAAGAATCTGATTTGCTTGCCAAAGATCTAAAGAAACGTGGATTCAAATTCCTTGGAAGCACCACTGTTTACGCACACATGCAGGCAACCGGGCTATTCAATGACCATTTGGTAGATTGTTTTCGGTATAAAGAAGTGAAAATATAGTAGTCTACTGTCTACAGTCCACTTCAGTATTTTGGAAACTTTATGTCTAATAAAATTACATATGGAAAATTAGTCTACCTGCTGAATCAAGGAATTCACCTGGCAAAAAGATTAATGTCATCAAAATAAACTTTCCCCAAAGTCAAGTCGGGTACAAACAAACTGACCTGGATGCTTTCTGCATCTTTCGGAAAATTTTCTAAAGTGGCCTTCAACTTGAACCAATCAAAATCACCTTGAAAAAGCTGTTCATTTGTGGCGGCAACACTTCTATTTTCGCTAGTTTCATTAGAAAAGACCTTCATCATAATGTAAACTCTACCTCCTGCAGTCAAGTCTACGACATCTTCTCCTTTCACAAAAGCCATTAGCTCCACTGTGCTTCCCGGTGATGGCATAGGCCCTGTGTATGTTTGAGTCCAAGTGGCAGAATTGGCAGTGGATCTTTCTTTATTTTCGATAAAAATGGATCGATTTCCAGTCAGGAAAACTTCCCGACTTACTCCATACTGAATTGTATTGGGGGTCATCGGAGCCCAAGGCAAAACGTTATCTGGATACAGGGATAAATTGGGGTTTAAGAGCAGCTGACTTCCTTTTGGTAGGTAGTCTTCCTCACTGCTACAGGAAATCAATAGGAAAAGTAAAAGAATCAGGGTAAAGTTTGTACCAGCTTTCATAACTCAAGTAATTCATTCATTTTCAGATGAATCTAAGTTACTAGTTTTGCTTTAGAGTTAGGGTTATTGCATAGATAAACTAAAAAAAATTTTAAACCACCGTTTCTAATCCTTGCATGGAGAGGAGTTTATGAATGAAAAGGGAATATATCCAAGTCTAGGGATTATTTGGAAACAAGGTATGCTCTTATACGAAAGCAAAGAATACAAGCCACACTAAGAATAAAAGAGGTAACAGGATTGGTAAGGAGAATCGGATCATATAGCCAAAGAAGGATGGCATTTTGATGCCATTTTGCTCAGCTATAGACTTCACCATGAAGTTTGGCCCATTTCCAATATAAGTCATCGCGCCGAAGAATACCGATGCAATGGCGATGGCCATCAATTCAAATGCGGAGTCATGATATCCGTCAGCTGCAAACTGACGAACTTCTTCAATGTTATTGATGGAAGCACCTTTGGAAGCCATAGCGGCTGCAAGGAAGTTCAGGTAGGTTGGTGCATTGTCCAAAAATCCTGAAAGGATGCCTGTACCCCAATAGAGCGTGTTGTGCGTGATCATCGCAGCGCCATCGGGTGATTTAGCAAATGCACCTACGAGCTCTAAGGCCGGCATCATAGTCCCAAATATTCCAATGAATATAAATGCAACTTCTCGAATAGGCTCGAAGTTGAACTCATTACCTTTGATGGCTTTCTGATCTGCGAATCTGTAAGACAAGAAAGCTACAGTCAGCATAATGATCTCTCGGATATAGGAGAATTTCTGGCCGTCATAAACGATGGCTGGCACTCCTTCTATTACATTTGGATCGAGAAATACTGAGCAAATGATAATAAATAACCAGCCAAAATTCTTGATTCCAATTAAGGAAAGCTTATTGGAATAAGTAGTTTCTTCCAATTCGCTGTCATCATTTGCTCTTCCAAATTTTTTGTCAACAAAGTAAAAAATAACAGCTAGGGCAATTAATGCAAATACCCACGCCGGCCAGTTATGTTCCAAAGTCCAGAAGAAAGGAATGCCTTTCAAGAAACCTAAGAATAGTGGAGGATCCCCTATTGGTGTCAAAGAGCCACCAATATTACTCACCATAAATATGAAGAATATGATGTGGTAGGCCTGAATGTTTCCTTTGTTCAATCGGATAAATGGACGAATCAAAAGCATGGAAGCTCCTGTCGTACCGATCAGATTAGAAATCAGTGCACCGATAATTAATAAGGTAACGTTTGCGAATGGGGTTGCTTTCTTATCTATCTCTATAAGTATGCCTCCGGAAGCAATGTATAAGGATGCCAGAAGTGCTATAAACTGGATGTATTCTGCCATTGCATGGACTGGCGCATGGACATTTCCAAGAATAAATAAATAATAGAAAACGACCAGCAATGCGAATCCGATGGCGATTTTCGGATAGTTTTTGTGCCAAAAATGCTCATAAAATAGGGGGCCGGTTGCAATCATGAGCAATAAGGCTACAAATGGGATGACCAGCCAAAGAGGGGCAGTATGATGCTCCTCATCTATGGCTTCTTCCACCAAATCCTCATGAGGGGCAACTTGGTCGGGATTTCCATGATCTACTTGAGCTAGGTATAGCTGCTCACTTTCAGAGTTTTGGGCAGTAGCATATTGCGTGTCTAATCCACCAAAGAATAATATTCCGAAAAGAATAGAGAAACTAAAGACAAAATTCTTCATTAGGCTAAATAGGTATACTGGGGGTTCTTTTCGGTTAATTTAAGCAAATTATTGATTGTTGGTATCCAACAGTGGCTTCTGCTAAACTACAGCTTTTGCCTGATACAGCGCAATCAAAACTTACCATCTTATTGGATTTAATCAAAAATTAACTCCGTCTGATCAAAGACCAAGTATACTTTTACACGAGTTGTGCTAGCGCTATGCTAAAGGAGCTTTCTGCTAGTTTAATTTTTTGTGGATTGGCAGAATGAACATTTTTTAGCGCCTTTTCAATTGTCCTGCTGACATCTGTGAATATCGCCATATCAGTAACTTCAACGTTATCACTCATTAAATAAGCGAATACTCGGGCCATACCACAGTTTGCGATAAAATCAGGAATAACAGAAACCCGCTGATCAGTCCAAACGCCAATTGATCCAAAGAAAATCTCTGGGTCAGCGAAGGGTACATTGGCACCACAAGAAATAACTTCTAAGCCAGAATTGACCATTCGCTCTGCTTGATCCTGAGTGATCAGTCTAGAGGAAGCTGCAGGGATGAAAATTTCACTCTCTAAATCCCATATTTTTTGATTAATCTCTTCAAATGAAAGTTGATTTTCGGCTACGAGTTTATTTCCATTTCTATTAAGGAAAAGCTCACGAATCTCATCAAGTGAGTAACCTTCCTCATTAATCACTCCACCTTCTCGGTCGATGATACCAACTATTTTCACTCCTTCTACAGCAAGAAAACAGGCAGCAGCAGCTCCTACATTTCCCCAACCTTGAATCACTGCACGTTTACCCTTGATGTTTCCACCCCAGATTTGATAATAATGCCTTATAGCTTCTGCTACTCCAAAACCAGTAATCATGTCGGCTACGGTATATTTTTTAGGGCCATTAGGAGTGAAAAGTGGATCTTCTAGAACTTTGGAAACGCCTTGTCTGAGTTGGCCGATTTTTCTGATTTTTTCAGGCTCAGCAGCATGATAGTGACCATTTACTACACCTTCCTGTGGATGCCATAGACCATAGGATTCTGTGATCGGAATTACTTCATGGATTTCGTCCACATTTAAGTCTCCGCCAGTGCCGTAATAACTTTTCAATAAAGGGATCACTGCTTTGTACCAGCGCCGAAGGACTTCATCTTTACGGGGATCATTTGGATCGAAGTTGATACCTGACTTCGCTCCGCCAATCGCCGGACCGGAAACGGTGAACTTTACTTCCATGGTTTTGGCAAGAGATTCCACTTCACGCTTGTCCAGTCCTTTTCTCATACGGGTACCACCGCCTGCGGCTCCACCTCTAAGGGAATTTATCACTACCCAGCCTTCTGCTTCAGATTCGCTGTCGCTCCATTCAAAAGTGATTTCGGGTTGTTTATTTTCAAACTTTTTAAGTAATTCCTGCATGTAACTTGGGTTTATAGCTAGGCAAAAATAGAAAAATAAACCTCTCCCACAGCATGAAGTCTGATGGGTGGTCAGCCATAAATTACTCCACCGGATGAGTCCTTACTTGCTCCAGTGACAGAAGCTAAGCAGTTGCTCTCATTGCGGAGACGCAATACCCCCAAAAATCCAAAAACCAATGCTTCTTTAAATTCTATCAGTTCGGGAGTAGCGAAAGTATGGATCCATTTGTTGTCAAGCTGCCTATCCAACTGCTCAACAAAGAAAAAGTTGTATGTGCCGCCTCCCGTGATCAAGATGGAAGGCTTTTCAGTGAGTTGGTACTGCTTTATGATTTTGGCGATCTGAAATGCATAATGTTCCACTAGCGTTCTTAGAATGTCTTTTTCGGCAAGACCACTCGAACTTATCAAAGGAATAAAGTCATTTTCCAAATCCTCTCTTCCCAAAGACTTTGCATCTGATTTGCTATAATAAGGCAACTCATTCAGTGCTCTCAATAACGTTTCGTTTAGAAGGCCCTCTTTTGCCCAAGCCCCATCTCTATCGTATTCAGCACCCAGTACATTCGCTTGGGCATTCAGCAACAGGTTAAAAGGGC
The DNA here is from genome assembly GCF_035156405.1 of Algoriphagus aurantiacus. Taxonomy (NCBI): domain Bacteria; kingdom Pseudomonadati; phylum Bacteroidota; class Cytophagia; order Cytophagales; family Cyclobacteriaceae; genus Algoriphagus; species Algoriphagus aurantiacus. Next base: position 152,839 of record NZ_JAXRUT010000001.1, on the reverse strand, counting down.
AGGTGTCAAAAGCAATTCGCTTACCCGCTGATTCCATGCTAATATTTGCAATACCGCCTAAGTTGATACAAAAATCGATAGTAGGAAAAAGTAAGCGATCACCTATGGGCACCAAAGGTGCGCCTTGGCCTCCAAGCTGCACATCCTGCATTCTGAAATCATTGATTACTTTTTGTCCGGAAGCTTGATGCAGTGCCCAGCCATTTCCTATCTGAAGGCTAAGCCCACGAGATGGCTGGTGAAAAACTGTATGTCCGTGAGAGCAAACAGCCATTGGTTTGATCTGCTTTTCGCTACAGTATTCTCTGACCTTTTCCCCCATCCACTTACCAAATTCTACATCTAGGAGGGCTAGTTCCAAGGCAGAAAGCCTATGGCTGTTCATAAGTTGGGTTCCCAGTTCTTTCGGAAAAGGAATGGTAACTGCATCTAAAATCTCGTAAGACCACTGATTATGAAGCTCATAGTTGCAATAGGCAATGTCTAGGCCGTCTCCTGAGGTTCCAGACATCAATCCGATCATGGTGTAGTTCGTTGGACTCATGGGTTAAAGTATGTTAAGTGGTGACTAAGCCAAAGATAATTTAACACGGATAAAAGGCACTACTTTTTTTGAATGGCTATTTTGCGGAATATTAATTAAACTGGATGACAAACCTGATAATAGATATTGGTAATACTAGAATTAAAACAGCTCTCTTTGAAGGAGAAAAGCTACTTAAGGAAGAAGCATTTGAAGGTCTTGAGGAAGCATTAAACTATTGGAATTCAGTATCATTTGATCATTGTTTGGTGAGTTCTGTGAAATGGAGCGAACCCGAGCTACAAGATGTTTTGCCATTCCAGTTTACTTATCTCAGCCCAGAGACTAAGGTACCTATTACCAATGCTTACGGAACACCAGCAAGCTTGGGTTTAGATCGGATTGCAGGAGCGATCGGCGCCTGGGCTATGCGAGGAAAAGGCCCAATTCTCGCGATAGACTTGGGAACTTGTATTACTTTTGATCTTATCGATGAAGGAAACTCCTATTTAGGTGGAGCGATTAGCCCTGGGCTTGGGATGCGCGCTAAAGCGATGCATGATCAAACAGCAAGATTGCCACTGGTTGATCTGAAAGTGAAACCCACTGACCTGATTGGAAACAACACGATCACTTGTATGCAGATCGGTATTTGGCACGGAGTTGAGCTCGAATTGCTAGGGCAAATAGAGGCATACACCAAAAAATTTCCAGAAATCGAGGTCTTTGTTAGTGGCGGAGATGCCCAATCTTTTGATTCATTGGCAAAAGACCTCATATTTGTAGTCCCAAATTTGGTCCTTTATGGATTGAATTCTATTCTAAACCACAATGTTGAGTAAAATCAAATTGCAATTGCTGGGTGTACTATGCACCCTTTTCTTATTTACAGAAGCTCAGGCTCAGTCCAGTGCTTCTACTTATAGTGCGCTCGGTATCGGTGAATTTAATTATTCCGGTCTTACCAATAATCAAGCTATGGGAGGACTTGGCATCAGTTATGGTACTGCCTGGAATCCCAATTTCGTTAATCCGGCACTTTCTACTAAAAACACGATTTTTAACTTTGAGGCCGCGCTGAATTATAAAAAGATAGCTGCTAATAACGGCACTGAGACTTCAGATGTTGATGGTGGTGGATTATCCTACATTGCATTTTCACTTCCTGTGAAAGTAAACAAGGCGACTGTCGGATTAGGATTGAATCAAATCACCAGTGTGAATTATAGATTGCTTATTCAAAGCCCCGTTAGCAATGCAGATGTGCAGGCATTGAATTCTATCGAAGGGGATGGCGGTATTTCAGAAGCTTATTTAAGCTATGGGATGGTAGTAGCCAAAAATTTGAGTCTGGGTGTACAAGGTTCTTACTTATTTGGGTCAACAATACGAACTAATCAATTGGCACTTTTTGATGATGAAGGAGGCCAAGTAGGGAGTACTTCAGAATATTATGAAAGATTAACAGTAAGTGATGTGGGCCTAAAAGCAGGTGCATATTACTTCCTACCTTTGAATACAAAGAGCAGGTTGCATTTAGGTGCCATTTATCAGCATTTAGGAGATGTTAGTGGAAAAGCTTTTGCCAAGCTCGCATCAATTGGCCAAGCTAGCGATCCGGATTCAGATGGAGACTTGATTGCCAATGATGAACCGGGAAGCATTTATATCCCTAATCGGTACGGATTCGGGGTTTCTTATGAGAAAAACAATAAATATGTGATTGGACTGGAAGGCCAATATCAAGACTTTAAAAAATATAGATCTTTGCTAGATGATCCTGTGCAATTAAAGGAAGCTATCAAAGTAGGATTGGGATTTCAGGTTACACCTGATTATCTTGATGTAGATAATGCCCTAAAGAGAGGTACTTATCGTGTAGGATTTGAATACCAACAGACGCCATATTATTTGAACGAGACTAATATTAATGACCTTGGCATTAACTTTGGAGCTTCACTTCCTGTAAACCAACTTTCGCTACTGAATTTCGCAGTGAAGGTAGGACAGAGGGGAACCACTGATAAGGGCCTGATTCGAGAGAATTATGTGAACTTTACCTTAGGTTTGTCATTGAATGATAACAGTTGGTTCTACAAAAGAGTTTTTGATTAATAATTAACCAAACCAAACGATCAAAATGGTTAAGTCCAATTTTCAATACCTGGATTTAGACATGAAGATTAAATTGTGCCGAATTAAACCATTATGAAAATGAAAATTAAATCTACAATCCTAGGACTAGCAGCCCTGCTTATCGGTGGGATGGTCCAAGCTCAAGAAGGATGGAACTTCCCCTCTGATCCAGCTCTAGAAGCTAAAGCTAGAGAACTAAACGCAGCTTACACTGACTTCATGAATTCTGATCAGGATATTGAAGCTACTCATCCACTGCACTGGTTGCTTGTCAATGTGCCTGAGCTCAATGAGTCTATTTATCAGAATGGAGTCAAAATATATGATGAAGCTGCCAAAGCTACTGCTGACGAAGCTCAAAAGAGAGTTTATCAAGATTCAGTTATCACGCTTTACAATAAAAGAGGCGAGATCTATAATAATGAGAAAGAGTGGATAGAAAATAAAGCTTATTACGGCTACCAATATTATAAAGGGGACAAAGATATGCTGAAAGGTCCAATTGCTGATTTTGAAAAAGCTATGGAGCTTAATGGCAAAATAAATTATCAATTAACAGCGGCTTATTTCGATCTAGTCTATAGAAATTATGCTCATCACCAAGCTTATACTGGAGAGGAAATATTGGCTATTCATGACAAAATCAATAAAATGCTTGACGAGGCTGCTGCTGATGGAACAGATGTTTCTAGCCAAAAAGGTACACTTGAGCAATTGTTGGTTGCTATGGAGTTAATCGATTGTGATTTCATCGAAAATACCATGGGTCCTAAATTGACTGCTGACCCTACTAATGAAGCACTAGCTGATCAAATCTTCAAGTATTCAGTTCAATACAAATGTTTCTCGTCGAAGGCATTCTTGCAAGCACTAGAAATGAAGCATGCTAAAGATCCATCGTTCTCTACTTCTCAGGTGATTGCTATGAGATATATGCAGGAAGATAATGCTCCTAAAGCTGAGGAAATGTGGAATCAAGCTTTAACACTTGCCGAGAATGATACTCAGAAAGCAGATGCACAGATGGAACTTGCTAAGATTTATGCAAAGCAAGGTAAGAAATCTGCTGCTAGAGCTGCCGCTAAGGAAGTTGCTAATTTGGACACTTCCAGAACTTCAGATATTTACTCAATGATTGCGGGTATGTATATGAATTCGTTTAATGATTGCAAAGGCGGAGTAAGTGTCATAAAGGATAGAGCTATTTATATAGCGGCATACAATGCCTATCAGCGAGCTGGTGATTCCAACGGAATGGCACAGGCAAGAGCTCAGTTCCCTTCTAAAGAAGAAGTCTTTACTGAAGGAATGCAAGTAGGTCAGTCACTAAGCACTGGCTGCTGGATAGGTGAGACGGTCACTTTGGCAACTAGAGATTAATCATACTACTGATACAAAAAGGCAGTCTTCGGGCTGCCTTTTTTCATTTATATGCGTAAAGCAATTTTCAAGTATCTTTGAGCTGTGAAGACTAGTTTATTTTCGTTTGTATTGATTTGCATCATTGCGCTGACAAGCTCCTGCAGGGAGGATGTGGATGCATCGGCCATTGAGGTTTATAAAGGACCAATGAAATCAACTCTCAACATACATTTAATACAAAGTGACTCAGCCATAGTTCGGTCAGAGATTAAAGCTCCTAAGCAATTGGAGTTTGCAAACGGCAATCTGGAGTTTCCTGATGGAATAGAGATTCAGATTTTTGAGAAAGATGGCCAATTGAGCACAACAATCAGAGCAGATCGAGGCTATTTTTTAAAAGCGGAAAGTACTTTCAAGGGAGAAGGTGATGTGCAAGTTCATAATCTGATCAAGGATCAAAAACTTCAATCTGAAGAGCTCTTTTGGGATCAGATTAAGAAAATAATATATACTGAGAAATTTGTAAGGATACAAAATGGAGGCGCCTTTTCTTATGGATCAGGCTTCGAAGCAGATGAAACTTTCACTAACTATTCCCTTAAAGACCCTCGGGATGGTCAGATTGAAATATCTGAAGATTAGATGAATCTATTTAAAGAAGGTTTTGATAAATAATATTGAACGTTATGCATTCCCGTTATTCCCATATTATTCAGAATGAAATTAGTTGACGCATTATTATTATCGCTATCACTTGCTCTCATGATTGTTGGCATTCATCAGACTGTCACTCAAGGAGTGGAAGCATCGTACGCCATTTTTATGTTTGCGGTAGCCTTGCTATTTTGGTTTCAGTACCGAAAAATGCAAAAACCCCAAGAACCACCGACCCCTAAGAGAAAGAATAAACCCGGCAAAAAACGCTAAGCATGGAATTAAGTTATGATTTGATTTATGTGATCATCACGCTGGTTTTTTCAGCGTTTTTTTCAGGGATGGAGATTGCATTTATCTCAGCCAATAAGCTTCAGATAGAGCTTCAAAATAAGCAAGGCGATCTTACAGGTAGAATTCTTAGTGTTTTTGTGCAGCGGCCTGGACAATTTATAGGTACTACACTTTTGGGCAACACTATATCGCTGGTGCTCTACGGGATATTCATGGCATACCTAATGGAAGATCCTCTGAAAATGTGGCTTGGACTTAATAATGACGCGATTATTTTGGTTTCACAGACCTTAATTTCCACTATTGTGGTTTTGATCACAGCTGAATTTTTGCCGAAAAGTCTATTTATGCTGAATCCAAACAGCATGTTGAATTTCTTTACGCTACCGTTTTACATCATTTACATATTTTTTTACCCGGTAGTATGGGCAGTGGTAGGGCTTTCGAGATTTTTCATCACCAAGGTTCTCCGTTTGGAATACAGTGAAGATAAGCCAGTTTTCACGGTAACTGACCTCAATAGCTTTGTCCAAAATCATATGCATAAAGGAAAAGAAGATGGACATGTGGAAATAGACACAAAAATTTTTGACAATGCGGTGGAGTTTAAAACTGTGCGGGTGCGAGAATGCATGGTGCCTCGAACAGACATCATATCTGTAGAGGTAGATGACCCCATCGAAGAACTAAAGAAGGTATTTGAAGAAAGTGGGCATTCTAAGGTGATTGTCTATCGGGAATCTATCGATGATGTCATCGGCTATTGCCACCAATTAGAGCTATTTAAGAAGCCCAAAACCATAGAAGAAATTCTTACTCCGATTCTTATTGCTCCAGAATCAGCTCTGGCTAATGAGTTACTGATCCAATTTATTCAGGAGCGAAAAAGCCTGGCTTTGGTAGTAGATGAGTTTGGAGGGACTTCCGGAATAGTTTCTATGGAAGATATTATTGAAGAGATTTTTGGGGAAATCGAGGATGAATACGATAGTGATCATTTGATCGAGCAGCAAATTTCTGAGCAGGAATATTTGCTGAGTGCGCGTCATGAAATTGACTACCTCAATGATAAATATGGTTGGGAATTGCCGATAGGGGACTTTGAGACCCTATCCGGACTGATTCTTTCCCTTACTGAGAATCTTCCAAAGAAGGGAGAATCGGTTACTTATGAAGCGTATAATTTTACTGTGGTCACCAAGCAAGAGCATAGAATTGAGACTGTTCGCCTGAAAATAAACACCTCTGGAATTTTCTAGTTAAGCGTTTGATTCAGAATATATTTTGAATTTCGTTAGTAATGCTATTATTTTGCGACACTCTAAAAAAGCGTAGTAACAATAATGGCGTTAATTAAACAAATTAGACAAAGGACAGGTCTTATGATCGGTGTAATTGCCGGCGGATTGATTTTATTCCTCCTGGGAGGAGATTTATTAAGTCCAAATTCCACACTCCTAAATTCCAATCAAAATATCGTAGGCGAGATCGCAGGTGAAGATATCACTTACGAAGAATATATCGCCCGAGTTGAAGAATTCAAATTATCGAATCAGCAACGAACAGGTAGAGTCCCTTCTGAAGTAGAAATGTATTCGATCAGAGAGCAAGCTTGGCAATCCATGATAGTGGAGCGTGTGTTCAAAGAAGAATATGAGAAATTGGGTTTAACTATTTCCGATGCGGAATTGGTTGATATGGTTCAGGGCAAAAACATTGTTCCAGAATTACGTCAGCAATTGGTAAATCCAGAGACTGGCCAGTTTGACAAAAGTCAGTTGGTTACTTTCCTACAATCACTAGAAACAGCAGATCCTGCACAGCAGGCATATTGGAATCAGCAAGAGCAGCTTTTTGCAAACTCTAGACTGAGAATCAAATATGATAATATGCTAGCGACCTCTGAGTTTGCTACCCAAGCTGAGGCTAAGGAAGAATACAAAGCAGCGAATACAATCGCAGATGCTTCTATTCTATTCGTTCCTTTCTATGCAGTAGCTGACGCTGATGTAGAGGTTACGGAAAGTGAAATGCAAGCGTATTTGGATAAGAACAAAAGTAAATTCAAGTCTGGCAATGCTGCTAGCCTGGAATATGTAAGCTTTAGCATCCAGCCAAGCGGAACAGATTCCGCGGAAGTTATTTCTCAGATCAATGAATTGACCAATGAGCTAAAAACTGCTGAGAACGATTCCCTTTTTGTATTGAGAAATTCTGAAGGCCCAACTCCTTATTTGACAGTAAGACCAGGCGATGCACTTCCTGCTAATTTGGCGAATAATGTGTCAGACATTCAAGCTGGAGAAACTTATGGCCCATTCATCACTCCCAACTCTACCTATGTGTCATATAAGATTACTGATCAATATGAGGGAACACCTAGATTAAGAGCATCACATATACTTTTCAGCACTGAAGGAATGGATGAAGCTGCAAAAGCTGCTGTAAAAGAGCAGGCAGAAACAGTTCTTGCTGAGGTGAAGGCTGATGGAAACTTTGAGGTAGCCGCTAGACAATATGGTCAAGACGGTACTGCTCAGACTGGTGGAGATTTGGGTTGGTTTGCTAAGGAAGATTTTGTTACTGAATTCGCAGAAGCTGCTTATGCTGCAAAATCTACTGGCTTGCTAGCAAATTTGGTAGAAACAGAATATGGCTTCCATATCATAAACGTGACTGAAATGCCTAAAACCACTTATACCAAAGTGGCAACATTAGAATTGGAATTAGTAGCAAGTGATGTGACTAGAAATGAAGCTTTCAGAAATGCTGATTCTTTTGCAGCAAACGCTGGAAATAGAAATGAGTTTACTGAAAACGCAACAACCGACAATTATAGAATTCTACAAGCAAACAATGTAGATGCTAACGCTAGAAATATCAATAATCTTCAAAATGCTAGAGAAGTAATTCGCTGGGCATTTGATGATGGTACTTCCACAGGAGAAGTTTCTACAGTTTTTGAACTTGACAATGCTTACGTGGTAGCTACTCTCGTCAGCAAGAGAGACGAAGGTGATTTGAAGTTGGTTGATGTGAAGGAGCAAGTGGAAGCTCAGGTGAGAAATGAGAAAAAAGCAGAGGTGATCAAATCTAAGCTTGCTGGTAAGACTTCTCTTGAAGATATGAAAGCTGTCTATCCAAACGAAGCTTCTCTGAATGAAATTCCTGATTTGAAGCTAAGTGCAAATGTGATTCCCGGTGTTGGATTCGCTCCACGTGCTATCGGCACTATATTCGGAGTGCAGCAAGGCGAGATCACTCAGCCTATTCGCGAAGATGTAGGTGTGATCGTGGGTAAATTGAATGCATTGACTCCAGCAGCAGAAATTGGTGACTATTCTGCTTACCAAGGTCAATTGACTCAAAATGCTTCACAGCGAACGACGTATTCGGTCATGATGGCTCTGCAAGACCTGGCAGGCGTAAAGGACTATCGATATAAATTCTTTTAATAGAAACTAGATTCGGAACCCATGCCATACAGCATGGGTTCTCTGTTTATATTCGAAACATAATTTGCCAATCACAACCTGTTATGGACAAAAAGGAATTTGATAAAGAGAACTTCAAAGAAAAATTAGAAGCCAGTGGTGAGTTTCCCCAGCTTTATATGTTTAAGTTTATAGTTCCGAATGGAAAGGAAAGCGAGGTAGCTGCTCTACTTCCAAAACATGAAATTGGTACAAAAGAGAGTTCTGGAGGAAAATACGTTAGCGTTACTATTCAGGCAATGATGAAAGACCCAGATCAGATTATCAAAATCTATGAGCAGGCTGCCGAAATAGAAGGGTTAATCTCACTTTAAACTCATTGACTTATGTGGAAAGAAGAAGATAACAAACTCAAGAAAACATTCAAGTTCAAGGATTTTCAGGAAGCTTTTGCTTTTATGACCCGTGTGGCATTTTTGGCTGAGGGCATGCAACATCATCCTAATTGGAGTAATGTATATAATATGGTGGAAATCGAATTGACTACCCATGATTCCGGGAATACCGTGACCAAAAAAGATCATGCCCTGGCCAAAGCTATTGATGAGTTGTTTGCATGAGTGAAAATTCCCCAAACCTATTTCTGGTCCCCACTCCTATTGGTAATCTCAAGGATATTACGCTTCGAGCTATTGAGGTACTGAAAAGTGCCGATGTCATACTGGCTGAAGATACGCGTACCAGTGGCCAACTGCTAAAACATCTGGAAATCTCCCGGCCGCTTCAGAGCTACCATATTTTCAATGAGCACAAGACGGTAGAAAAACTAGTCGAGCGCATGAATAAGGGAGAAGTATTTGCCTTAATCAGCGATGCTGGCACCCCTGCTATTTCAGATCCAGGTTTTCTCTTGGTAAGGGAAGTACTTGCAGCAGGATTAGACGTGCAATGCCTTCCTGGGGCTACGGCCTTTGTTCCTGCTTTAGTAAATAGTGGGTTGCCAAATGATAGATTCGTTTTCGAAGGATTTTTGCCACACAAAAAAGGAAGGAAGACAAGAATAGACGGGCTTATCGAAGAGGTAAGGACTATTATTTTTTATGAGTCTCCACATCGTCTGCTCAAAACTCTTGGACAGCTTTCTGAATCTTTTGGAGCGGACAGACAAGCGTGTGTATCCAGAGAACTCACCAAGCTCCATGAGGAGAACGTAAGAGGCACCCTAGCGGAGTTAATAGAATATTATCAGACCAATACCTTAAAAGGCGAAATCGTCCTTACAGTGGCAGGTAAAAATCCCAAAGCCTGAATTTTATGCAAACAACTTTTATGATCTCAACTGAAAAACTTACACTGCTTTTAGAAAAAACTCAAGAAATAGCCAAGGAAGCTGGAGCTTTTATCCGCAGGGAAAGACAGCATTTCAATCTGGCTCGTGTAGAGCACAAAGGATTTAATGATCTGGTATCCTATGTGGATAAGGAAGCTGAAAGGATAATTGTGAATAAACTTTCTCAAATCTTGCCAGAGGCTGGTTTTATCACTGAGGAAGGCACTAATTCTACCCAAGCTGAAGTATTTAATTGGGTGATCGATCCACTGGATGGCACGACTAATTTTGTTCATGGTGTGCCGATTTTTTCTGTGAGTATCGCTTTAATGGAGCGCGAGGAAGTGATTTTGGGAGTGGTTTACGAGGTGAATCATCATGAATGTTTCTATGCCATGAAGGGTGGAGGAGCATTTTGTAATGACACACCCATCAAAGTAAGTGCGGCTATGGCGCTTTCTGAATCGCTGATAGCCACAGGATTCCCCTATAACAGTTTCGATTTGATTGATAAATATCTGGCTGCGTTAAAATCGTTAATGAAATCTTCGCATGGTGCCCGTCGATTTGGAAGTGCGGCTGTTGACTTATGCTATGTTGCCACTGGGCGCGTTGAGGGATTTTTCGAATATAATCTGAATTCCTATGACGTCGCTGCCGGTACGTTGATTGTAGAAGAGGCAGGTGGCAAAGTCACAGATTTCTCAGATGGAAGAGATTTTATATTTGGAAGACAAATATTAGCTTCTAATAAAAGAATTCATGAGGAAATCCTCACGGTTTTGAAAGAAGCGTGGGCTTAATTAGCCTAAGAAATAATACCAAACCAATATACTTAAGATAGAAATCGGGATTCCCAATCCGGCAAGTAGCGTTGCGAGTTTTGGCTTAAGGTCATATTGAATGGCGACTATTGATCCGGTGATCATGGGAGCCATCCCACTTTCGAGTACGGTGACTTTGAATTCAAGGCTGTTTTCCGGCAGGAAATTTCTATAAATCAACCAGACCATCAGAGGTGCAAGCAAAAGCCGATAACCCATGCCAAGCCAATAAAACTTGGAGTTAAGGGAGTCGAAATCTATTGAGAACTTCAGGCCGATAGCGAAAATGGCAACCGGAGCCATTGTTTTCCCAATCAAGGAAACTATTGGAATAAGAAACTCGGGGGTTTTCCATCCCAGAATACTCATGGCAATAGTCACCAACAAAAATCCGAAAGGTGGAAAGCGAAGTATTTTGAGGGGGATTTCTCTCAAATTTCCTTCTTTATGGGAATAGATTGATCCCACCAAAATCGCAAGGGATGAAACCAGTAAAAATGAGCCCCCTTGATCTATCAAGAGTGCTATTGGCAAACCTTCTTTGCCATATAATCCTTCTACCACTGGAAATCCCAAAAACGAAGTATTCGCTAATCCTGCCACGATTACCAAACAACCAGTGGTCTGTCTATCCCACTTTAAAATTTTACCGAGCATCCCAAAAATCAGCCAAGATAAAAGGAAGGTGAACCAGGCCGAGGATATGGGTAAGAGCAATTCCCATCCAGGGGCTATTTGTGGGATGTATAGAAGTGCCAAGGCAGGCAGAACAATGTTTAATAGATAAGCATTGACCCACTTAGTTATTGTTTCCAACGGGAGATTGGATTGTTTTTGTAAAAAAAGGCCCAGCAGTAGGCATAAAAATGCAATGAAAGCTCCGGTCATGCTGCTTTTCTGTAAAATGTAGTTTTTATTAACATAGAATTAATTGTATATAATTGTACGTTGTTGATTATCAGTATATTTTTGAGACAAATAACCGTAAGTCTATGACTAAACTTATACCAATTTTTATCAACGGGGGTAAATGGATTCAACTTTCACAGCTGTCTAAAGAGCAATCCACAAACTTGAAGTCCTGGCTACCCATTAGCTGTTTGAAGAAAGTTATGTTTCAAGGAAATGAATTCAGCGATTGCCTAGATTTCGAAACGTACGAGTATTGGTTTCGCACTCATCAAGTTTCTGAGCAAAAGCAAGCCTTGCTGGACTTCTAATCCAATCCGAAATTTTTTCTCTTCTCCTCGAAATATTTACTTAGCTCCGGGTAGAAGTCACTTTCAACTTCTGGAATCCCGTCCAAAATTAATTCCATATTACCTTCCATCAAATCTGTATTTACCTGCATACCTTCTATTAGATACACCATATCTTCCATGCTTAAGACTTCATAGCTCGATGAAGGATAGAGCATGTAGTCATTTCCATAGAAGTCCACCGCTTCAAACTGGATTTTCCCTTCCAACCAGTGTGCATAAATGCTGATTTGCTCTCCCCATTGACTTTCTGGATAATTCAGTTTTACTAATAAAACAGATGTAGTTTCATTGGTAAAATAGCTTTTAGGGTGGAATTTGAAATCAATCATCCGTCAAAAATAGCAAATCCGTAGGATTGAGAATCCCAATCCCAATTTTGGATTGGATAATCGGGACTTTCGGACTATTTTTGGGCACATTTGCAGGTATGCCATTTGGCTACCGATCCATAAAATTTGGCTTTCAAACCCCTGATTATGAAAAGAGATTCGCTTGTTTTCGACCTAATCAACGAAGAAGAGGACAGACAAAAGAGAGGCATCGAACTGATTGCTTCCGAAAACTTCACTAGCAAACAAGTGATGGAGGCGGCAGGAAGCGTGCTGACCAACAAATATGCGGAAGGTCTTCCAGGCAAGCGCTACTATGGTGGTTGTGAAGTAGTGGATAAGATCGAGCAATTAGCAATCGACAGAGCAAAAGAGCTTTTCGGCGCTACTTGGGCCAATGTTCAGCCTCATTCAGGCGCACAGGCCAATGCAGCAGTGTTATTGGCATGCTTGAAAGCTGGCGACCCGATTTTAGGATTTGATCTTTCTCATGGCGGTCACTTGACCCACGGTTCTCCTGTGAATTTCTCGGGTAAACTTTATGACCCACATTTCTACGGAGTAGAGGAAGAGACAGGAAGGATCGATTATGATAAGCTACAAGAAAAAGCACTTGAAGTTTCTCCAAAATTGATTATCTGTGGTGCTTCAGCTTACTCCAGAGATTGGGATTATGCTAGATTAAGAGAAATTGCTGATGAAGTTGGAGCTATTCTGTTAGCAGACATCTCTCACCCGTCTGGGCTTATCGCTAAAGGACTTTTGAATGATCCACTGGATCATTGTCATATTGTTACTACTACTACCCACAAGACCCTTAGAGGGCCTAGAGGTGGTTTGATCATGATGCGTGAGGATTTTGATAATCCTTGGGGATTGACTACTCCTAAAGGAGAAATCAAAAAAATGTCCTCTCTACTTGATATGGGCGTATTCCCCGGCACTCAAGGTGGACCTTTGGAACATATTATTGCTGCAAAAGCCATTGCTTTTCAGGAATGTTTATCAGATGAATACATGCATTATGTACTTCAAGTGAAAAAGAACGCATCCGTAATGGCGGATCAGTTCGTAAGTCTTGGATATCAAATCATCTCAGGAGGAACGGACAATCACATGATGCTTATCGATCTTAGAAATAAAGACCTTACTGGCAAAATTGCAGAACAGACTCTTGGAAAGGTAGATATTACCATCAATAAAAACATGGTGCCATTTGATACCAAATCTCCTTTTGTTACTTCAGGTATGAGAATAGGTACAGCGGCTGTTACCACCAGAGGTTTGAAGGAAGATGATATGATCAAAATTGTCAATCTGATAGACAGAGCCTTGACAAATCATGAAAATGAGGCTGAATTGGCCAACATCCGAAGCGAAGTGAATGCTTGGATGACTCAGTTTCCATTATACTAGACTTTAGATACCACCCGTGGCGTTAGATCAATACCAAGAAGAAGAAGAGGAAGAAGAAGGAGGAATGTCCTTTTTGGACCATTTAGAAGCTCTGCGTTGGCACTTGCTTCGCTCTGTAGCAGCTATTCTGATTTTATCAGTTGCGGCCTTTTTGGCCAAAAGCTTTGTTTTCGGTGTAGTAATCCTTGGTCCCTCCAAGGTTGATTTTGTTACGTACAGGTGGCTGTGTCAGCTTAGTGATTATGCAGGACTGCCGGCACTTTGTATAGACGAACTACCATTTACTATCCAAAGTAGGCAAATGACAGGGCAGTTTACCATGCACATGACATCAAGTTTTGTGGTGGGATTTATTGCTTCATTTCCTTTTGTATTCTGGGAAGTGTGGAGATTTATCAGTCCGGGGTTGTATGACCAGGAGAAAAATGCAGCACGAGGAGCCGTTTTCTTTGTGAGCTTGTTATTCTTCATGGGAGCTGCATTTGGCTACTTTATCCTATCTCCACTTTCGATCAACTTCCTATCAAATTACCAGCTGGATCCTTCGATTCTCAATGAATTTGATATTACTTCCTATATATCCACATTGACCATGCTGGTGTTGGCCTCGGCGATCATGTTTCAGCTTCCAGTGGTGGTATATTTCTTGGCCATGTCAGGCTTGGTGACTTCGAGCATGCTTAAGTCCTATAGAAGACATGCCATTGTGGTAATCTTGGTTTTGTCCGCTGTCATTACTCCTCCCGATGTAATCAGCCAAATTTTGATTGCAATGCCGATCCTAGTCTTGTATGAGGCTGGAATCCAGATTGCAAAGAGATTGGAGAGAAAGAGAGCAATCAAGCGGGCGAGAGAAGAAGCCAATGATGCAATGGGAAATAGAGATTGATTGTAAGTATCAAGTAGCTGGTACCAAGTATCAACAAACTAGAACTAAGAAAAGAGAGTTTAGAATAAGAATCGTAAGACAAGATGGGAGACTGAGGTCTACTGTCTTCAGGCTTTTATAAAAATATGGCAAAGAAAATAGCAATAGGCGGAGATCATGCAGGCTTTGAATACAAAGCTAAAATGATCAGCAAACTAGAATCTGAAGGCTATGAAGTAAAGGACTTTGGTCCCTTTACGGATGCTTCTGTGGATTACCCTGATTATGTTCACCCGTTGAGTTCAGCTATTGAAAATAGCGAGTATGAATTGGGAATTGTGATCTGCGGAAGTGGAAATGGTGTAGCTATTACCGCTAATAAGCACCAAGGTATCCGTGCCGCCCTTTGTTGGAACGAAGAGCTTGCTTCACTTTGCCGCCAGCATAACAACGCGAACGTCATTGCACTACCAGCTCGATTTATCACTTATGAATTGGCAGAAAAGCTGGCTGAGATCTTTCTGACCACCGAATTCGAGGGCGGAAGACATCAGAATCGTGTGAATAAGATTGCTTGTAGCTAAGTATTGTAGGATACCGGGTGTCCGGTGTCCGATGCAAAAAGCCCAAACCTGAAAATTCAGGTTTGGGCTTTTTTATAGAAACTTTATATTTCAAAATGAGGCTTTTACAAGCTTACATTTCCATTAGCAACCTCACTTGCCAAGATCAGGGCATTATACAAGTTGGCGATTTTGCCGGATTTGGAGATTTCCGAAAAGGATTTTACTTCCCCTTCAGGCCCACCTACCTGGACTTTCAGGGTAGATGAGATTCCTGACTCCATAATGATTTTCTTCACTTGGGCGGCACTCAGGCTTGGGAAATAAGATCTTATCATAGCGGCTAAACCTGTGACTGCCGGAGCTGCCATGGAAGTACCTCCCTGAAATTCATATGAATCTTGAGGCATAGTGGAATATATCTTATCCCCAGGGGCAAAGATGTCCACATTCTCTTTTCCATAATTGGAGAAAACAGCGATCATATCTGATCCATAATCAGATGTCAATGCTCCCACTGTAAGGTAGTTATTGGCCACTTCCTGTGAGTATTCAATGGAATGGTCGTTAGGGAAATTAGTATTCTCAGGATTGTCAAGATCTAATGACTCATTCCCTGCAGCATGAACAAACAGAACATCCTTGGAAGCGGCATATTTCAATGCCTCATGTACCCATTCTGAATTAGGAGAAAATTCCTTTCCAAAACTGGCATTGATCACTTTAGCTCCATTGTCTGCTGCATATCGGATGGCAAGGGCAATATCCTTATCATATTCATCACCATTTGGCACAGCCCGAATGGACATGATTTTGACATTTTTAGCTACCCCATCTACCCCTTTTTTATTGTTTCTAGTAGCGGCAATGATACCTGCTACATGTGAACCATGGCTTTCTTCCGGATCCCTGGTTGCTGGATTTCCATTTCCATAGTTAGAATCGGCAATATCATAAGGATCATCGCCTACCGGAGTACGTCCATTAAAGTCCACGTTCAAATTGTAATTGAGCTGATCACCATAATACTTGATTCCTTCCTGTAGATCCTTTATGGCGAGTGGAATCTCTTGTCCATAGCTAATTGCCTGCGCTAACATATCTACTGATCTTTCTTCATGCGCATTTTTAGGTTGATAGCCTTTCAAGTCTGCAAGAGAATAGAATTCTTTGCCCAAGGCATTTTGCATGTTTTGATCAGCCATCATAATTAACTGCTCTATCTGCTTAAGTTGAGGTAGAGATGATTTGGCTTTATTGAGCTCTTTGTCTAGTTGCGACTTGGCAGCTTCTTGATAGGCTTCGTCTCCAAATTTTAATCGTACGATCCGAGCCATTTCCAATTGCTCATTGTAGGATTCTCCCAAGAAGTTATAGCCGTGTATATCATCCACATACCCATTGCCATCGTTATCTATCCCGTCTCCAGGCTTCTCGCCCCGATTGGTCCAAAGCACGTCTTTGATGTCTTCGTGATTTAGGTCAATCCCGGAATCAATAACTGCAACGATTACCTGCTTGCCTTTTCTCTTTTTCAGGAGTTCGGCATATGCGCGGTCCACACTCATTCCCGGAATGGTATCTTTTTGCAAATCTAAATGTCCCCAGTGTTTGCCCTCTTGATCTGTCAATTCAGCTATTTTGGGACTGTAACTAGTATAAGTTATTGGAGGAGCTGTGATTAAGTAAGAGGAGTTACATCCCATTACCATCAGGCCAATACTTAGCCCTGCCAATAGTTTAAGCTTAGATTTTATCATAGTTAAATGTAACGCCAGCGTTTGAAAAAGAGTGGAATTTTACCTGTTAAAAATGGTGAAGTAAACGTGGTTTTACTTAAGTGGATGATTAGGAAGATGATTTAATTTAAGTGGATTCACTGAGTAGTTGTCCTAGCGGTTTGAACTCACCATCTTGATTGATCTTGGTCTCAAATATTCTGAGAAGTAATAATTCAATAATATATTCTACCCGCTGAACTGGCGTTCCTACAGGACGTAGCTTGTTATGCAGCTTTTTGAGTGCATTATTTGTTTTGTTATCTGAGTAATGTACGGTCGATCTTCCCATTAATTTTTTACTGTAGTTAATTCAAATATTTTGTACCAATAGAAGAAAGCCTCTGGATTAGACTTTTTCAATCGATTCAATCTTGGCCAAGACGGCTCTCCAATAGCCCAATCTTTCATGATAGCTGGATTTCCATATTTTTCAATTTTGGTGTGATTGTATTTCATCAGAGTAGAAATGTATGCTGCCTTTGATGCAAAAATGATTGCTTTATCAATATGAAATGACTCTGAGAAAATAAATCTGGAAACTCGCTGAATGCCAGTTTGAAGATGATCAAAATCACCTTTTCCATCTGCGCCCCTACTCACTAGGCAAAGTGAAGTTTGGTAGATATCTTCCAGCACATCATTAACTGTTAGTTTTGGTTGATTTCTATATTCAAGTTCAGTTAAAGCGAATTTTTCAAAAGTCTTTTTTATAAGACCTCCACCTTCCGCAATGTCCACCAGGTTTCCAATATCATAAAGCTGCTTCATGATTTCCATACTCATGCTAATCTCACCTTTGTAGTAAGGAATGCCAGTAGAATTGGGTGCATAGGCTGTTAATTTATCACCCAGAATATCTTCGATAGAAGGTACTTTTACTCGAATAGGTTCTCCATCTGAAAGTAGAAACTTAGAGTTAATAGGAACCTCAATAATTTTAGAGTACTCCACTTTTTCGAATAAAATATCTAGCAATATACTTTCCTCACCGGCTTGGGTTTTGTGGATGGGTTGATAAAAAAACTTATAGTGAGCTTTATGGATATTAAATGAAGTTTTACGTTCCTGAAGTTCAAATCTTGTAAAACCTTGTTCTTGGAGCAATGTTTCAAAAGTCTCTTTCAGATCTTCAGGTTCATGTTCAATTATAATGTCAATATCAATGGAAAGCCTTTTGGAAGAATCCAGAAGTAGCATTAAAGCAGTACCTCCCTTAAAAATAAAATCTAAATTCTGCTTCACCAATCCCTCCAAAAGCATTGCTCTAATAACCTTCTCCACAAGTATTTTGTCAGCCTGTCTATTTGAGGAGGACACTTTTGTAATCCAATCAATATGTAAAGAGTCACTACGTATCATTTCAAATTAACGGCAGCAAATTAAATATGGTGCCGATATATAGATATTTCATTTAAATAATTATCTAGCTCCTCTCTTCTTCTTCTTCTGCTTGCATAGCGTAGCATTTTACTCTCATTAATTGTATATTTTTCAAATGCTTCATTAAATATCTGGTTCATTTCAGACCCTTGTTGAGCATTAAATATCACGGGATCGCAGAATATATCAACCAACAACTTCTCTATTGTAACTGTAGGAATTCCATTAACCTCCTGAATAGGGGCTTCAGAAACCAGAGACTTAACTATCCAAGGCTCCTTTTCATCAATCATATAGTGCCTAATTAGTTGCTCGGAAGGCTCCAAAAAAACAGAATAGCTTCTTTCCTTTAAGTAAAAAAAGATGCTTTCCAAGGCATCCCTATCAACTTCTATCAGGTGGTAATATCTCCCTGGTTGGTGAAGCATGAATTCATTTAGCACTGAAGTACTCCAAATACATACTGACAAAAAAGGGAAGTCTACCTTTATCTTTTTATAAACGGAGTTAAGTTTGCTTGATAGTGCAGGGGTATATACCTCACCTTTACTCAGGGAAAACCTTCCTCGTCCAACTCTATTTAAGATACCTTTTTGTACAAGAGTGTAAATCCTCCAATTAACAGCAGTCTTTTTCACATCTGGCTCAAGAGTCCGATAGAACTCCATCAAGTCAGAACTCGAAAGTGTCCGATTTGATCGAAATTGATCCTTTATGCTTTCAATATGTAGTTTATTTTGTGCGATGGATATGAATTTAATTCTTTAAATGTACGAATCTATATATTGGCATCAAATGGTTTTTGCTGCCAATATATAGTTATTATTTTAACGAGTTTAATATTGTGGGAAAATGTATGAGTGTGGAATTAAAAGTATTTACCCCTCCCTCTGATACCATCTAAAACTCACATACCCAAAAGCCATTATAGCCCAGAAAATGGCCATCAAACTCAAATTGTAAATGCTCATGGCTACCATAGCAACTACTGCGATCACCAAGGCAATAGCTGGGAAATAGGGGAAAAGAGGCACTCGAAAAGGCCTCTCTAAATCTGCATGATTTTTCCTTAAAGCAAAAAAGGCAATCATGGATACGATGTATAAAGTCAATGCTCCAAAGCATGCAATGGTAATGATTTCCCCGGTTTTGCCAGTCAGCAATGCCAAAATCCCAATTCCCATATTCACTATTAAGGCATTGATTGGAGTCTTTGTTTTAGCGTTTACTTTCCCCACAAAAGGACTGACGTAGCGCTCTCTGCCAAGTTCTAAAGTGGATCTTCCGGCAGCCAAGATGATTCCATGAAAGGAAGCTACCAATCCAAACAAACCAACCGTAATCAATAGATGATAAAGGATATTGCTTTCCCCGACGATCTTGGCCAGCGCAAGCGGCAAGGGAGAATCTGATGGCTCAGTACTTCCGGGAGGATAAACGATGGCTTCCCAACCGTCCACTCCGACTGCCGAAGTAAACGTCAAAATACATAAAATCACTAAAGTCAAGATAGCCGAGCCAAATCCAATCAGAATATTCCGTTGGGGGTTCTTGGCTTCTTCGGCTACATTTGCCACGCCTTCTATTGCCAAGAAGAACCAGATCGCAAAGGGAATCGCTGCGAAAGCCCCGCCCCAGCCATTCGGCAGGGCATTGGTAGTTAAGTTTTCAAACTCAAATGCTGTAAAGCTCACTCCTGAGAAAAGCAGTAACTCAAGTACTGCGATGATCGTAATGACCAATTCAAAATACGCGGCGAATTTGACACCGCTGATATTGATCGTTGTGAAAATGAGATAAGCTGCTATGGCAATGGTGGTGACACTGATTTCAGGGAAAAAGACATTGAAATAGGCTCCTATTGCAGCGGCAATCGCGGGTGGAGCAAATATAAATTCAATGCTTTGAGCCATTCCTGCCAGGAATCCCCAGTTTTTCCCTAATCCCAATCTGGCATAATCAAATGCTCCTCCGGCTTTGGGTATAGCACAAGCCATCTCAGTATAGCTGAAGGTGAATGTGACATACATGATGATAATAAAAAAGGTAGCCACTGCTAGTCCAAGCGTACCGCCCTCCGCAAGGCCTAGGTTCCAACCGAAATACATCCCCGAAATCACATAGCCTACACCCAAGCCCCAAAGCATAAAAGGCCCAAGCGTTCGTTTCAATTCACTGTTTTCCAATGTCATTGGTTAATAGTTGTGTGTCATAGGTGTCCTTGAGATCAACACCGGATAGTTTTAATCGAAGAGCTTCTGAGGTCAAAAAAGCGAGTTTTCCCGCTGCATAGGCATAGGGTAATCCACCGGCTCGAATATTGGAAATACAGTTTCTTTTTTCGTCTGTATTTCCTGCTTTTGGGTTGTATGTCAAATAAATCCCCATGCTATAGGGAGAGCTTAGACCGGGCCTTTCTCCGATCAGGATAATTGCTAGTTTGCTGGAAAATAACTCGCCGACCTCGTCACTGATTGCAACTCTAGCCTGACTGACCAGACAAATAGGAGCCAGTGAAAATTGGGTTATCAAGGGTAAAAATTCTTTTAGAAAGTTGATTGCGTGAAGCGAAATGGCATTAGAGGAAAGACCATCTGCAATAAGGATGGAAATATCTGCGGTCGGGGAATTGGAGTTCGTAATTGTATCAATGGATTCCTGACTGAGTTTTCTCCCTAGATCTGGACGTTTGATGTAGGTTTCCCGGTCTTGGGCTTCACTACTCAGTATAAGGTAAGGGAGGTTTAATTTCTCTAACCCATGCTGCAATAAAGGGAAGTCCAACGTTGTCCAAACAGCATCTTTTGCCAGTGCATGATCTTTTCGAAAACGTAATAGTTCAGCTGTCTTAAGGCTACCACCAGCTCTTCCCAATGCGATTCTGGCATCGGTGAATTCCCTTAACTTTTCCCAGGAATTGGAAGAACCGCTCATATTTCCAAAAGTTTACTTCCGGGATTGATGTCAAGTAGTTTCCCGCTTTTGTCTGATAAGTTCATTTTTACCAGCCACTCGTCAAACTCAGACGCTCTTTTGAGTCCAAGCACTTGGCGGATATACAACTGATCGTGAAAAGAAGTGCTCTGATAATTCAGCATCACGTCGTCCGCACCTGGCACTCCCATGATGAAATTACAACCAGCTACCCCAAGTAAAATAAGGAGATTGTCCATATCATCTTGATCAGCATTGATATGGTTGGTGTAGCAGATGTCGCAGCCCATAGGCAGACCCATGAGTTTGCCACAAAAATGATCTTCCAAACCTGCTCGGATTACCTGCTTGCCATCGTAAAGATATTCTGGGCCAATAAAGCCAACAACAGTGTTGATCAAGAGTGGTTTATATTTCCTGGCGACAGCATAGGCACGTACTTCGCATGTTTGCTGATCTATGCCATGATGCCCATTGGCGGAGTGAGCACTTCCCTGACCAGTTTCAAAGTACATGAAATTGTATCCAACTGTTCCTCGATTTAACTCTAAACCAGCCTGGTAAGCTTCGTCTAAAATGCTCAGATTGAATCCAAAGCTGGAATTTGTCTTTTCCGTTCCTCCAATAGATTGGAAGATCAAATCAACTGGTGCATTTCTATTGATCAGGTCAATCGTGGTTGTCACATGCGAAAGGATGCAAGTTTGAGTTGGGATTTCATATTGTTGTCGAAGCTTGTCTAGCATTTCCAACAATCTCAAGGTGGTCTCTGCTGAATCTGAGGCGGGATTTATTCCGATGACGGCGTCTCCAACACCGTACAAAAGCCCATCTATCGTACTTGCCATGATGCCCTTGGCATCGTCGGTTGCATTATTGGGTTGCAAACGGGTAGAAAAGTGGCCTTTCAAGCCAAGAGTATTACGAAACTTAGTAATCACTCGAATCTTTGAAGCTACCAGAATCAAATCCTGATTAGCCATGATTTTGCTGACAGCGGCCACCATTTCCGGAGTCAATCCTGTGGAAATTTGAGCTATTTTGAATCCGTCAGTTTCATATGCTAATAGCCAATCGCGAAATCCTCCGACAGTCAGATGAGAAATGGATTGAAATGATTTAGCATTGTGAGTTTCTTGAATCAGACGTGAAATGGAATCTGTTTCGGACGGAATTATTTCCTCATTTAGAAATTGCTTTAAGGGGATATCAGCCAAAACCAGTTTAGCGGCAATTCGTTCCTGTTCATTTCGGGCAGCCAATCCCGCCATTTCATCCCCCGACTTTTCTGGAGATGCTTTTGCCAAAACAGTCTTGAGGTCTGGAAAGGTATAATTGAAATTTCCAACGGTATGCTGATAAACCATCTAATTAAAGTGGGTATTTATTTGGAAATATGCAATAAGGATGGGGGTGGGTTCAGATTTCATTAAAAAAAGTCTAGTCGAAATTCAGCTTTGTAAGAATAAATTAATGCTTCGGGCTAAATTTAAAGGCATTCTGCACCGACTCCTTAGGTTGCTTAGAGCTCTGGATAAGCAGTATGTACCCGCCAACCTCCTCCAGCTACGGGTCGAATTACCACAGTTGCATGCTGTAAATTGTCGGCCCAGTATATTCCTCGTTCACCGCTTCCTCGTATTGCAGTAACCCAACCGTTTCCTACGTGTCTATTTAGTGGTATTCGGGACAATATTAATTCACTTCCACCTGCAGTAACTCGCTCTATATCACCAATATTATCACTAATAACTTCCCCAACTGCGTCAAGCATTTCCTGCTGACTTCTCCAGACTGAAGCGTGTGGCTGACTATTACCTTGCCATACTCGAAAATCCGTTGTTCTCGCGCCACCCGGCAGATCCCGAGGTGCGGGCGGACCATCCAAACTTGTTTCATTTAGAACTCGACGTAGTAATGTTTGGCGAGTATGAAATGGGCCATGACGTTGAAGCATGTGTCCACCAAGACCTTCCCACTCGAGTAATTTTGCTATAGTCAACCTAACTCTGCCGCCTTGAATAACAAGACCTCCAGCTCCAGGTGCAAGCCCTCTTCGCTGTATCCTGCGAAGACGTAATAAAGCCTGTAATCTTCTTGCGCCTGGTACTCTACCTAAAATTGCACGAATTGAACGAATAACACGTAATGATAAACCGCCTGCACCAAGCAATACTGGTAATCCTAAGAGGGAAATAATAGTATAGATAATCGTAGGCCCAATAATTCGACCTAAATTATAAGTAAAAGAGAAAACATTTTGGGATAAGAGAGAGCGGAGTTGGCTTACATAGCCTATTCCCGTTTGAATCCCAAGCTCTTCACCAACTTGTTCTCCTTGGTCGGAAAACATAACTGTTATTATTTGCTTGGCTGAAGCTACAATTTCATCAAAGTTCACGACTGCTCTATAGATTCCAACAATAGCTCCAACTATATCCTGTACTATCCCAACAATTGCACCCGCTAGAAAAACAACTGGAAACACAGAGGTAATTATGACGCTCCCTGCAAGTTTTTCTACTAGACGTTGATAGTCCCTAGGCGTGGCGGTTTGCCTAAAACCACCAATCACACCTCGTATAAAACCTTTGGCGCTTCTATACATATTGTACAAAGGGTGTAAAACTCCAGCAATAACCGGAAGAGCAACCCCGGGACCGCGAGTTCCATAGGGACCTCTACGTGGTGCTGTTAAGTCTTGCATTTGTGGAATCGTGCGTTGATGCTCTTCTTGTGCACGCATCCGTTCTAGAGGAGACATTTCTCCTCTAGCTCTGGCATCAGTTTCTAAACGATTTAAAAATAATCCAAATACATTGGCTGAAAAGCTTTCGCTTACCTCAAGTGTCATTTCACTAAGAGCATCTGGATCTGAGAGTAGAGGGCCGCGTAATTGGGCCATTAAATCATCTGCAACACTAGTTGCAGGTTGTGGATTGCGTCTCTGTGAATCTGCGATCATAGCAATTCGACCTAAGCATGATCCTATTTCAGTGCAAGGTTGCAATTCCGATGAACCATCTCTTTGTATGGTATCAAAAGGAATTGGGGATTTTTTTGGCCCATGACTGGCCCCACCATTTTGTTGCACCACATGCGTCAGCTCATGCGCCAATAGCTTTTTGCCTCCGTGACTTTGAGTGTCGAATTTCCCCGAATTGAAGTAAATGTCTGAACCATGGGTGAATGCTTGAGCACCCAGATTTTTGCTCATGGTTTCAGCGCCAGGGTTAGTATGGATTCTTACATTCGAAAAATCAACTCCAAAGCCTTTCTCCATTTCTGACTTGGTGTTTTTAGGCAGAGGGTCGCCGCTCCCTTTGGAAGAATAGAGCTGGCTGGCAGTTTCATCCGAAACGGTCGGTTGTGAGGTAGCCCCGTGCTTGGCCATAAGAGTTGATTCTTCCTCGTCTTCTCCTACATTTGCCTGAAGGGAAATCTTCGATTCAGGCATCCTTTGGATTTCCTCTTCTTTAAGATTTTCCTTTTCCTCCGCTTCACAGTTACTGCATTTGGCTTGAACGGGCGGGAAAGTTGAAGCTGAAGACTTACTTATATTTATTTGATTTGAAGCACCGCTTGCAGATTGGGCGTTGGCCTCATTTGGGCTAGACGAAGGAATTTTGGCTGGCTCGGGATGTGAAGAATTCTCAGCAAGTCTGTTTATGACTTGGTCAGCGACCGTATCCGCCTCTTGTTCATATTGATCTCCTGGTGCATTGACTTTCAATTTTGCTTGTACCGGCACAGGAGCAAAAAAAGAACTTGTCCTCTTTCGATTGGACAAGGTATTGAGCTTTTTTCTTTCCTGTACAGTTTCCATTATGGTAAAATTTATTGTTGAAAGCGTGAGTTACTTGTATTTCTTGCCATCAAACCATTTTTGGAGTTCGGGGGAAATGGTATTTAATTTATTTGATACCCAAAAAGAATAGGCTTCTGCATAAAACTCTTCTGGTTTATGAGGCCAATTTTTTCTGGCATAATCAGAAATTGGTTGGATATTGTTTGCTTCTACAAACTCTACAAATTTCTGGACTCGTGCGGATCTTTCATGTGCTAAAGCATTGGCCTTTGCCATATGAAAAAATGTGTCCTGATACTTTTCAAAAGAAGGTAAAATTGTCAATAAGGGATGGCTTCCATCTTTTTTGGAAAGTGCTTCAAATGCTTGGCCTCTCGTCTCGATGAGTTTATTGATCTCAACAATCAAAGTCTCTACTTCACTTTCGGATTTGTCCTGATCCTTGGTTTCTGTGTAAAATGAATCGATTTCAGTACTCAGAGACTCTACTGAAGTAGCGTATTGCTTAGCTTCGTCGAGATCGGTCATCTCTGTCGTTATTTTTCCTTTGGAACTAGCCAAAGCTGTATCGTGATCCGTCTTGGCAGAATCTGAGTTCTTTTTGATCGTATCTAGGTCAGATTGGTCAATATTATGTTTTTTGGCTTCTTTATCTTTTTTCTCCCATCCTGTTTTGGCCTTTTTTGCAGCACCTTCAGCAGAATTAAACTCCGTTTCCTTTTTTGTCCTCACCTTTCTCTTTTGCTCTACTATTTTTTTCAACGCATCCAAATCAGACTTCAATTGTTTTTTGAGTGAAGCATCGGATTCATTATTATACTCGTCTGCCTTGCTATTGTAATCTGTGACTGCGTCATTGAATTCATCATTAGCGGTATTGAATGGATCAGCGCTGTCATTTTGTTGGTTCACCTTTTCATTGAGTTTTGCTAAAGCCACGTTTGCTGCTAAATTGGCCTTTCTGCTAGGTAGGCTTGCTATGGCATGACCAACTTCGTGTTGGACTAATCTTTTCTGCTCAGCCTCTGTAGATCCACTACTGAAATTCAAATCTGCTATTTCAAGTTCGTACTCATTGGTAACTGTGGTGTCGTCTACCGATTGTTCTGAGCCAAATTGACCTGCTGTTTCACCACCCAAACTATTAACTCGCTTCAGGACTACGTCTTTAAGGGCGGAGATATCAGCTTTTGGAATCATTTCGAGTCCTTCTTTAGTTATCCGCAATTCTTCAGAAGTCCAATTAGAAGAACCATCCTCTACTGATTTAAGGGAAAAAGCAGCTTTTATCGAGGACTTTAGCTTTGCGATTTTATCTTGCTCTACTTTTTCTGCGTCTTCATCTGGATCCCTTTGAATTTGTTTTGTTCCCTGCGCTACATGAGTTAATTCATGGGCAAGAAGCTTTTTCCCTTCAAAAGATTGGGGCTGGTATTGACCCTTTCCAAATACAATGTCATTTTGAAAAGTGTATGCTTTGGCATTGATCTCATCAGCACTTTTATTGGCGGGACCATCCCTGTGAATTCTGACATTACTGAAGTCTTGGCCAAAAGAGGTTTCCATAGATTCTCTTACTTCATTTTCTATAGGTTTTCCAGTAGTTCTAATAGAATTATTTACTGGTGAAGGAGTTCTATTTTTTTGTCCTTGCAAAGGATTATTTTGCGTTGTCTGTATCCCGGATAAATTCTCTTTTCGCGAAATGGAATCAATTGATCCTTGTGGAGAAACTACTTGGTTGGCAATAGCATCAGCTTCTTGCTCATAAGGGTCACCTGGTGTATTGACCTTAAGTTTGGCTTGAACTTGAGTAGGTGAAAAAAAAGAAAATTTCATTTTTTCTTTAAGTGAGGAACTGGACTTACTTTGTTCTTTCGACTCTTTCATAGACATAAAAATTTATGAGCTCATTTCTCCGCATAAGTGTTGAATCAAATAACTCTATAGCTTTAAATATCATTTAGGCGCCCTCAGATCAAAAATCAAAAGAGAGTTAGCCCTTAGGATTTCATCATTTACTTTAATACTTACACAAACTTTGATATCCTCTTTATTAAATCCATTGACTGAAATGAATGGAAAACTCAAATCGAATTTAAAACCTTCATCCTCTCCCACATGTATTGATTTTTGATCTATTTCAACGTAATCAGGGAGCTTATATAAGTGAAATTCGTTTATTGGCAGTTCTTTTTTTCCATCAGTGATAACGGCCTCCATCACAATGAAAGAGAAAGGTTTTTTGCTATTATTTATGACTTCGAAACACCCGTTCGTAATTTGAGGTGTTTGCCCCAAATAATACACTTTGCTTACTGGTATTCCATTAAACTCAACTTTCATCTTTTATCATTTATGGACAAGTTGGCCAATCTGCAGGCCTAATAGTCCTTGGGTTTACAATTTGTCTTGGTCCAGGGACTGTATCACCATTTGCAGCATTCCTTACATAGACAGTACCATTATCTCTCCTTACTCTTACTCTCGTTGAGCCCACTTTTTCAATGACTTCTTCATTGGTCGCCATACCGGGATAAGTAGCTACCTGTGCATCCACTCCTGTTTGGTCTAAAACTGTATCTCCTGATACAGGATCTGTTGTTACCAAACTAGGGTCGGGACTGAGGCCTCTTGAAATGCTCCAGTTAGTTTCTAAAGAGTAGGCATAATTTTCTTCATCTGCCCAAGTTTGAGAACGTAATCTTCTTGGAGAACGTGCGTGCTGATATTCATGATAAAGTGTCTGAGCCACAGCTTCACAATCATCGGAAATGTTCAGTCTGATCGTATTACCGGAAGTCTCTCCAGCCCCTGGCATTGGATGAGGTTGCCAAGACCCACCTTGGAAAATTTCATCTGCCCAAAACAAATTATCCACAAAAATCACTACTCTGGATCCAGTTCTAAGGTCATTGATAATAGCTTCATTCCACGGACAAAGGATTTCTTGAATACATGCAATGTCAGCAGGGTTTTGGGTTAAGGTACTTGAATTATCAGCAACAGCTGGGAAATCGGAATCTAAAGCAGCCATGGTATCTGTCCCAACTTTTCCTCTTGGATCGGTGGTTATGCTTTTGTCAAGCTGATAGGCAGTAACCCCTCGTTCGGTTTCCCCTTCGTATTCTCCATCAATCCCAAAATGGAGAAGAAAATGGCCTTTATCTTGTATAGCGTGCTGGATTTTATTCACATGTCCTCCTCTTTCTCCTCTATCAAGGACTTTATTTCCATCAAACACTTCTTCGAGTTCTGTGTCTCTAGCAAATCTAGGGGAGCTTAAATCATGCCCATCTCCAATGGCTCTTTGAATATTGAGATTGCTAATTTCTCTTTGCTGAACCACATGGGTTAATTCATGGGCTAATAATTTTTTGCCATTTTGACTCTGGGTTTCGAATTTCCCGGTATTGAAATAAATATTTGAGCCATAAGTAAAAGCTTGAGCTCCCAGGTTCTTACTCATACTTTGGGCGGAATGATCCGTATGTATTCTGACTTGACTGAAATCCTTACCAAATCCATCTTCCATTTCGGTTTTGACCTTTTTGGGGATTGGATTGCCTTGGTTTGAAGAGTTTCTTAACTCATTTGAAATAGTATTTGATACTTCTGGTTGGGAAGATGGTCCTTCTTTAGCTTGTAGTGTAAACTCAGCCGATGGCTTTTTCTGAATTTTTTCCTCAAGTTCATTATTTTCTTCAGCTTCACATTCAGCACATTTAGTTTGGATGTGGGAGATGTTGGTTTGGTATGAAGATTTGGAAGCCCCAATAGCAGGATTTTCATTAGAAAGGCGGTTTTGGGTAAAAACTGAGGATTGCGAAGAAAGGTTACTCACCACTCGGTCAGCTACAGCATCCGCTTCTAGTTCATATTTATCACCTGGCTTATTGACAGTAAGTTTAGATTGAATGAATGGAGGTGCAAAGAATGAACCTTTGGTTTTTCCTCTAGGTGAAGAACTCGACTTTCTTTGTTCTTGTGAATCTTTCATAGATTTAAAAATTTATAAGGTCATTTCCCTTCTTTTTCCATTTCTCTCTTTATTCCTTTAATGAGAAGTTCCTTTTTAAGGACGAAATCTTGGGTTTCCATTGAGGCCAAAGAGATATACTGTATGATATTGATGATATGAGAACCTGTCAGATCATAAGTTTCGGCGAGTTCTTTCATCGCAACATCTTTTGCCAGTGTAAATTGCTTTGGCAAAGATTTCTCCCATATCAAAAGCCTGTCCTCAGCTCTCGGAGAAGGGAAGTACACCATGGAATTGAACCTTCTGACAAAGGCACTATCGATATTGTTGCGGAAATTGGAAGCCAGGATCACTAGACCATTGTAGCTTTCAATTCTTTGTAGTAGATAAGAGACTTCCTGATTGGCGTATTTGTCATGGGCATCCCTGACTCCAGTCCGCTTTCCAAAAATTGCATCTGCTTCATCAAAAAACAGGATCCAGTCTTTGTTTTCTGCTTTGTCAAAAAGTGCCGAAAGATTTTTTTCTGTCTCGCCGATGTATTTGGAAACGATCATTGATAAATCTATTCTAAAAACTTCCCTGCCCGTATATTTTCCCAAAAGCGTAGCAGTCACAGTTTTTCCCGTTCCTGGTGGGCCATAAAACAATGCTCTATATCCAGGTTTGATTTTCCTTCCCAAATCAAATTCAGTAAGTAGAGATTCCTTGTGTTTAAGCCAAATCTGCAGCTCATTGATCTGATTCCAGACTTGCTCGGGTAGTACTAGATCCTCCCAGGTCATTTCGGTCTGAAGATGCTCAGCAGGGAAATTGATGCTGAGAGTTGGGAGGCTGATTTTACCTGATGTGAACACCTCCACATATTCGGAATCCATCACCAGCGTTCCACCTAGCCTAGGTTCGCCGGTTTTGACTGGGTTCAGGGAAATAATGTGGTGTTTTATCAGCGGGTTGCTTTGGTCAAAGAGGGAGAAATAGCTCAGGCGCTCCTGTATATCCATTCCAGCCAATAGGAATAGGACTGTTTCTCCTGTTGGGATCATTCCCCGGTGGTGGTCAAGTTTGACTCCTCCGAATTCTGGAAAATCCCCTCCATTGGGGAGAAATTTTTGAATTATTTTGTCAAAAAATCCCGGAAGAATGTGGGGAGTCAATGCAGAGATGAGAAGGACAATTTCCGACTTACTTAGATTGTAATGATTAAGAAAGTTTGATAATGGAGAACTCCCAGATAATTCAAAATCCGGAAAAGAAGAGATACCTTTTTCTCCAAAGTATGACTCCAATCTTTGAGAAGTGATTGCTTGAAGATAGGATACAATATGAAGAATTTCTTTCCCCATTATTTCTTAAAACATCCATTGAGCTCCTGCATGAAACAATGCTCCAGTTTGTGGGTTATAAGTAAAGCGTAATCCAACACCAAAACCCTGATTTTCTTCATTTGCAAGAGGCTGTAGGGCTTTTACTGCTCCCATGATTTCATCAATATTGTCTCCATGGTTTTGATAGAAACTTATTGGGTCTTGCATATTGCCAATATCTCCCAAAATACCGCTAGCCCCAGCCCAACCTGCATTGACAGGTCCAGCCAAATCAAACGGCATAGGTAATAACCTTGAACCATAACCTAAATTGAATCCAAACCCTCCAGTTGTAAAGTCTGCATTTGCCCCAAACCTGAACCTGTCTTGAGTTAGACCAAACGACATCGCCGGGGAGTGAGGGTTAAATCCTAGTTCTGTACTTCCGGAAGGAGAACCTGTACCTAAGGTTAAATTTCCACCATAATTGTAACCAAATCTTGTTCTCATCAATCCTTGGGTAAACTGAAGGGCAACCTGACTGGTATTTGCTTCCAACATCCATTGGCCCAAAGAAAATTGAATTGAAGGAGGTAATAAGTCATAATCGAACTCAAATTCGGTTTCTTCTTCCGGGCCCGGACTTACAGTTTCGTCATCATCACGCTGAATTTCCATCTTTGGTGCTGCACCCTGCTGCACCACATGTGTAAGCTCGTGTGCTACTAATTCTTTTCCTGCTTTGGAGTTGGGATTGAATTTTTTGGGATTAAAGTAAATATGGTTTCCATAGGTAAAGGCGTTGGCGTTTAGAATTTTGCTTGCTTGCTCAGCTTCGGAATCATGATGGATTTTCACACCACTGAAATCCACTCCAAACTCTGATTCCATACTTGCTCTTATACCTTGGGGTAATACACTTCCTGTCTGTGTATTTTGTTGAAGATTATTTTCCAGTGATTTTGGAACTTCTAGCTTATCTTTTTGTGCACTTCTATTAAGGATCGGGGATATTTGAGGCTTAAAAAATTTTTCGGAATTGACAACTTCGGTTGCAACCCTATCTGCTTCCTGCTCATACTTATCTCCTGGACTGTTGATAGCTAGTTTTTTTTGGAAAAAAGCCCTTCTTTGAGGGAGAATTTTTTTCCGATCAATATTTTCTTGAGGTTCTTTCAACGCCATTTTCTTGAGTCAATTCCAATCCACATACAACATTTCATTCATCCAAGGCAGCTTGATAATTCCTAGCCCCCATGGTAGTTTGTCCAAAAGCACATCTACTGTTTTGCGTTCTACGGTGAGCTTCCAACCCTTTTCCACCTGGCTTAATTTGCCGGATCTTTTTA
The DNA here is from genome assembly GCF_035156405.1 of Algoriphagus aurantiacus. Classification (NCBI taxonomy): domain Bacteria; kingdom Pseudomonadati; phylum Bacteroidota; class Cytophagia; order Cytophagales; family Cyclobacteriaceae; genus Algoriphagus; species Algoriphagus aurantiacus. The sequence continues at coordinate 121,303 of NZ_JAXRUT010000001.1, read as the reverse complement.
AGAATGTCTCTCTTAAACCATCTACACTGGTATTTTTCAAAATTGCCCAATGTCCGATGACCTCCTGTAGGAGCTCTATACATTCATCTTTAATTTCGGAATTGAGCCTACTGTCCAAGTTCAACACCTGAGACACTCCCAATCCACATAAAATTTTATTGAGTACGAAGTAGTTTTCTGTCAGTTCGTTTTCGCCATAAACCAAAAATTGGAGCACTTTGGCTGCCAGGTAAATCTCTCGGTTTGCAACAAATTTCCCATTTTCCGTCAACTGAAGATTGCTGAATAATCCTCCTAAAAATGGATGTAGAAGGATAAGACCCGCATTTTCTACATATATATCTTCATCAATTACAGGTTTTTCTGGATTTGATTTATCCATCTTCGGCTCTGAAGAATTAGAACTATCGCTATTAAGCGGATATTCCATTTCTTTACTTTTCAGGATTATACCCTTATCCGTACTTTTTCGAGAATCACTAATAGGTGATACGGATCTAAATTCCGTGGATGAAACCCCTAGCTCTTCCATAATATCGGGATGGTCGTTTTGAATAGTTTGCAATAGCTGCCTGGTCCTTGGTAAAAGTTCAGGTTTTTGGATATCCGAGAGCATGGCCAAGAATTCCTCTCGAAATCCAATATCCTTCTTTAATTTATACCCCAAGAAGTTTGCGATAAGTAGATAATTCTCTTCGTTAGAACTGAAAATAAGTGTTTTAAGAAGCTCTCTAGCTGATATTTCTTTTTGATAAAGTGATGAAGACAAAACCCGATCCAGCAATTCTTTTAGGTTCTTTTCCTTGCTTTGCTTCAGAAAATGATTGACCACTTCCAATAATAGGGGATTGGATTTTTCGGCTAGTTTTTCGAAGATTCGGATTATGAATTTTTGGGTAAAAGACCTGTTAAATCTATCTCTGTTTATTACAGTTTTTTGGAATGAAGCGGAAAGTTTACCCCAAAAAGCATTGTCCAAGATTACTTCTCTTTCCAATTCAATTGGAGTGGAAAAAGGACTGTTCCATGGGAAAAAACCTTTTTCTAAAAAATAGAAAAACACCTCTGTTGCTTTTTCTTTTCGAGTGAGTACTGTTGGTTTTTCCGTTTGGGATGAGACCAGTTCTTTCCGAACTTGCTGGATGACTTTTTGAAGTAGCTCTTCTTCCCAGTTTTCACTCGTTAGGAGCCCGCAGTCTAATTCCAATTCGTTGATTACCAAAGTGCTACTTGGGTCAGCAAATTCGTCAAATTCTTTTTCTAATGCGGGGATCACTTTTTCGTAGAAAATAAGAGCCAGGTTATCCTGCAAGCCTAATCCTTCCTCAATCCCCTCAAAATTTACCTGAAAGGAAGCTGTATGGACTTTATGGTTTTGGGTCAGACTCATTGTTTTCCTTTATAGAATTCCTTCGATAATTTTAATTCTTCTCAGATATTTTGGTTTTGCAGTGGCTTCCCCATTCGCTGTGGTCTGGGTGGAAGCTGCTGTGAAGCCCGCTTCTATTTTAGCTATTAAGGCTACTTCAACTCTGCCAAATTCTCCACCTTCCCTCAATTCTGCCCAATTTTTGGCATGTTCCTCTATAACATCGAATACCTTTTCCATCGGTATTTTAGCGGCATCGTAATCTTCTTTTTGAATGCAGACAATATAGTTTATTAGCAGGGTTAGGATTTGATAAAGTTGGAGTCCAAATCCTCTGAATTCCTTTATTTCCAGCATGATATTTTGGATGCTTACCAGCCAATCCCTCAATTTTGAAACCAGACCGGCTCGACCAAATGCGGAGGCGAAGAAGTCTATTTGTTTTGTAGTATTTGAACTGGAGATAGTTTTCATGCTGGTGAAGAATTCTTTCATTTCACCATATGAACCTAAAGTTTCTAGGAATTTTTTGAAATTGGTGGTCGGTTCTGTTTTGTCGAAAGCTGCAAATGCTTCGAGAATATCTGCCAAAGAACCACAAGTTTTTGTTCTAGGCTCTTCAACTATCGGGGCACTGGTAACCTTGACTAAAACAGAATCACTGGAGCTTTTACCTGAGCTATTCTTAACCTCCAAGCGGAATTTATAATCCCCTTCCAAAAGGCCAGTGACATTGGTTTTTGCTTGGTTTGGTGTCTGGAAACTTGGATTGGTAGGACCGCTTGCCAAAGTCCAGTTAAAAGTCAACTCACCGTTATCCGGATTCACAGATTTTGTTCCATCTAAAGTAGTCCTACCTGGACTGTTAGGATTGGCGATTGTGAGAGAAATGTCATCACCTGCCTCTGCAATTGGAGGATTGCTCTGAGCGGCTACTACGTTGATAGTCAACTCATCTTGACTGGAAGCACCTTTATCATCGGTCACTTTCAACGCAAAGACATACTCCCCAGCTTCTTTTAACTCTACAGCAGTCTTGACTTTTTCCGGTGTTTTGAGTGTGGCTGTTGAGCCACTTACCTGGCTCCATGCAAAGGTTTTGATAGTTCCATCTTCATCTTTGGAGGCTGATCCATCCAAAGTGGCAGAAATTGGCTGACCAGGTACAAGGGTAAGAGATTGATCCCTTCCTGCATCGGCCTGAGGACCTCGATTTTCTGGTTCTGAAACAACATTGATGGATACAGTGTCTTCGCCAACGGCTCCTTTATCATCAGTGACTTTCAAAGTAAAAACATAAACCCCGTCAGCTTTGAGTTCAGCTGTTGCCTTTGGCTTGTTTGGTGTTTTCAAAGTAACTGGAGTACCGCTCAGCTGACTCCATGCAAAGGTTTTGATTGTTCCGTCTTCATCTTTGGAAGCTGATCCATCTAAAGTGATAGAAATTGGCTGATCAGGCCTAAGAGTAATAGTTTGATCCTCACCAGCATTTGCTATCGGACCTCTGTTTTCTGGTTCCTCGACTTCAGGAATGACATAAGCAATAGGTGGACAATCGCTGCAGCAGAGGTAAGGAAGATAGAAATCTGCGATCACCGTGCCTTTGGTTATCGGAGTTGCGGTCTCCCGAATTGCCTTATCCCTGATATTGAGCTCGTCCAAAACACTTTTAGCAGCCTCACCTAGATTCAGATTTTTGATGAGATCAGAGGCAAATTCAAACTCTGTTCTTTTGGAAGCACTTAGCCTGGTCAGACTTTCTGGCTTACTGATTATTGCTTCAGCGGCCGAGGTTTTCGTATCTGCTACTCTGGTTTCAGTGGCTCTTGAGGTCAAATTTGTAAAAGTATCCCTAGCGATGAATTCAGTGTTTAAAGCCGCCAGAGTTAAATCTGGTAAGGTCAGTAGCCTTTGCGTTTCGCCATTGTACACCAAAATAAAAGTACCGCCTTTTGGAACTCCGGCTTTGTGCTCCATGCCAGGATGCTTTTTGAAATATTCATTGAAATTGACCGCTGCAGCATACTGTTCAACTCTTTTTAGATATTCGTCTTTCAGTGCAAACAGTTTTTCATTGGCACATTTGAAGAGTAGTTGAGTGTTGCCTTCTGAAAAGTAGTGTTTGATTTCTTCGTTTTCTGAGCTAGCTGCCTCCTTGATTAGGCTTGCTACAGTTTTGGAATATGGTGTCCATAGTTTATTGTAAGCTTCTTCATCAAATTGGCCTAGATCGAAGGAAAGCAAGTATTTTACTATTTCTGCCAATTGTTGCAAAAAGATCAATAAGAGATCTGGTTGCTTGATGATGTAGTCGAAAAATGCTTTATCACTCACTATGAATGAGCTAACGTCTTTGGCAACAAAGTCAGCCAGTTTTTCTCCTTCCTCGACATCCCGAAGTGCGAGCTTATTGATGATATCTGCATTTGAAATACTGATCGGCTTATTTATTGAAAGATCCGATTTTATTATTTTTTGCATATCCACTATATTTTTGGATATGTAAAAGTCTTTTTTTATAGCCTCCGTCCTCAGATTCGTGTTGGCTTCAATTGTTCTTTTTGGCCTGAGGTTTCCCACGTAAGCTATAATCTGCTGTAGTTGACATACGATTCCGGTAATCATCACCCGGTAATCAGAGGCAAGATCTTCTACATGGCATTGGATACCTTTACCATTCAAAATGGCTGAAAAGTCTATAGCATTGAGCGCTAAAACTTCAAAGGGTAGGTTGAATTCCTGCTTTTTGCGTATAATTTCTGTCAGGGCAGTCCGGTAGTTTTTTCCGACATGCCCTTCAATTCTAAAGGCGTTATACCTTTCGATATCATAGAGTAGCGGGTTTTTTACTGGTTCCGGAGCATCGATTTGTTGCGAAGCTTGGTAACCCAAATTATATCGCTCATTGCCGTTGTAGCTTTTGCAGAAATACCATAGTGGGTTGACAGCTTTCCAGTCATAATAATAAGGGATGGCCCGGTGGCTGATATGCCCAGCCCCTAAAGTATTTGGCGTGATGATGATCGGCTCAGATTCGGACAATCTTTCACCACTAAATCCATTGACCATCGCTACTAGCCGTTCTAAAAGGGAAGCGGCTTCCTCTTTATTTTTTGCCTGACCCTCTTGAATAGGTGATGGCTCAAAATAGTGACGATGGATGTTTCTTTTTCCCAACGACGTATTTTCAGAGGCCATTCCCAAGATGAGATGTAGTGGGAAATCCATTTCATTTGGACAGCATTCTCCAAAAACATTTCTGACTTCGGATCTGAATTCGAGGTAGGCTTTGACCAGATCGTCTATAAAATCATAGAAATACTGCAAATAGATTCTTTGTCCCGTATTGCCGGATAGTTTCTTTTTGAAATCAATCAGGTTTAATTCTTTGAGTGGGTTCTCTTCAGGTAGTCCAAGAAGTCCTGCATATCTATCCCAGCTGCGGATCAAATTTTCAGAAAGACTTTTCAGGGTTTGATCATCGGTGATAGTCAAAAAACCTTGAAGAATATCTTCACTGGTTTTAAGATCTCCTACAGGGACATTATACCTTTTGAGAAAGATGGAATTGAAAGAAATCCATTTCTCCCATGACATTAGCTTCTTATTGACAAGTAAGGTTTTCAGAGCAAAATCCATTCTGCTCCCTTTGTCATTACAGTCTTGAGTATCACAGTTTTTGAGATCTATTTGCTCTGTCTCCAGAAACAAAACCACTGCATAATCGGCTAAGTTGAGCGTACTCAGCGATTTTTTATTTTCCGTTTCTTTATCATTATCTGGGATCAATTCAAAAATGCCTTTTTCTCCATAGTAGGGGATGTTTTCCCTGTTTTCAGTGCTGCACTGAGTCAAAAAATATAGGTCATTGGGAAGAACTGGAGGAACGTATTCAGTATAATGAGTGAAATTAGTTTCGCAGAGATGCACGAGATATCCTTGAGAAGTTAGTCCACAGCCTTTACTGATGCTGATGGCAGTATTGGAGGTACTGATTTCCAAGCCACATACTATGCCTCTACCTAGGAGCTTGATGCGCGTCAGCCTTTCCTGTTGTTCTAGGTAGTTCAACAAGTTGTTCAAGTGTCCGTTGGACAATACCTGATCAGCTTCAAAAACGGGGTATGATTGTAAAGGCTGCATGATTATAATTTTTGAGTTCCTAAAATTGTTTTACCCAGCATGACAGGGTTGTTGTCGGCATCACTTTCTTCGCAATCGTGAAGTGTGGCCTTTGGATACACAGAATTGAGTTTTGCCAATAGTGCCAGTATTCTATCATTGGCCTCCTGATACGCAATGGGATTATTTCCATCGCTTGTGAATTTTGCGAGTTCTTCAGTCCAGGATTTATAGCTGGATTCAAATTCCCGAAGTTTTTCATTACTGACCCAGCAGACCTTTAACTGTATATGTGCTGGTGCTTCTTCCCGGATTTTCTTTTCGAAGTATTGGCGAAAAGCCATATTGTCAAAATGCTTAGGCCAATGCGGCAATACGACAGAAATCCTGAATGAGTAGATATCCTGCTCACATGGGCAATCACAGTCGTGAAGGCACACTTCCATTAAATTAAAATCTTCGGTTTTCGGCCTCAATAGTATATGTTCTATTAGGTGTAAACCTTCTGGATCTGGGCAGTCTCCTGACAATTCTGCTACTAGTTCAGCGATTATAGCCATCGCTTCCTCCTCAGTTGAGAAGGTCTGTTCACTGGATAAAATGATTGAATTCTGCTTTTTGAGCTTGACATGCTTTGTGGTATAGTGAAAGTTCTCTGGGTCATTTGCCAATTCCCAAGCCTCTTCCAAGACCTGCTCTGCCTGTGACTTTTCCTCATATTGCTTGGAAAGTAATCGTATTCCATTTCGGGAGGTCAGAGAAAAAGAATGCATGCAATGAACTTCGTCTCCTACCTCTATCTCCTCACAGATGATTTCCACATGCTTGATGCAGTAAAGAAATCGTCTGGTAAAATCCTTGATTCCAGTCAGCTGGCTTACTCTTTTTTCTAAGCCTGAGACATTATCAGTATCCCAAATCTTTGTTTCGTCTAAGTTGAATTCCTGATCCTGAGGGAAATAATTGTATGCCAGTGATCTGCTATAACTAATTTCCGGATAGGTTTGGAGAGTTCTAATCTTGATGTCAATGATTTCTTCAGGCTCTATTTTTTCAAGACTGATGTTTTCCAGATTAATCCTGTACATCATTAGAGAATAATCACTGAATGATTCCGAAAACCGAGATAGCAAATGATCCAAAAATCTGTTTCTTCTTTCTAAAAACCCGTTTTTGTTTTCATATAGCTTTTGCCATAATTCTTGGCTTACTGGATCTATAGGATCATTGGCCAGTGCTTTTTCCATTTCTGGAAGTAAAATCTCCTCGGTTTCCCTTATACTGCCTAGGTACTGGGAGAAGTACGTTTGCCTGATTTCATCTGTAGAAAAGAGATTCTTGGCATTGGTAAGCTGCGCAAAAAAATCTGCCAGCAACTGTTCAAAAAACATCAGATACCCTTTGAGTTGCTGCTGCTGCGCTATTCTTTTTTTGTCAGCTTCTGGAGGAAGTCCAAATTCGCCGACACCATAGACCATTGGTAGGTCATATTGGATCGGCCAATAGCTAATGGTATCTCGCTTGTTACCTTTTGGAATAGGAAGGTCTGCAAAAGTAGGAACCAACTTTCCTGTGGCATTTTGAGCATGAAGAAGATGTACAGTATCTCTGACTTCTTCATACCTTGATAGGAAAGGAAATCCATCTTTGAAAAAAAGTATTTTTGAATAAGCCGTACTCATCACCGGCTTATGCATTAGAGAGATTGGTAGACACCAAGATATGCCCTTTTGACCTACAACAGGTTTTCCATTTTCATCATATCTGGTCATAAGGAAGTTTCTGATACCCTGCACTCCTTCCAGATCCATCAATAAGTTGATGATGTCGGAGGCATAGATGACTTGCTTCAACTGGGCATTTTCTAATTCGTCAGTATCGATGAACCCATGTCCAAGTTTTGGCCCTTCAAAGATTTTATCTGTTGGTGTACCCTTTTCCATCAGTTCTTTGAGGGTATAGAATGGCACTGGCGGATTGAGGTAATTCTCAATAGTAAAATAAATCTCAGCCTGTACTTTTTCGATGTCAGTATCTGGACTGACGTCCACATCAAAACAAAAAGCTACCTCTTCTGAATCTACGGGCTGAACACTAACAAAGTCCTCACATAGGTTTCTGTTTTCATGGAGAATCTTGACAACATTCTTGATGATTTGGTCGGCTTTGGTGATTTTCTCTAGGTATGTTTCTAAAATCAGGGTTCCAAAATCCACGTCCTCTAGCATTAGGGCTACATGACTGACAGTGATTTTTCCTTTCGAGGGATTTTTAGGAATGCCTACCACAAAAGGAATTTCAATGATTTCACCATCTGTTAAATCGATTTTAAACTGGTAATGCCAGTTCATGCTCGCATGCTTTTCAATTTCGAAATCAGTGAAATCACTTGTTAGGATTTTTTTATTGATTTCTTTAATGCCTGGAAGTTCAAACTTGAGCTGAAATTCTCCAGCTTCCATATCGACCATGGGCGAAAATGGAAAAGCAATGTTTTCCAGGACAATATCACCAGTATTCATATCGCCCATTTCTAGATCCATGGACAAATCCAACAAGACCGTGTATAAACCTTTTAACACCAGTTCATTATTGGTCTTTTCGTATTGAAGAATATCCTCTTCGCAATTCAGAAAGATCGGCACCTCTTGATTTCCGTCTGTAAATAGCAGGGCATTGTTTATCCCCTGAATGTCAATCAGCAATTTTCTGTAGTCTGTTACTGTCAAAGGAGCAGAGGTCAGAATATTTCTAGCAGTGAAAAATGGCTGTCCGCTAGCCTCTGCCAAATGATCCTTGATTTCGAAATTGGTTCGGTATCCCAATTCTGTAATGGCGTAACAGAGCGCTTCCAAAATCGTAATTCCAGGATCGTGAGCATTGTAATCCGTCCAAATATCACTTGAGAGAGATTCAATGTATGCCAAACCTTCTTGACGCAATCTTTCGAAATCCATAGAATGGATCAGTTCGGGATTTTTTGGTATGGTAGTAGAGGTCTTCATCAGCAGTCACAGGTTTGGATTACTTGAATGATGTGCCTAGGTGTAGCAAGGTTGGATTCCTCAAAATGTGAAACCAATACCGACCTGGATGTTGAAGCCACGATTTCCTCTAAGTCATGGTGTTTTTTGTCAACATTTCCTTCATCATCACGGATAATGTGATGGAGCTTAAAGCAGCTCAGGAAATCCACATATGGCCGCTCTTCTATAAAATTGATAAGAGTTGATTTGTTGATCTTTCCTCCAAAACTGATTTTTTGGCTGCTATCCCATGCCCATGGACAGAGAAACTGCTCGATCTCCATATCCAATAAGTTGCGGTAGAAAACCTCATCCATTTGGTCATGGAATTTTACTTCGAACTCAAGCTGTACCTCTTCAAACATTGGATTGACTACATGGAGTCTAGCAAATGGATTTTTAATTTTTTCTAAGAAAACGCCAATATCTGTCAAGGTTCCGATAGCCGTATAAGGTCTGAGCGGATTGATATTGGTTTTATTTTTGAGGTCAGGAATACAGATCACAGTTACGTGTCCCGGATAATTCTCACAAAATATTTGCTCCCCATTTTTCTCATAAAAACCAGTATGGTTAAGGCATTTGACCTGATAGACAGCCGGGAATTCCTGCATCACCAAATGCTCATAATCCCACATAGTGACCGCACGTTGTTTGTGTCTAAGTCTTTCGCTGACACGTTGATAATAGTCTGAGTCGCTCTCTTTTTTCCTTCCTCCCACTGAATCAGCCGGCTGAGTAATTGATTTGATTGAGCTATCAGATCTCCATAGTTTGCTAATGGTGCCTGAAGGAAGTATTTCTCGGAATTCAATCCCTTCCTCTTCACTTTGGAGCAATTCTGCAAGAGCTCCTTGAGCTTTTATATCTATGATTTTGCAGACCGCATCCATGTTATCTGCCACAGAGGCTCGTACCCAAATCATGTCCGTGGTTAATGCTGTATGGGTTTTTACGGCTTCTTTTGGGAAACTTAAAGTCACTATTCCCGTTCTAGTGAGATTTACCGTTCCATCGCTTACCTTATTTTTCTCAAAATTCACCCATGTCTCATCTGCATCCATAAATGACCATGTGACCATTTCCTCACTTTTCAGGGGATTGGAACTGCCGTCAGATAGAAGGAACAGTAATGTGACTGTAATAGGAGCCTCCACTTTTGCAATTCCAATCAACAACTCTCCTTTCTGCTGAAAATGAGGAATTAGCGATGGTTCTTCAGTCGCAGTTGGCTGATAGTATCCAAATGGAGTTAAGTGAAAAAATGAATGTCTTGGGTCTGATCTATCAGTTGGAATGATCTCAGATGCTGAATAGTCAATCGAAAATGATTCAGAGATCAGTTCTTTTGGCACAGGGACAGAATTCCCTGATACTTTACTCAATGCTGCGATTTCACCTATTTTTTCCAGATTTTTCGAAATAAGTGTTGAAGATGCATCTTCAAGATTAATGGCAAGTGGAGCATTACTTCTTGCTTCACTGAGAATAGGCTTGATTTGAAAATTACCTTGCTGGGAATTGATTACCACATTATCAAGCGCTTTATTTACTTCCTTCATGTACTCTTCAAGCGAATAAATATTGGTATTCAAGCGAAATCTCAAAATTCCTTCGAATGACGTGGCTTGTAAAAATGTGTTGGCTCCAAAGTTCATGGTAGCGAGTTTCAGCCGGTTACCATCTGTGTTTTTTTGGACTAAATAGGAATCATTTTCTTTGACAATCGGATAAGAATCCCAGTCATTTCCATGCAGATATTGGCATGTGATAGGTGCTGAGATTGGGAAGTTGACTTTTATAGTATCTAGTTTTTTCTGAAAGATTTCCCTAGAACCTATATAAAAGCTTGCATTGTTTTTTGGAAAATCTCCAAAGGGTTTAAAAGGCTTGGCAGCATCTATGGAGCCCCCATCACTGCTGAGAGCTAGATCTTTTACTCCTACCACTGCTACCGAAAGTTTGATGGAAGTGATAGGATTATCCATCAAATCTGCATAGGATGAGTTACTGCTTTTTTGATCCAAGTAAGCCATCATCAATGGCAAATCAGTTTTGAAGTTCTTTTTGTGGGTTTTTTCTAAATAAGGTAAAAGTGGAGGCTCTTCCACTCCCAAAGAAAAAGTCAAGTTCAGCGTATCTTGATTCTCAGAGTACACAGCATCCACATTCTTTGTTACCCAATCTTTTTCACCTGTCAGGTTGATTATAAATGGGATTACTTTACGGCTTCTCAGGAGAGTAAATTTGGAGAATCCGGATTTGGATTTCAAAGGCTTAGCAAACTGCACAGTTACAGAAACGGTCCTTGCTCCTTCTCTGAGGAATAATAGATTGGAAACAATGGCAAATCCTGCTCCATTGGTAAGTTCGACTTTTCGATCTCCAAAAGCAAACCAGCTTTTATCATCTCCTTCAAATTTTTCACCTGCCCCATCTGCACTGTTGATTACCGGAAAAGCTAAGAGATTTTTATTATGGATCTGAAATGCTTTGATTTCACTGACCTCTGCTTGATTGAAAACCACATCATTGACAAGGCTGTACTTCAATTCTTTTCCATTTGCATCCTTTCCTCCTTTGAAAAATGTTCCCTTTTGAAGCAGGTGTTGTTGAATATGCTTCTGTAGCCCGAAAGTCAAATGTGCTTGGTCAGGAATAGGCTGTTGGTTTTTTAGTTGTAATACATCCTTATAATAAAAATCCAGATGCTTCCTGCTGTACTCATTTAGACTATCTTGAGCGGATTTGAATAGTTTTAAAAAAGTTAGAAAAAGGCCATAATGTGGTTCATGGCTGGAATAATTGTTCAGTGATTTTTCAAGTAAGCCTCGTGCATTTTGTAGGATTGAAGATACTCCCCCCAGAAAGACAGTTATTTGATTGTTGAATAGGTTATGGTTGATAACATGACTGATTTTTTCATTTATGTCCGTCCCGGGAATTGTAATATTCAATTTGTCTGAGGTAGGGGCAAAGAAGTCCAAGGAAAGTGGGCTATGAGAATCTATGGTAGGAAAAGGTGCATTGGAATCAGTCTGGTTGGATGGGGATATCAAACTTGATTGGTCTGTCCAGAAATTAAATAATCTAGAAAATGGAGCATTGAGTTTGGAATTAATTACCGACTGGATGATTCTTTGGTACTCTGATTCCTCACTTAAAAAACCACATTGTTCATCGATCAAATCTACCAGAGAGAAAATAACATCAAAAAGGAATTTGAACTGCAACCTTGCTTCAGGTTCCTCCCCATTGGCTATAGCGAGCTTAGTTTTCTTGTTAAGAAGCTTAAGGTAATCTGATAGTTGGAGTAAATCGATTGACAATACCACGGCTAAGACCACTGAAATATCTACTTTCATCAAGGGCTCCCAGGTCCCTTCGTCTGTATTATTTTGGTTCTTATACTGAAGATAGTTTGCATACCTTTTAGCAAAGAGCATGAGGTCCTCCACAGACCTTTCATCCACTTTGGCAAAAGTGGGAGGAAGTGCCTTCAGCTTTCTAGTCAGCCGATCTATGCCTTCTCTGGTCAATGGGTTTTTGTCGTTGCAAGCCATAATACGCTATATCAATTCAGTACCTTCAGTTTTATAAAATGGAAAGACAAAGTTGAATCTTGAATTAGTTGCTTTGACCCTATAGGAAATCGTGATCAAGATTCTGCCTTCTAATTCTCCAGTGTCGTTCAGCTCAATTTTTTCTACTTCTATTCTAGGCTCATGGTATAAAATTGAGGTTCGGATTAGGTCAATGATATAAGTCTTGAAAGTGGTGGTCAGCGGCTCGAAGACAAGCTCGTGTAGATCGCAACCATAGTCCGAGCGCATCACACGCTCCCCTCGTTTAGTCGAAAGAAGGATTTCAAGACTGCTTTGGATATCTGCCTCATCACTCAGCATATGCGTTCTGACCCCCTCTTTGTCAAATTGAGGCGGAAAGCTCCAGCCTGTTCCCAGAAAAGATTTATTCATTTTTTCCATAACACTATCCTCCGATCATTACTGTAGCACAACCAATAATTATCACTCCTCCATGAGCAGTAGAATCGCCCATCCTGGCAGCCGGCATTCCTCCGATCATCACTGTACCAGAGCCAGTAATAATGGTGTCCGGTGGTCCAGCGCATGTGGCCATATCTCCAAGCCTGGCAGCCGGCAGTCCTCCTATTAGGACTGTAGGTTCTCCTGCAGGCAATATGGGTCCTCCCACATGTGGAACTCCGTTTGGGTTCGGCATGGGACACGTGTGCATATCTGTAATTCTGGCTGCTAGAGGCATTGGTTACTTAATTTATTTTGACAAGACTTCCTTTAATATTTACCATGGATCCTTCGAAATCTGCAGTTCCGTCACTTTTCAGGCTTAATCCTGCGGAAGCTTCAGCACTTATTTTCATATCCGCTTTGATGGCAATTTGTGGAGCGGAAAAGCTGATTTTTGTTCCACCCTTTAGGTTGATTTCCTGAGGTGAATCCATTACAATACCGCTATCATCCATCGTGATGATATTGCCTGCTGAATCTTCAATCTGAATGCTTCCGGCATTATCATCCATAGTTAATTTCCTTCCCCCGGGAGTTTCGATGATGATACTTTTATCCCCGTCATGGATTGTTATTTTTATTTCAGATCGTGACACATAGCCCTTTATGTCGTTGGCATCTTCTGGTTCAAAAGGGGTGGGTTTGGCACTACTATGCACCATTCCAAGAATGACTGGATGGGAAGGGTCGTCATTTATAAAGCCAACGATCACCTCATCTTCGATCTCGGGTCTAAAAAATGTGCCTCTACTATCTCCAGCATCCATAGTGGAAACTCTTGCAAAAATCCCTGAATCATCAGGATTGACGAGTGGCAAACGCACTTTTACTCTTCCTTCCCCCATGGGATCTATGATGTCTGTCACTACACCAATATGTAATCCCTGAATTCTAGAAAATTGCCCTGAGGAAGAACTGATGGAAGTACTGTTAAATTTCTCAGTATAAAAATCTTCCTCCCAACCTAAAGTTGCCTCTGTAACCCAATTGCCCTGACGTACATCATGACGAATAGCACTGACAAAAGCCTTCCCGGTAAATTGTTCTCCAACACCTTCAATTGTAATCCAATTGCCCGGTATAATTTCCGCACTTCCCGAAAATTCTACTTTCCCTTTTATTTTTGAAAGGGATTGTTTTTGCTTTTTAGCATCTGCAAGGGATTGTAATGCCTCGCTTGAAAGCATTCCAGAAGTTTTGATGACATATTCCTGTCCGTTGATATCAGCTATGGAAGACGCAGGGACATTTCCCGGAGAAGCTGAAGCCAAGTCTGCTCCTTCTACTTCTTGGAGTGCTTGATTGGCATAATCCCAAGAAGAGGCCTTGACGACAGTAGCTTGGGACCGAATATCGGATTCAGAACGGAAAGAAATGATGTTGGACCCAAAGGTCAACGTGTGTACGGAGTTTTCAGAAGGATCAGGTTTGATCACCTTAAATTTTGCTCCATCTATAGAACAGGCCATACCATTGGAGTCTATTCTACCTAAGATGTAGTCCCAATCACTCACGTTAGCTTGCAGTAATTGCTCATGTGTACTGCCAAATGAGGGGATGTCTGTATCGGTTAATTCATTTTCCTGAAGTATCTGTTCCACGACTTCGCTGTCCATAACTTCATTGAAATGTCTACTTTTTGGAGAAATGGTCATTTTTACCGCTTCATGCTTGCATGTAAGGACGAGCGTAGACTGCCTGCCATGAATGGCATGAGAGTTTCCAACTATAATTCCTCTAAATACTGACTCATCATCTGTATTATATCCGAGCTTGATGTCAATGCTTTTCCCTAATGAAAACTCACCACTGTTTCCAATTTCAAAATCTGAATCGGCTGCCGAACCATCCGCAATTCTGATCGTGGCATACGGGATCTTATTCAACTCTCTGTATACAGTAATATCAAGGACCTGAACACGTCCTGAAACCTCCGAACCGGGAGTTGCAGTTTGACTGGCTCCCAATAGGATTTTTGAAGTGACTAGTTCCCTGTTTGCAGTAGAAATCATGATTTTAGAATTATTTGGCTAATGGTGGGAAATAGATTTTTGAACCAGTTGGTATGTTTCTGAAACTATCCAAAGAATTAAACCCCGCAACATTGATATAATGGCTGTCCTTTTCATAGATTTTTTCGGTCATTCTATCCAGACGATCCGTTCCACCAAAGATCCGCTCATGAGTGATATCTGGACTTTCATTGCCTTCTCTAGCGGTTCTTTCCACGTCCGCAATACTCTCTGCAAATTGGCATTTGGCAATTGCTCTTATGGGTTTCCCGTCTGGTGCAAAAACCTTGTATTCGATATCCATTTGCTTAAGTACTCCTTTAAAAAGCAACTCTCCCCAGTGGATTTTCAAGTAATAAGGGCGGTGTTTGTCAGATTGGTAATCGATGATTTTCTGCTTGAAAGCTTCTATCTGTTCGGTGACAGTTCCGGGTTTTTCAAATGGATTGGCTATTCCTAAACTTAAGACTGACATGTCCTTCACCACACCTGTTCCATCAAACAAAAAGTCGAAATTGAAATCTCCGGGTAAAATCCTGTTGAATTTCATATTTGCACCTGAAGTTCCAGGAGCTTGGGTAGCATCAAATTCAAATTTATAGGAGACATTATAGCTAGCCGGATTGATCAAGGCACTGAATTTATTCTCAGGAACCGGGTTTTCGAATTCTGCATCACTATATGCTTGCACATATAGTTTTTCGGCTTTTTGGCTTAAGTCTAGCATTACCTTTCAAGTTTTAGCTGTATCAGTCTTAAAACATCTTCTGTTACTTCTTTTATTATTTCTTGCTTGACCCGGTCAAGGTCTGCTGGAGCTGACTGTTGAGAGCTGGGAGTACTTGTGCTATTCCCTACTGCCGCTCTAATCTGAAGTTCTCTTATTTCTATCGGCATAGCTCAGTGGTTAAAATCCTATACTCCCTGATGCACTGATATTTCCAGCAAGCGAAAGGGCAGAGTCCAAACTGATGATGTCGAAATACTGATAGCTCAGCGTGATTGATTCAATGACTATTGAATTTTGTTCGGCATTGAAACTGGAAACTGACCACTTTTTTGGGATAGCATTCACTACATACCAGGATTGAACAGGGATATGGTTTTCATTGAGTAAACTGATGATGATGTTGACCGGCTCAAAGACAAAGTTTTCAAATGCATTTTTGCACCACATCAAAATCCCGGAACCTATAAACATCCCTCTTTTTAGCACCAAATCTTTGTATTGAGCTCTCACAGGTAGCTCCCAGGTAAAACGGTTCTGACCTCCCTCAATAACAGTTTCCATTTGCATTTCCATGTCCAATCCAGCCACTTCCTGAAACCTGAAATCGTTTGGTGTTTGTGGAAACAATTGAAATACTACAGAAAAATGAAAACCTACAGGTGGATGTGAAAACATAACTATTCGTTTATCATGGAGAGCCCTTCATGTGCTATCTCCATCGTTTCGATTGCCGTTTCATTACCGGTTGAATTCAAATCCGTGGATTGCACCTTAATAGGCCAGGCATTTTTTACACGCCAGACCACTACTGGAGAGTGCTCTTCATCCAGAAGTGATATGATCAGATCTCTTCTTTCAATTGTATTTAATGAAACGGTATTCCACCATTGGTAAAACTCGTTGTCACTTTTGAATATGCCTCTCTTGAGCGTGATATTTGAAAAGCTCTGCATTCCCGGCATTTTGATTTTATGGTATTCCGGACTTGCTCCATCGCGGTATTCAATTGGTTCTATAGTCACTTCAAGACCTGTTACTTCACTGAATCCGATTTTTGTTCCGCCCCACTCTACCTGAAAATGGAACTTGGGAAGAGGATAATTGGCCATAATATTTTGTATTTAGAGTTATAGAATTATTTGAGGTTGGCGGTTAAGATTCCTGCATCTTGTGTGAGAAGCGGAGAATGATGAATTCTGCTGGACGAACCGCTGCCATGCCTATTTCGACAATGAGGCGCCCTTCCAATATGTCTTGCGCGGTCATAGTCTGACCAATTCCGCAACGTACATAAAAAGCATGTTCAGGTTTCGCTCCAGCTAATGCGCCTTGTCTCCAAAGTAGGGTCAAGTAGTTTTCTAGCATGGCTCGTAGCTTAACCCAGGTGTTGGCATCGTTTGGTTCAAAGACAAACTGCATTGTGGCTTTTTTGGATGATTCTTCGACCATGATAAAAAACCTTCTCACATTGACATATCTCCATTCGTTGTCATTACCCGCCAACGTCCTTGCCCCCCAGACCAAAAACCCTTTGCCTTGAAACATTCTGATTGCATTGACTGACTTACCTGAAGTTGGATCAATGTTCATCCCACCTTGTTCGGCTTCACTGATTTTTGCAGTTAGGTCATAGACCGCATTGAGGGATACATTTGCTGGAGCTTTCCAGACACCTCTTGATCCGTCTACTTTTGCATAGACACCTGCCATGGCTGATGAAGGGGGTAGAGTGGGGCTCAATTTTTCTCTGATTTTTGCTACACTTAGGTTGTAGATTGCTGTTTCTGAGGTGGCTAATGTGGACATGGCTACTGCTGGTGCATCCACTCCGTCTGTGGATATTACCACATCCACGTCTGCTGCGTCATATGAAAAATCGAATGTAGTCTTCAAAGAAGGATAGTAGACTGCAGCATAACTGAGGCTGTCATTTTTCGTAAATGCAGATCGGAAATCACTGATCGTGGTAGTGTTGTTAGTGCCTGGTGTATGCACATCTACTAATGTAAATCGGTCTTGGAGACTGGCACATTGGTCAATAGCTGATGATATCAAAGTGTAATACTCTCCATCAGACAACGTATTGACCGCGTCTGGAAATACTATGATTGTTGGCTCATCTTCTGATTCACATGCCAATAGACCAGCATCATAATCAGCCGGGTCAGCGGTGCCAGAGGTCCTTCCTATAGATATAATGTAGCAAGGCCCCCCGCCATTGATAAAATACATCCTCATGTGATAATACATGGTGAAGTCTGACGGAGTAGTAATGGTAGCATCTCCAGTCATAGCTACTCTAGCACCATCCTGGGTCGTAATTCCTATTTCTACTTCTATTCCTTGTTCATTTTCTGACTTACCAAAATAATTTTCATACTCCTTGAGGGAAAAAATTTTGGTTGGAATATTATCGAGAGGCTCTCCGATTTCATTAATGGCTATCTCGGTGTAGCCAATAAACGCCGGAATAGCAGTTTCAACCTGAGCTACAGAAGGCGGAAAGAGCGGGACTTCGTTAATATAGACTCCCGGTGTCTTGATGGCGGATTCATTGATTTGTGACATTGGACAAGTGTTTTATGATTGATTTATGCTTTTAGTTGTTTAAATGAATTGTGAACAGCTGTTCATATTCATTACCATTTGCTGCGGTATATAATAATTCTTGGTTATTGACATCAGTAAATAATCGATGGGTACTTGATCCTTCAGTGACAATATCTATGATGCCAAAGTGGCCACTCAGATTCATGAATGTAGAACTCCAAGTACCTGGATCTCCTTCTTCGAAAACCGGAATGGGTTCTCTTGATAGTTGTGTTCCTAATGATGCTGAAGACAAATCCATCGAATTGGCGGATGCACGGACGTTGATCCTGAAACGGTAGATGTTCTCTTTGCCGTGGCTATCGTGAGCATCAGTTTTATTGGCTAAATCATTTTTGAGGTTCAGGAAAAATCTGGCGGAAAAACTGGTTGGTAAACGGAACAATGGAGCATCCAAACCTTCCTGAACTCTTATATAGCAAAGCAGTTCATCATGCCGTATTTTTGTATGGATGTCATGTTTCCGAAAAAATCGCCTAGTTGGTTCGTCTGGTTCAAGATTCAGAAAATTGCCTAAAGTCCCTGTAGGAGAAGGTGAAAAGGGATACACTGGGTGTGTAAACCTTATTGAAAAGAGCTTTTCATATTTTGACACAATCCTGTCCATGCTTATTTGTTCTTAAGTGTAAAAGTTGATTCAATAGATTTGACAAGAGGGATCTCCATATTTTCCTCAATACTATCGATGTAGGCCATTCTCATTTTGTACAACACAGAGGGTATATATTTGCCCCCCATAATTGACCATAATTGGTTTAGTTCCTCAAAACTTCCAGAATGCATATCAAAAATGATTTTTTCGAGATTCATACTAGGAAGCGCTGGAATTTCTGCTTCTGTGAAAATTGGATTCTTTTGAAAAAATGATAGAACTTGGGAGATTCTCTGAAGACCAATATTGTATTGAACTTTATTGGCGCCTACTAGAAGAAATATATTAAGAAGTAGAGGAGGATGCTTGGCTACACCTTGAGGTTGGCCAGAATTATCAAGTATCTGGCGATTTGCCGGAAGATTTCTAAGTGTGCTTTCTTGCTGAATATTGACAACTGAAAGTACAACCCTGTCAGTTATGTTTGTTCCATCCTCAGAACTTGAATCCATCATGGACAGATTACCAAGCACAACTTCTGGTGCCAAGGTTCCAATATGGTTATTTAGTAACCCAACAATTGCAGTTAAAACTTGGTCAATCATATCTCAATAAAAAATGATGGAAAAATAGACGGATAAAAACCTGTTTCAAGGTATTCAACTTCGTTCGCAATAGACAGGAAATTATATTGATGATTTATGCGATAAATAAGAATTAAAAAATTATAATTAGCTGAAAATCATTTGAATGGTAAAAATAATTTAATCAATGTTGACATAAAATTTTCTTAGAAACCAAGAATATATTGCCTCTTGGAAAAGTTTATTCTGTACGGGAAATAGCTGATTTAGAAATATTGCCTTTTGATAGATGTGATAATCCAACTATCGTAACGAATTAATTCAGATGTATTAGGTTTCCACTCTAAGCCGTCAACTTCATTTTGTAATTCAATAAGAGAGGGATCTTGGATCAAGTCAAATTGACCGGGTTTGAAAAGTGATTTTTGTAACTTTGAAAAGAGCTGAAATGCGAGATAAATCCTTCCGTATGTCTTGCATTTGTACCTAGAGATTAGTTTCCGGAAGTTCTCAATTTTGTATTCTAGCCAGTCCTGATCATTCTGATCAAAAAGTATCATCAGTTCCAGCATTTTTGAACCCAAGTAATATTCAGGAATACATTTCAAATATTTTTGGTAAGCATGAATTTGCTTGAGTGCAGTTTTAAGATTCCGTTGCTTGAAGTGAATAAAAGCTTCAAGATAACTCCACTTTGGAAGTTGACTAGAATCCAGCTTCATCAAGTTTTTCCGAAGAATTTGTTGTGCTTCCTCTGTCTTATTAAGGTGGAATAAGGCATGCCAATGATTCAGCGAATGCCTAAGCTCATTTTCTCGTGAAAAATTAGAAGTGTCCACTGAGTCAATACATTCTTCTAGTAATTTGGTAAAATCTCGTTTTGCAAGAAGAATAGACATTTTCGCTATCACTAATTCATCCTTTGTTCTAGACTCAGTAGTATAATTCCAATCTGATTCCGCATCATTTACTTGAGATAATGCATTTTCATATTCTTTATATTGAATAGATCGATTGATATCATCCAAAATAAACCAGGAATTCCGGCTATAATTAAGTTGACTGATCATCGTCTTTAGATGTTGGTTTTTAGAGTGTTTTTGCTCCTCAGATTTTTTGTAATTTTTCTTAATTAATAATTGCAAATGACTTTTGATGGCGATCTCAAGTTCCGGTAAGTCATTATTGTTGAGAACTTCATAAATCTCAAATCGAACTGCTGTACTATAAATTGTCAATACTAAGTCATGAAATCCGTGTTTAATTGCCATTTTTAGCCCTCTCTCCAGCAATTTGGATCCCTCAGATCGGATGCCCCTTGCAAGTATAAGTTGGCTTTTGAGAAGCAATTCAGAACATCCGATGTGAAGCTGATTTTCTTTATTTATGCAAGTTGGTTTTAACAGTAATAAAAGCTCTTCAAATTCATCTTTTACCCTTTTTTTGAGTTGAAAGTATGCAGCTCCTTCGGGCTTTTTATATATTTTTTGAGCGTATTCAGAATCAGATAGGTTAGGTTGACTCACAAAGAGTTTCATGAGCATTAACTTTTTCGAACTGGGAGGATTCTTAATTTTAGCAAATTCTATCAACTGTGTCTTTTCGGCCGAAGAACATGTGTCTAACAGCTGGTTGATTGATTCCATAAAAAAGTGTTTAAGGAGTGAAAAAGCAGGATTTCACTTTAAAAATACACTTTATTTATCTGGTGATCAAGTGTTTAATAAAAGTTCACCAATTACCTTTTTTATTTACAATTGGTTGTTGATTCTACTTTTTTAAAGTAAATACACCTGAGGAGGTTTTACTGTATTGGTCTTCTAAAGCTGGAAATTGCTTGATCAGTTTTTCAAAGTCTCCATTTGGGTCTAAGACCATCGAAGGTTTCTGCTTTTGAAGCATTTGGAAAAGCCTGCCTTTTTCTCTCAAATCGCGATCTTGATCAAGATAGAGCTTACTTAGCCTATAATTAAGAAACGGCCCACCTAGCCTTGCATTGAGATAGGGAGAGAGATCATCTCCCAAAACCAAGATATCACCTGAATATTTCACCTCACTTTTGCCTACAAAATATTCTGAATTAGGAATTGTTTTCTGCCAGAACAAAAAGCCAGCAGCAGGAACACCCAATACTAATAGATAAAAAGCGATTTTAGCAACAATCTCTTTCTTGGTGTTCAAGAAAAACTGCGTAATCAGGTATGTGAGGCCTGGAACAAGTATCACCAATTGATAAGCAGCTTGCTTTTTAATAATGAAAAATTCCGCAGCTGAGAAAAGTAGCCAAATGATGATTAGTTGTCGCTGCTTTTGTTGGTTGATTGTAGACCCACGTAGAACCGTAGCCATAAAATAACCAGCGACAGCTAATAGAAGTGGAAATAGTCCAAGGATCAACCAGTTCAAGAGAGACTGATACTCATACTTCTCAGATAGGAATGTCAGCGGCCAGATCTGAATGGCTTCTTCCAGCCCATCATTCCAAAAATAAAAAACAGAGATCAATAATAGTGGAAGGAAGTATCCTACCAGAGATAGCATTAATTGACGGAAAGAAAAGCTACTGATGGCGATTCCTGTGAATATCATGTAGGGTAAAAACAGGATGTAATTAGGATGAAATCCCGTCGCCAGTCCTGCATATATCCCGATTAATAAAGTGGACTCACTTGTATCTTTTTGCAATACTGTCTGAGAAAAAAGCTGTCCTAAAGCTAAAATCAAAAAGCAACTCCCCAATAATGCTGGGCTTAAACTTAATAAGTCAAAAGAAAAATGGAATAGCGCAGCCATTATGATCGCCGGCAGATAGGTGTTCACATCAAAAGCCTTGAATTTGATCAGCATGGAATTCCAATAAAGTATCTGAAACGATATTAAAATTCTACCGACAACTTCATAAGCGAATTGGCTCCGCCCAAACAATAAATCCATGAATGTAAAGAACCCAGCAGATAGAGGGCCGTTGTCATCTATTATATCTTGATATAAATAATAGCCTTGTCCCAATCGCTCTCCTAAAAGCATCCACGTCAATTGTGGATTGGTAATTGGGAAAGGATTAAGAGTCAGATAGACGATTGTCAGCAGGAGAATGTATATTCCTATGCCGATTAGCCTGAAGGGGTCATTTAATTTGAAAAAGCTGAACAAGGTAAATTGGAGAAGAGTGTTTGGTTGGTTTTGCCCGAAATTAAAGCTTGCCCAACTATTTCGCTAAATTTGTACCACAAATACTTCATATGGAAAGTAAAAGACAACAAAAATACGCTAAGCTGATTCAAAAAGAGCTAGGCGATATATTTCAAAAAGAATCAAAACACCTAGTCGGTCGGGCTATGGTGACAATTACGCGGGTTATGATGAGTCCGGATTTGGGTTTGGCAAAAGTTTACCTAAGCTTTTTATTAGCTGATCCGGAAGCCACATTCAAACTTATCAATGAGCATAAAAAGGATATCAGACATCAATTAGCCAAGAGAATAGGTAAATCAGTTCGTGTAATTCCTGAAATAGCCTTTTTCCCAGATGATTCGGCAGCATATGCACAGTATATGGATAAAGTGATTTCCAATCTATCTATCCCACCAGCTCCGCCTGAGGAAGAAGACCAAGAAGAGGATTAATCAAGCTATCGTTGAATCTCAGTTTTTTCATAGCCTCCAGATATTTTCGCAGCAAAAAGAAGCGGAACTTCATCACCATTTTGTCCAGGATTTCTATGATAGGAGTCGCAGTGGGCACCATGGCTTTGGTGATTGTGATGTCTGTATTCAACGGCTTAGAGGATTTGATCCGGGATGTTTTTGCGAGCTTTGATGCAGAGTTGAAAATTGAGGCTGCTGCGGGCAAAAGCTTTATGACCAGTGAGGAATGGTTGGATAGTATCAAAAATCTGGAAGGGGTAGGAGTTCTCACTGAGGTGATCGAAGACAATGCCTTGCTGGATTATAACGGCAACCAGATGATTGGCAAAATAAAAGGTGTCTCTGATAATTTCCTGGATCAGGAAAGATTCTCCAAAGGCAATTTCTGGGGCGATACTACCTTAGGGACTGAACTTAATCCTGCTGCGATTCTTGGTAGGGGAGTTGGGTTCTTCCTTTCTGTAAATCTGGATAACGCGAATGTTCCGCTGAAAATCTACTATCCAAAGGCTCCACGAAGTGCGGCCACTATCGATCCTTCTCAGTTCTATGAATTTGCCGTACTAGATCCAGTTGCGTATTTTAGCATAGACCGTCAGTTTGATGACGAGTATGTGATTGCGCCGCTTTCCTTTGTCAGAGACTTGTTGAAATATGGGGATAAAAGAACCTCCCTTGAAGTGAAAGTGTCCAAAGGACATGCTATTGATGAGGTACAAAAAAGGCTAAAGGCACATTTAGGGGGTAACTTTTTGATCAAAAATGCTGATGAGCAACATGCAGGACTTATTCGTACGGTTAAGATGGAAAAGCTCTTTGTCTTTCTTACGTTGGTTTTTATTTTGGCAATAGCGTCCTTCAATATTTTCTTTTCGCTAAGTATGCTGGCTATAGAAAAGAAAAAAGATATAGCTGTGTTAAAAGCTATGGGGGCTACAGAGAAATTAATCAGAAGAATTTTCTTGAAGCAGGGAGCCCTGATCGCCTTTAGCGGTGCAGTGATTGGGCTAGTCCTTGGCTATGTTGTTTGCTGGGTGCAGCAGACTTTTGGATTGGTTTCGCTTGGGATTTCATCTGCTGTTGTAGATGCTTATCCGGTGAAAATGATTTGGAATGACTTCCTCTGGATTAGTGTAGCGATGGTGGGAATTACTTTTTTGGCATCTTCTAGACCAGCCTGGATCGCTTCTCAAGTAGATACTGTCAAAGAGATTTGATTTATATACTTAGGTAGAAGGTTCGCTTTTCCCAAATTTTATCGCGGCAAATCCTCTGTTAAGTAAGGCATATAAGCTTCCTAATAATCCAAGTCCTCCCGTTAGATATGCGTATGCTTCATTGAAGAAGTTTTTATCGAAAATACCAATCAGCGCAATGCAAATTAGAACAAAACTTACGATGGAAATCTGTATAGTTTTTTTGTTGCCATTCCTTTGCTCAAAATCTTTGAAAGCTTTCTTTTCCACACTACTGGTTTCATTTAGGATTAATTTGCGAAATACAGGGCTAAAAAATTCCCAGTCATGCCAGGTGTGGAGTGAATGGGTCATTCCAATCTCCTCGGCTTTTGGATGAATAATCCCTTTTTCAGCTAGATCAATTAATGTGTCTTTTCGGGAAATATTGAAAAAACCCTCTTGGGCAAAGCTATAGCACACCATCCGCTCTTCAAAACTCAATTCGAGCCATAGATTGATGTAATAGGATTTTTCACGTCTTAAATCATTCATGATTTGCTCTTCATCCAACCTAGTGAGCTGAGATTTATGCTCAATTGGATAGGTATGGAAGTTGAAATCTGAGAAAAGCTCTGAGTATGCAATTTTATTCGTTAGATCTTTAATTTTATTGAAGAGTTCTTTCCATGGCTGGCCGGATGAAATAATGATAGTTGCATTTTTATTTTTCAGCTGAAAGATCAAATCCATTATCGCTTCCGGTTTTTCTAGGCAATGGTAATTTTTTAAATGATAGTATTCTTTGCCCATGTCCGGATCAAAATCCCATTTTAATTTTTCGGTCAAAAAGTCAATTATCACAAAGTCTTCTAGCTTCTCCCCATAAGTCTTGTCTATTACATGTTTCATTTTCAAAGAGTCTGTAGAACACAAGAAATTTAATTTCTGAGTTTTATTCAGTTCTTTTATTCCTCTCCTGCTGACACTTAAGTCAAAAAAGATGATTTTTTGAACCCAGTAGATGACAATCGTAGCTATTATCATTAGTAACAAGAAGGGAATAAAAATAATCGGAGCAGCCTGCTAAAGCACCTTTGAACACGTTAACATTTGGTGCGATAAAATCTTGAATTTTTGGGTCAAAGGGATCACTTATACTGTTCATGATGCCTTTACGCACTTTTTCATAGCTTTCAAGCATTTCTTGGTCTGAAAGTCCTTCCGAATTTCGTTGCTCCCAAATGGTTTGTTCAAATAGCTGCGTTTTCGACTGGAGCATATAACCGGGGAGAAACCCTATCAATAGAAACCAAATTGATAAATAGATTGATAATGTCAACCCCGATGAGACCTTTAGCTGTAGAATTTTTGTGTCTTTGCATAGCAGATGCCATAACAGTATTACACCAACCGAAAAAAAGGTCAATATCAAATTTACCCAAAAGGGAGTAAGGGAAAGTGAGGAATTGAGAATCATAAGAAGAAGGATAAATCCTATACTACTGTAAATAGACAAGGGTAATGTCTTGGCTATTACAGTTATCTTCTCCCTAAGAGTAGCATCCGGGCTGCTGTATTCGGGAGAAAATTCTGTGCCGGAGATTAGGTTTACCAAAAGCACGAAGAGGCTTGTAAAAATAATTGCGCCAAGAAACTCAAGGTGATTCAGTTGACCTTTATAATAAATCACGACTAAGATTAGAATATAACCTATGTAGGTAAAGCATAAGAACCATAATCTATTCAAGTTAGAGTAGCTGGGCTTTAACCATTGGAAAAGGAAGGATTTGAAGTTAAAGCCTGAACTGGATACAGAGGTTAGCTTTTGGATACTAAAGGAAATGAGTATAAATCCAAAATAGATAATCAGAAGAAAAATGCCTTCCAAAGAACTGAGAGAAGAAAACGCGTGTGTTACATTTTGATTGACAAGAAAAATAAGCCAAATACTTTGATCAAACTTCCCCATGGAAACTTGCGTCAAAATACCCGTGTATTGATTGCCATTAAGGTATAGCGGTACTTCAAAATGTTGCTTATTGTAGGAATTGTTTCTGATGATGGAGCTTATTTCCAACCAGGACTCTTTAGCCACACCTTCTTGTAGGTTTGAGATAGGAGAGGTGATTTTGTTGCTTTTAAAGAGGATTCCTCCTGAAGATTTGATTAATAAAAACCGATGGGAGTCATTCAGGTCTTTGCGATGTGGTTCGAGTCGAAAAGTAATGGCCCGAACTGGAAAATCTTCATTGCATGATTCTGATATGACAGACTCCAGTTTTCCATCGGTTCTGCTATAATGTGAATTGAGAAAAAGTGTATTTTGATTTTGGGGATCTGTGAAGTGTTGGTAATAGTTTCTGGAGCTAAGGTCTATTGCTGAAGTGCCACCTCTGAAATCTATGATCCCGGACTCAGAATTTTTGAAATAAATAGTATTGGCAAATCCTCCTGTTGCAAATAAGATTAGTTCATTAAAGTCCGGAATAGCAGGAATATCATCTCCTTCCAAATTCCAGTTTTGAAGTATGGACTGATAAGTATCCAAAATTTCAGTAAAGTTATCTGAAAGTTGATTGATGTTTGAAGCCTGCTCTTTGACAGGATCTATTCGGTTGATATTGAAAGACAAAGCAAACCCTACTACTAAGGCTAACCCTATTAATGAAATCCCAACTTGGATTACAATTGATTGGGTGAGGTTATCACCTTTTGCTAAGTTCATCACTCCCAATACAGGAATTGAGGAGAGAAGAAGCACTAAGAATAAAATAAGTGTGGAAAGTAAAGTGAAGTTTAACCTAAGGCCAACTTGCTGGAAATAGGCGTTATTGATCATGCCTACGGCATGCAGATTTAAGTTTTCGAGCGGTATTGGAGAGATGTAAGCTCTAGTGTCCTGATTGGAGTAATTGATATGTTCCACAAATACCCCAGAACTTATCTTGCCTGTACTATCTTGTTTAATTAAGGATGGTTTAAAGAGAGATAATCCCTGATGATCGACAGGATATATCACCACTCCTTCTGAATCAGTAATAAAAAAGTCATCAAAAATCTGATTGTTTTCCTGCTTTCTCAGCAGATCTACTATGGGAATCTTGAGGTCAATGACCAGTTCCCCTTTGGCGGTTGATATTTCTTTAGAAGAGTTTACCAGAAATTCTTTGACTTCTTTATTTGAAATGAAAGTTTGTTTTGAAGAAGCATCTAAATTTATCCGAAGCTTTTTTTTGATTAGCAAATCCTTTTCAATAGAGAGTTCATCATCGATTATGGAATCTTGCGGTAAAAATTCTACTGAGCTATATTCAGGTTTAAATCCACTTAAAATACTTGTCAGATGTGTGGCTTCTGCTTTTACATGCGGATTACTACTCAATCTAGCATAGCCTTCTCGCAAGAAATACGCATCAATACGCTTATAGTAATCAGGAAGTGCTCTAATGATATCATCCTTGATCGCAGTGATGCTTCTGATGTGTTGCTCTTCCAATTCCTGACGATTATTGCTGGATTGTATAAAAAGTACAATTCCAATAATCCCGATAATTGGCAAGAGAAATAACCAAATACGTAAAGTCTTTAGCTTCATAAAAAATTCAGATAAAAATTAAATCTTAAAATACCTTTTAAGTACCTGATAGTCAATGAAAAACAAATAAATTTAGGCGGTATACCCTGAACATTTTAAAAATATCCTTGCATGGACCCTTCAAGGCATGCTTATTGGGACTTGAAGCCTTTCACCCTAGTTTGTAAATGATTTCCCCAATGAAGAGCGTATTGTCCCTTTTCCTTATTTTGATTTCCTTGATTACCCTTCCATCGTTCACTTTTGCTCAAGAAAGCACTGACGACAAAGGATCGCTACAGTCAGGAACTATTGATAGTCAGTTTGATTATATCTACAGTGTTTCTAATAATTTCCAAGAATACAAAGTAGTAAAGCGAACCAATCTGGATCAGCTTAAATCAAATATTCTGGACTCCATGCGTACGATGAGGACTGAAGTGGGAGATCTCAAGCTTTTGATTGTTAGCGAAAAAGATTCTATTGAA
The DNA here is from genome assembly GCF_035156405.1 of Algoriphagus aurantiacus. Classification (NCBI taxonomy): domain Bacteria; kingdom Pseudomonadati; phylum Bacteroidota; class Cytophagia; order Cytophagales; family Cyclobacteriaceae; genus Algoriphagus; species Algoriphagus aurantiacus. The sequence goes on along the minus strand of NZ_JAXRUT010000001.1, from coordinate 93,322 downwards.
AATCTAAATACTATTTTGGCCTCAGCCGAAACTCAGAAGCAGGAGGCGATTGCCGAAAAGGATAATTTCTCTTTTTTGGGAATGGGAATTCACAAAGCAGTTTATTCTTCAATGATGTGGATTCTAGTAGCTGTACTTGCAGTAGCACTTGCTATTTTCTCCTTTCAGTATTTCAGTAGCTTCAAAAAAATAAGAAAAGCGCAAAAGGACTTAGCTGATGTTCAAGAAGAATTTGATAATCACCGCAAGAATATGCTTGACCGTGAGCGCAAGCTTAAGCGTGAATTGGTTGATGCACAACTGGGCAGATAGTAGCATTATTCCACGATTTGGGTTTTCTAATTCATAACTTTTATTCTTCTCAAATTGGCAGTGTTTACTAAGAGTTATAGACATTTTAAGCGACTACCCCTCTATCTAGTCTTGGTGAATTAGTCTAGCGCGGAACTTACTTTCTCAAATTGGTTTATTAGTCTGAGTTGATCTATAAACCTTTCCCTTTTACTGAAGAAATCCTAGCGAAAAAGGCTTAAGTTTGTGCCCTCAATACCAAATTTAACGGATGGCTAAGAAAAGAGGAACTGCTCTGGATGAAAGTGAAAAGAGGAAGTTGAATAAGCAGAATTTAAGTAAACTAGGAGGCATTTTTCAATTTTTGATGCCGTATAAAGGAGCTTTTTTTTTAGGATTGGTTTTCCTTGTATTTTCCTCACTCACGCTGCTTACATTTCCTTTCGTTGCGGGTAAGCTCATAGACACTGCGCAGGGTACAGATTGGATAGTAAGTGATATTAATTCTATCGCCCTGATTTTGGTGGGAATTCTGGCAGTACAGAGTATTTTCTCCTTTTTCAGAGTTTGGCTTTTTGCCCTAGTTTCGGAGCGATCCATGCGAGATATTCGTTTAGCATTGTACTCTAGAATGGTGCGCTTGCCGATGACTTTTTTTGATAAGCGTAGAACGGGAGAATTGATAAGCAGAATCACTTCTGATGTGAGTATGCTTCAAGACACCTTCTCTGTGACGCTTGCAGAGCTTTTTAGACAAGTGGTTACACTTGTAGCTGGTGTAATTTTCTTGATGGTCAATACGCCTAAATTGACCTTATTTATGCTTGCTACTTTTCCAGTACTGGTAGTGATAGCAATGGTCTTTGGCAAATTCATCCGAAAACTTTCTAAAAGTACTCAAGACGAACTTGCGGCTGCAAATGTGATTGTGGAGGAGACATTGCAATCGATCAGTACAGTAAAATCATTTGTAGGAGAAGCATTCGAGTCTGCCCGCTACGGTAGTGGTCTGAATAGAGTAGTGGGAGTAGCCTTGCGGGCAGCCAAGTATCGAGGCGCATTTATTTCATTTATCATCTTCGCGTTGTTTGGAGGAATAGTAGCAGTGATGTGGTACGGAGCAAGTTTGGTGAGCTCTGGCGAAATGAGTGTAGGTGAGTTGGTTTCTTTTGTATTATACACCACATTCATCGGTGGTTCGATTGCTGGACTCGGAGATATTTATGGTCAAGTTCAGAAAGCTATCGGTTCTTCCGAGCGTGTATTAGAAATATTAGATGAGGAACCAGAATCCGTATCAGGTACTAAGGCTACTAATTTTCAAGGGAAGATTGCATTTGACCATGTCAGCTTTCATTATCCAACGCGTCCTGAAATGGAAGTGCTTAAAGACCTAACTTTTTATGTGAATCCAGGCGAAAAAGTAGCTTTGGCAGGTCACTCTGGTGCTGGAAAATCTACAATTATACAATTGCTGATGCGATTCTATGATGTGCAGCAAGGATCAATTCAAGTAGATGACCGTCAGTTGGACGAATGGGATTTGCAAAATCTTAGGTCTCATGTAGGTATGGTTCCTCAGGAAGTTCTGCTTTTTGGAGGATCAATTCGTGAGAATATCGAATATGCAAAGCCTGGAGCAACTGAAGAAGAAATTATTTCGGCTTCGAAAAAAGCCAATGCCTGGCAGTTTATTTCCCAATTCCCTGAAGGGCTGGAGACCTTGGTAGGAGAGCGTGGCGTAAAGCTTTCTGGTGGTCAAAGACAGCGTGTGGCGATTGCCCGTGCTATTCTGAAAGATCCATCAATTTTGATCTTGGATGAAGCGACATCTTCTTTGGATGCGGAATCAGAATCCTTAGTGCAAGAGGCATTGGATGAGTTGATGAAAGGAAGAACTACCATTATTATTGCGCACCGATTGGCTACTATCCGTAAAGTCGATAGAATATATGTCCTCAGCGATGGAGAAATTGTAGAGCAAGGCAACCACGTGGATCTTCTAGGCAGAGAGGATGGATTTTATGCTAACTTGGTACGATTACAATTTGCTGATTAAGCCAGATTATGTGCACAGATTGATTTGGTCATGCCCATGAATTTTTCCTGATACATTTTAGAATTAGGGAATAGCTGTTGCATTTCCTTTAGATCAAGCAATCGGATTTCATCCAAGTATTGCTGCGCATCCTTAGGGTCCCATTTCTGAAGCCTACTCAGTTTTGTTTTTGTCAGAAAAAAGTAAAGCAAATTATGAGGAAGGTATTGTGCAAAAGGAATCGCGTAATGAGCTTCAATGGGAAAAGTTCGGTTTGGAGTTTGGATAAAATGCTTTTTGCCCACACGCATAATTTCATTCGCCATTTTTTGCTGATTCTCCCAAGTGTATAAATGCTCTATAACTGAATTGGAGAACACAAGATCAAAGCTGTTTTCTTCGAACTCAGGCATATTAGTAGCATCTCCTACCAAAGCTTTAATTTTTGGATGTGTGGTTTTTTCTTGTCTGAGATTGAGGAGCACGATCTCAACATTAGGAAGTGAAGGGAGATTACTAGTATCCCAGAAATAGGCAGCACCACCTACATCAAGGATTCGAACTGAGTCATTTTTAGAAAAATTTAGAAAGAATAAATCCTCAAAATCATTTTGTCTCTGGTTTCTAAATTTGGCTCCCAGGGAGTCGGGATTCTCGGAAGTTGAAAATAAATTCGAAATAAAACTCATACGTTGCCCAATAGGCGTTTCGGCTAACAAATAATCACAAAAGTAATCAGCCTTGGGGATTCTTTGCTTAGTTTTAACATTGAAATAACTCTCATTTTGCATTTAAATAAACTGAATTGTTTTGAGAGAGATAAAAAGCATGGTTTTAGATTTTTTTTTTGTTTAGTAACAGTTTGCACTCGCATTTGATTTGAGAATTATATGAAGGAGTTTTTTTCACTTCATTAGAAATCTACAGAAGATATTTTTCCAAAGAAGAAATAGCTAATTTCAAAAAAAAGCCCTCCAGCACAATCAGGAGGGCAAAGGTAATCAGGTATGTTTTTTTCTCAGCAAACCGGGTTTAGACTTTAAATAAGGCTTCAAAGAATCCGATAGTTTCACCTTTTTTCTTGAAGATCAACATAGGCAAGGCATTGTTTGCCAATACCACCTTTTCGGCAACGCTTCCCAGAAGAATTGCCGCGGATCTCGTTTTACCTCTTGAGCCTAAGAGGATCATATCTGCACCAAGCTTTCGGGCTTCTTCCACTAATGCCTTTCCTTGGGTATCGCCCTCAAATAATATGAAACGGCATTCAACATCCTTATGACCAAATTTGGTTATAAAGCGTCGGTAATCTTTCTTGGCATTTTCCTTCATGATCTCAGCAAACTCTTCATAGCTCTTGCCGGTTTTTGAATAGCCGTGAGGAACCTCATATAAGTGCACGGGGATTAACTCTGCTCCTAGTTCTTCAGAAATTCTTTCTCCGAAATTGTACATCAAGTCCGTGTGATCTGAAAAATCAGTAGGAATCATAATTTTCTTTAGATTTCCAATAGGTTTTTTCTCCTGAAGTAGTAAAACAGAGCAGGGGGCTTTTTTAGTAATTCCCTTAGCCAGTGATCCAGATCCTTCAAGCGTTTCTTTTCTCCCCATAATTATCAAATCCACATCTTTAATTTTGGCCCATCTTATTAAGGTGTCGAGTGGATGAGAACCTTCTTCTGCGAATACTTCGATTTCAATGGAAGAAGGGAAATTGTATTGCTTTATTTTATCATGAATCAGAGCTTCAATCGACTCGTCTCCTGGAGCTAACAGCTCGGGGTGGTTGGTTAATATTTCCTGAGGAATTGCTAGATCTTTGGCAACGTGCACAAAATAACATTTATCTATTCCTAAGAATTCCAGGATTGCAACTGTTTTTTTGATCAGGATATCATCCATCTCAGTCAGATCAAGGCCAATCATTGCCTTATAAAAATGCTTCATAGGTGTTTGGTGTTTATTCCCCTTAATTTAAAGCTTTGATCCAGTTTATTGAATAGTTTTTTTGTTTTTAAGAGATGAATTCCTTTTCAAGGTAATTTAGCCTGATGAAATCGAGCAAGTAATCGACACACTGAAGGATGATTATTTACTTTGCGAGATTCTCCCGAATCGAGTTCGGGACAGGCTATGTGGCCGTAAAATCAATTACAACACATGAAATGGAGCATGTCGAAGAACGACACACAGCGGGATGATTATATCCCGGCAAACACCGCATCAGCAGATTTGTTTGTTGTTAGTGCGCTGGGGTGACGCATCAGCGAGCCAGGCGGCTGGCTTGCGGGGTGGAGCTTTGCTGGCGTCTTGACTTTTTGCCTGCCTGTCCGGTAGGCAGGGTTCTTTTGCGTCAAGGCAAAAGAACAGAGAAATCAAGCATGACTCAAGCGTCACACAAGAGGATATTTAATAACCACAGTATACTCAGGCGACTATTTCTCTAAAAGGACTAAAAAATTTAACTTATAATCATATGAAAGTAATGCAAAAGTATTTTTTGGCAATCGTTCCTGAAGGTGAGTTTCAGGAGCAAGTGACTAATCTAAAGTTGGAAATCAAGGAACTGTATCAAGCTAAATATGCGCTGAAGTCACCAGCCCATATTACCGTGAAAATGCCATTTGTCTATAATGAAGCAAAGGAAGAAAAGCTCACTGAGAAACTAGGAAGCTTTATTAAGAGCTATGAGTCAATGTTCATCACAATCAAAGGAGTCAAAACTTTTGGAGAGCGGGTAATCTATTTGGGGGTAGAAGCCGGGCAAGATTTGTATGTTTTTCAAAAGGAGATGAAAACTTTTTGTAAAAAGGAATTAAACATCGTGGATGAATTGAGTGATCGAAACTTTCATCCACATATGACTATTGCTTTTAAGGACATTAAAAAATCACAGTTTCAAAATATTCTACAGTTTTCTAGTGGAATGAATTTAACGGAAGAAATGGTAGTAAATAAAATTGCTCTGCTAAAAAAAGTAGAGGGACGATGGGCTTTGTACAAAAGGATAGAAATGAGGTAAGGGATTCAAGGTGTTAACTCTACTTGGTCCTTACCTTACTTCGTGCTTATCCAAGAGAAGGATGCCGATTGTCCATTTACTTGATGGATAATCAGTTCTAACTTTCCATAAAATTAAGAGTCTAGATTTAATAGGGTCTGATTACGTGAAAACCTCTTATTAATGTAGCAACACATTAGAACGTAGCCAATACAATGATTTAATCTATTTGCTTCCAATCTGAAATGACCTTGCCACATTAAATCCGAAATGGATATCTCCATCAAAGAAATTTCCCTGAGTGGAAGGAATAAACCCAGCAGGAGTCATTTCATTGGAATTGGTAAAATGCAGTTGAAATACATGACCACCTGTTTCAATATCCACCCCTATCCCAAGAGAATTATGCCCTGGTAAATTTTTCCCAAATCTGTAATAATATTCACCTGTAAGACTAACTCTTTTGGATAGAGCCAATCTATTGGCAATTCCCAAAACAGCAAGATTATTAGGTTCCATTTCCGTGGGAACTAGGTTTCGGTGAACAAACGTGGGCATCAGTTGAAGGGAAAATAAAGGACTGAACTTACGGGCTACTATAAGCTGATTCACATACCTGAGCCTTCGTTGGAATGTCATTGGTAACTCAGGTCTTTTAAGGCTATAAACAGAGAAATCACTTACCCAAGTGGCTGATAGAGGCATCCCTTCAGTTTTTTGTTCTAAAATCCTACCTTTAATAAAACCATCATATACCTTGTTCAAGGAATTTCTACCGAATCCTATAGTTACACGGTCCGATATGGAGTAATCCAAACCCAGCCTAACATTTGAATCATCCAAGCCAAACAGATTATATCCTCCGGAATTTAACCTGCCAAAACGGTGGGAGATGATCACATCCAGATTTCCCTTTCCTCTGGTTTCTATGGATTGACCGTTGATTATCCGTGTTCCTTTGAAAGTGCCCAATACGACATCCGCCTCCTGCCCAGATTGCTCTCTCAATTGCTCCAGCATGTCCTGACTTTGGACTGAAAATGTAATAAGTAAAATAAACAATGTGAGATAGTGCTTTTTCAAATCCATTATTTCTGGTTTTTAAATTCAAATTTTATGCTGACCTCCACCTCCTCGGCTATATTTTGAAACATTAGCCGAGGGATTTCAATTTGGTAATCCTCCAATACAACTTCAAAGACTGCTTGCATCACAATTTTCTGGCTCTGTTGAGTAATGGTTCCCTGGATTTTTACTGGCTTGGTTATCCCATGGATAGTCAGATCTCCTTCGGCAACAGCGTTGGAACTAGGACTCCCGTTGGTGAATCCTGATATTTTCCCACGAAAATAAGCTTCAGGATATTTTTCAGATTCCAGATAGTTTTCATTAAAATGTTCCTTCATAAGAGACTTTCTGAACTCAAATCCAGCTATGGGAATTAGAAAAACCGCCTCCCCGCTTGTTGGGTCAAAAATTGCCGTGGCTTTTTCGTTTTCTGCTGTAATATCTTCTATTAATGCGCTGCTAAAGAACCGGACATAACCTGATTCGGAACGCAACGATTGACTATGAACCTGCACTGCTTGCAAAAGCAAAAAGGATATAAGGACTAATCTTTTCATATGATTATCATTTTGATTTTAAAGGTCATAAGCTGTCCCGTGACGGAGGAAACGGGATGGAATCTCGCACCTGCCTGCCTGTACGGTAGGCAGGCTCGATTTCATAATTTAGTTGTCTTTGGCTCCACCACTTACCCAGCAAAAGATGAGTTCTTTTTGTTCGGTGGTGAGGGTTTTGCCCGAAGTGGAAGGAGGCATTATTCCAGACTGCGTATTTGTCCTGATTTGCGAGGCAAACTGTATGATGTTATCATCTACCGTAAAATCAGCCCTACCTGTACCGGCCACATGGCAGCCGGATATTGCACAGTTTTGCTGAAGTATGGGTATTATATCTGTCGAAAGTGATGCATTGCTGTCCTCACACCTGTCTGAAGTAGGAGGGGTAGGCAGCTGATCTTCTGATTCGGATGAGCAGGAGATGGAGATAAGGAGAAGGGCCGTGATACTCGCCAAAATGGCCCATTGGTGTTTCTGAATTGAGATTTGCGTTTTCATGGTTAATTAGTTTTGGTTTTTTTTAGAGAAATAGATTTCTACCACTCCCTGAAAAGGGGGAGTAACTTGATAGTGAATATTTCGGAATATTATCTTTTGGGGTGGTTCGGGTAAAATTTAAGTCCTACAAATAAACCGGTGCTTTTCAAGGAAATATCTCCTTCGCCCACACCGTTGATTGGCACTTTGAAGTACGGTTCCACTTGAACACTTATTTTATTTCCTAATTTTCTTTCGTATCCCACACTGAAATTGACCACACCAAAGAAATGGTTGTTGGCTCCATTCACATCTAATTCGTGAGAATATGGGTAACCAGTTCCGGTATTCTGGTACTCCATTTTATAATGTTCCTTGAGCATTAAATAGGTAGAAAGTCCTGCACTGGCAAAAACCCGCTGAAGCTTGCCCTCAATAGGATAAAACCTCAAATTGAAAGGAATATCCAGAATGTCACATTCGCCTATAACTCTGTCAGGTTGGTTACCATAACCCAGTTGATACCCATCTTCTGAACTGTAGGGTTTAAAGGAATAAAAGACGCCACTGGCAATACTGAATCTAGGTCGTAGAAAATACTCCGCGCCTATTCCGATCGCTTGTCCAACTTTTCCTACTTGGTTCAATTTGATCCCGCTCAGATCTGGAGCAGCCTGAATAGAGAGGTTGAATTTCCCCGCAAATTGATTTTCTCTTTCTTTCTTTATTTCTTCATGATTTGGATTAGTCTCTTTGGCCTCTCTCGCTTGGAAATCAATTTTTTGGAGAAGCGAAACTCTCAAATTCAAGGAAGGAACGTGATTGACCTGCCAAATTAGAGGACTGTTCTGCATGTTCTTAAAATCTGAAATTATTGGAAGGCTGGACTTCGAATCCATAGCCCTTATTTTCTCTTCCTTACCAGCACGGGTATTCTCTGTACCTTCCGAACTCTGAATCTGTGAATTTGCTGACGAAATCTTCGCAGATGAGCTAGGCCATAAGTCGCTATCATTGGATTTAATCGGGCTTATCTCAGTTTGTGTTGAATTCTCCATGGCTTGGGTTTTTTCAGAAAATTCTGACTCTCCAGAATTCAATCTGGACATCTTGTGCTGTGTTTCATAGGCAATTGTATTTTGATATGCATCCTGATTTTCCGATTGAGAATTCCAGATTAACATTGACATCACTATGCTCATTAATATGGCTCCAGCCCAGCCCAAACCTTTGTTTACTAACCAAGTAGTGGTGGGAGTTTGGTCAAGACGTGCTTGCATGTCCCCCCAATCTTCTTCAGAGAAAGGAATCTCGGCCGAATCGGATATTTTCTTCAGAATATCATCCAGCTCCTTATCACTCCTGTCGTAGGATTTCTTTCTCATAGGTTCTGGGTTTTAGCTGTTCTCTTAATTTTTCTCTTGCGCGTGAAAGATTGGATTTGGAGGTTCCGATACTGATATCCAACATCTTCGCTATTTCTTCATGGGTATATCCATCCAGAATGTAGAGATTGAATACATTACGATATGCTGTTGGCAATCTCTGGATCAATCGAACCAACTCATCGTACTGCATAACATCCAAAGCGCTTGGCTGGAAGTCTTTTGATTCGGGAGTAACTTCTAAACCTGTTTCATGGGCTTTTCTCTGGTGTTTTTTAAAATAATTAATACATAGATTCACCAATACTTTTCTAAACCAAGGCTTGAATGGCTGATCAGGATCAAACTTTTTAGGATCCGCGAAAAGCACCATGTAACCATCATGCAGGATTTCCTTTGCACCCTCACGGTTAGAGGTATACCTAAGGCATATACTCATCCCATAACTGTAATAGAGTCTATACAGTACCTCCTGGTCTTTTCGGTTTTTACCTACCAGGCCTTGCCAGATTTTTTTGTCCAGAATTTCAGATTTCACATTCCCAAGCTTGCTTTAGCCCATACAAGTAGAGTTACAAATTGGTTGCGTGGGCAATTAAAAATAAGTAAAGAGTTTTGCCTTTTTTGTGTTTTAGGAGGAAAGTTGTTAGTATCAGTCTAATAGACAAGGTTTCTTAGGAAGTAAAGTTTAACATCTGTGTCCAAATTATTCTGTAGTTCAAAAAGCTATTCTTTTAAGTGCTCAAAAAAATAGCCGAATATCGCCGGCTATTAATTTCCTGATTTACTATGTCTGGTTTGTTATTTATTCAATACATCCAATTCCTTACCCTTTCCAAGTATAATGCTTTTGGGAGCATTAGTTCCATAATAGAATTGCACTACATTTTTTTGATCTGGAAAATCATCAAGCAATAAACTGTTTTTGACTTTAATGGAAACTGGCTCTCTCACTTTTTCTGATTCTAGATAAAACCAAGCCGCATCATCTTCCACTTCATAGCCAATGAAATTTAAGTTCACAGATTCGCCATCAATCCACAACTGATTTTGCGAAAGCAGGTATTCCTTTAGCTGGTCATTAAGCAAGTCTTCATCAGCGGGGTTCAAAAAATCAATGGACTTCTTGTGATATCCACTCAGAGCAATCTCCAGATCATCCCAGAATATTTTCTGGGAAATCTCCATATGCTCTGTTCGTTCATTCCATTTGATCTCTGTCAAACTGATGTGAAATGGATGTGCAAATACCAGCCATCCCACGCTGATCATGTATAAGTAAAACTGTTGCATTTGGTATTCTGTAGTCTGTCTTTTCTGCTAATTATGCTGTATAATTGCGCAATTTACTTCTTTAGAGGTATTTCACCCTTTCTTATGAGTTCGTTCCAATTGTATTTCCGTCTTGGTCTTCAGCATATCCTTGATATCCATGGCTATGACCACATCCTATTTGTGTTGGCGCTTTGTGCTGTCTTTATTCCTAGAGATTGGCGCAAAGTCGTGATTTTAGTGACAGCATTTACGATTGGACATTCCATAACCTTAGCTTTGGCTACGTTCAAAGTGATCAAGGTAAATTCAGATCTGATCGAATTTTTGATACCGGTTACCATAGCGATCACAGCTTTTATTACAATTCTCCGACCAAAACCTTCTACTGGCAAAGGACTTTCGATCAATTATATTTTTGCATTGTTTTTCGGATTAATTCACGGATTGGGATTTTCTATTTATTTAAGAAGCCTGTTAGGCAAAGAAGCTAGTATTTGGCAGCCTTTACTTGCATTCAATCTTGGATTAGAATTAGGCCAACTGGTCATAGTGGGAATATTTCTTCTTGCTACATCTATATTAGTAGGAATTGCAGGAGTGAGTAGGAAAGAATGGACCTTGGTGGTGGCATCCATGGTTTTTGGTGTCGCATTGATGCTAATGTTGGAAGCCAAATTTTGGTAGTATCTTATCACAAAGCCTTAATATAAAATCAGAGTATTTTGACAATAAAGTAACTATGAGAAAACTACTAGCACTTACAGCACTAGCAATCTCGGGGATTTTCCCTGCTTTTGCGCAGCAATCAGAGCAGAATCATGCAGAGCGCTTTGAGCAGCTCGGTACGATGCTGCGCTCACCGAATGTCTATCGAACTGCGTCTGGGGCACCAGGGCATATGTATTGGCAACAGCAGGCAAACTATGTAATCAACGTAGAGTTGGACGATGTCAATCAATCTATTAAGGGCTCCGAGAAAGTTACTTACATCAATAATTCACCGGATCAACTTACATATCTGTGGGTGCAGCTGGAAGAAAATCAAAGGGGACCTGATTCTGATTCTCCCAAGGCATCTGAAAGCTCCATCAATTCCAGAATGACACTTAGTAATCTTGAAGGACTTATATGGGCCAATGAGGATTTTGGTTACAAAGTATTGGAAGTAAAGGACTCCAAAGGCAATCCGCTTCCAGTGACTGTCAATAAAACGATGATGCGGATTGATCTTCCTTCTCCTTTGAAGGCAGGCGATAGCTTTACTTTCGGAGTGGAATGGTCATTTAACATTACGGACAGAGTAGGCTATGTAGGTGGTCGTCCTGGCTACGAATATTTCGAAGGGGATGATAATTACCTATACACAATGGCTGAGTGGTTTCCTAGAATGGCCGTTTATTCAGATTTTGAGGGCTGGCAAAATAAGCAATTCATGGGTTCAGGGGAATTTGCGTTGGTTTTTGGAAATTATGAAGTAAGTATCACCGTACCCTCTGATCATATGGTCGGAGCTACAGGCGAGCTACAAAATGCCAGTCAAGTATTATCTTCCGTTGAACTGGAGCGATGGAACAATGCTAAGAAAACCTACGATGCCCCAGTCGTTATCCGTACCCAAGATGAGGCAACTGAGCTAGAAAAGGGAAAATCAGAGTCCAAAAAGACCTGGAAGTTTAAGGCTGAGAATGTTCGGGATTTTGCTTGGACCTCTTCCCGTAAATTCATCTGGGATGCAATGGCAGTGAAACAAGGGGGGAAAGACGTGATGGCAATGTCCTATTATGCCAAGGAAGCCAATCCTCTTTGGGGTCAATATTCTACTCGCGTGGTCGCACACACGATCAAATCTTATTCTGCTCATACATTTGATTATCCATACCCTACTGCTATCTCCGTGGAGGCAGCAAATGGAATGGAATACCCAATGATCTGCTTCAATTATGGTCGACCGGATTCGGATGGTACTTATTCGGAGGCTGTCAAAAACGGTATGATCGGTGTGATTATTCACGAAGTGGGCCACAATTTTTTCCCTATGATCGTCAACTCTGACGAGAGGCAGTGGACTTGGATGGATGAGGGCTTGAATACTTTTATGCAGTTTATGGCTGAGCAAGAATGGGATCGTAATTTCCCTTCGCGTCGTGGACCTGCACACAAAATTGTTCCTTACATGAGAAGCACGAAGAATACGTTGGAGCCAATCATGACCAATTCTGAAAATATTATTCAGTTTGGGCCAAATGCCTACGCAAAACCTGCGACTGCTCTGAACATACTTCGCGAGACGGTGATGGGGCGTGAGTTATTTGATTATGCATTCAAAGAGTATGCCCGCAGATGGATGTTTAAGCATCCGACTCCTGAGGATTTGTTCCGCACGATGGAAGATGCTTCGGCTGTTGATTTGGATTGGTTTTGGAGAGGTTGGTTCTATGGTACAGAGCCAGTCGATATCGCTATTGCAAATGTAGCGTTATACAAAATGGACAATCGTACTCCTGCTGAGAAAAAAGCTGGTTTGAAAGAAGAAGCTGAACGAGAGGAAGATTACGTTTCCAAGGAGTTCAATAGAAGCGATGTCAAAGAAACTGTGATAGAGGCGAATCCTGCGACACGGGATTTTTATACTACTTATAACCCTTTCACAGTAACTCCAGAAGACGAGGAAAGCTATAAGAGATTTATGGCAGGTCTTTCTTCTAAGGAAAAAGAACTAATGGAAAGCGATTTGAATTTCTATGAGATCACTTTCAAAAACGTAGGAGGATTGGTCATGCCGATTATATTGGAGTTCCAATATGCAGATGGCACTTCTGAGATAGACAGAATCCCAGTAGAAATCTGGAGAAAAAATGAGACTCAGGTCACTAAAGTATTTGTTAAAAGCAAGGAAGTCACTCAAATCATCCTTGATCCAAAACGAGAGACCGCCGATATTGATGAGTCCAGTAACTATTGGCCACCTCAATATCAGCCAAGCCGATTTGAATTATTTAAGGGCTCTGGCGCTGTAAGAGGAACTTCCACTGGCAGCAACCCTATGAAGAAAGCACAAAACAATCAATAATAGAGAAAGCCGGTGTGAGCTGGCTTTCTTATTAAACTTCCTTGAAACTGTATTTTAGTTGCTCGGATAAATTTTATCTTAATAGTTAAACCTAAAATAAACCTAACATGAAAGTAAAAAACCTGATTTACTTAGGCTGCATAGTCTTGAGTTTTTTAGTAAGTACTAATGTACTTGCCCAAAAAAGAGATTTCTATGAGCTGAGAACCTATCACATAGAGACTGCAGAGCAAGAAGCAATGCTGGATGATTATTTATCCAAGGCGTTTATTCCTGCAGCACATAAGCATGGTATTGCAAAAGTTGGCGTTTTCAAACCAATTGCTTCCCAGCCAAATGCAGGTAAGGCAGTGTACTTATTTGTGCCCTTCAAGTCCCTGGACGAGTATGTGGCTTTGGAAGGAAAATTGGCAAAAGATCAAACTTACCAAACAGCAGGAAATGCTTACATCAATGCTGCTCATGATAAGCCTCCATATAAGAGAATTGAAACTTCCCTTATGCAAGCAATGACGGGACAACCAAAATTCGCCGAGTCTGAATTGACGAATGCAAAGAAAGACCGGGTTTATGAACTGAGAAGCTATGAAGGAGCTACTGAGCGTCTATATAAGCAGAAAGTTAAGATGTTTAACTCAGGCGAAATGGATATTTTCACCAAATTAAACTGTAGCCCAATATTCTATGGAGAAACGATAGCAGGTGCTAACATGCCTAATCTAGTGTATATGACAACCCATGAAAACATGGATATCAGAAATGAGCATTGGAAGCAATTTGGAGCTGATCCAGACTGGGCAGGAATGAAAGATCTGCCAGAATATCAGAATACGGTCTCTAGGAACGACACAAAGTTGCTTTATCCTACTGAATACTCTGATTTATAGGAATTCAAAAGCCGGCGAGAGTCGGCTTTTTTTAGGCATTATTTTTTTTCCGCAATGTCGCTAAGGCGCAAAGTATCGTTCGTGCGACAAAAACGGAGGCGATAGAGGGCACAAAAATTTCAGAATAAAAGGGCTGATTATTGAGTAGTTATGCATCTAAAAAAGCGAAATAGAACTTTTATTCCCGCTCACTGTGCTACTTTTTTGGGTAGATCATAACCACTTTTTGTTTCTAAAATAGAGTAGCATTCCGATAGCTATACTTATCATTACTCCCCACATTATATAATAGCTATACCTAAATGATAGCTCAGGCACATTTTCAAAATTGGTACCGTATATACCAGCAATGAAGGTTAGTGGAATGAAGATTACCGAGAAGACCGTTAAAAATCTCATCGTATCATTTAGTTTACTACTAATCGTAGTGTGGTAAATATTAAGCTGATCGGACAGGATTTCTCTGTAACTATCTGAAGAATCACTTGCTTGACTAATATTGTCCTGTAATTCTTTAAAATGGATATCTGTGTCTTCTTCAATCAACTCTGTTTCCATTTTAGCAAGAGAGAAAATCATTTCTTTGGCTGGCTTGATGTTCTTGCGTAAGAAATTCAGTTCTTTCTTATAATTGTTGATCTCATTAATAACTACTTCATTTGGGTTTACGAGTAGGTTTTCTTCCAGTGTTTCGGTTTTTTCTCCAAGTAGATTAATGACATAGAGATAATTGTCTATCACGATGTCCAGCAAGGCGAAGGTGAGGTAATCGGTGCCTCCGTTTCGGATACGTTTCTTTTGTTTTCTGATTCGTTCTCTCACAGGTTCGAAAACATCACCTTTTGTTTCCTGAAAGGAAATAATGACTGATTTTGTCAAAATAAGGCTTAGGTTTTCAACTGTGATTTTACCTTCCTCTCCGTTCATTTGCATCATTTTGATGGTAATCAAAATGCAGTTATCGTATTCTAATACTTTTGGCCGGGCAGATGTATTCATTACCTCAGCTATCACAAGCGGATCAAAATCAAATGACTGGGCGATTTCCTCCATGATCACGGTATTGTGAAGACCGTCAATATTCAGCCAGGTCACCGTGTCCTTTTCTTGGTATTTGATAGCCTCTTGCACAGTTCTAATAGCATCTTCCTGCAAATTGGAGGCATCGAAGTCAATGATTCGCAGAAGCACATCTTTGGTTTTTTGCTCTCCTCTGAAAATCAACGCATCCGGTGAAAGACCAATCTCCTCTTTTGGTTTCTTGATAAATCTTGCCATTTTCTCAATAGGTAGTTTTGGTACACTCATAGTTAATTATTGAAATATCAGGGTTTTATAGAAATATAAATTCACTGATAATGCAAAATATAATGCTACGGGGAACTTTCACGAATATTTTCTAGGAGCAAATAGCAGGGGGAACTTATCCATTAACCTTACTTACAATTCCCTCAAAAATCCTCACTCCCGTTTCAATCAATTCATCTGGAAAATCATAGGTAGGTTCATGAAGTTGCGGACAGTCTTCTCCAGACCCCAATCCAAATAAATAAGAAGGACAACTTTGACTGAATAAGCCAAAATCCTCTGACCAACGAAAAGGCTCCGATTTTTCCACTAAATCTAAGCCAAGACCCTTAATTACTTCCAAGGCAATTTCAGCGGCTTTTGGATCATTTTTGGAAACTGCGAATTGTTCTACCAAACTGAAATCACAGCCAAGATTTTCGGCTAAAGCGATTTTTTTAGCTTCCTCAGAAATCATCCCGATCAAGCTTTCCAGATCATTCTGCTCAAAAGCACGAATTGTTAAGCTTAAACTTCCTTTTCCGGCGCTAGTCCCAAAAGCCAAGCTTCCAATCTCTGCGTGAATGACAGTAACCAACGCAAAGTTTTTAAGCTTTTTTGGAAGAGTGGAAAGGGTTTGAATCAATTGAGCGATGGCCTGAGCTGGATTAATTCCTGCATCAGGGTGGGCCGCATGGGAAGTTTTTCCTGCAAGTGTAATAGTCAATCCCGAACTTCCAGCTGCAAATGTCCCTCTTCTGATAACCACTTGATGCAGTGGAAACCCCGGGAGATTATGTAATGCAAATGCATAATCCGGCTTGATCTGTTGGAATCGAGGATCATCTAAGATGTTTCTAGCTCCTTCCCCAGTTTCCTCAGCAGGCTGGAAAAGTAAAACCACTTCACCATTTTCAGGTCTTCGCATAGCTAATTTCTCACCCAATCCACAGATTATTGTCATATGTCCATCATGGCCACATAAATGTGCTTTCCCCAAAGTCTGGCTTATATAGCTGAGATCACCTGCTTCTTGAATGGGAAGTGCATCAAGTTCAGCCCGGAACAAACTTCTATGGCCTGGATTTTTTCCCTTGAAAATGAAAGCAAGCCCATTTCCTCCTAGATTCTGTATGGTTTGATCTGGTTTGAGTTTTGCAAAAAAGGCTAAAATCTTCTCCGCTGTAGCACTTTCTTCGCCGGCAATTTCTGGATTTTGATGTAAGAGATGGCGAAGATTTACGAGTTCTGAAAGAGGCATTATTCTAATAAATTTCCGAAAGGTAAGTTTCTACTGCTCAGATGGAATCATTTTTGACGAAAAAAATGAGCCTTCGATCAGGAACTATTCAAGATCACTGGCTATTTTAGAATATCATTTCAACCCTTCAACAATAACTTTTATGAGCGAGGCACAAATTCAAAACTACAACGAGCAAATCCAAGCTTTGGAATCACAAATCACTGGCGACATGTTTGCGGACATGGAGATTCGCGACAAAATCCATAACCTTAAGATGGAGCGCGACGGAGTGAAACCTACTGATTCCAGCATTGATTGCGTTGGCTGCGGAAGTTAATAAATTGACTTTGGCTAGATACTTTATCATTTATAAACCCTTTGGGGTTTTATGTCAATTTTCTGGAGAGGGGCAGACACTTGCCTCTCTTTTTGATTTTCCTAAGGAGGTATATCCTGTGGGCAGGCTGGACAAAGACTCTGAAGGACTCCTTATTATTACTGACGACAAATCATTAAATCATCACCTGTTAAACCCTCGCTTTGGTCACCAGCGTACCTATTATGCTCAGGTGGAGGGAGCTCCTGTACCAGCAACTTTAAAAGAGCTGATACAGGGGGTAGTCATTAATGTAGAGGGTCGCGATTATAAAACTAAGCCAGCGATAGCCAAGATATTAGAACCAATTCCGTCGCTTCCTGATCGTGATCCTCCGATTCGTTATCGAGCTTCGATTCCCGATACTTGGATTTCCTTGACTTTGATTGAGGGGAAAAATCGCCAAGTTCGTAAAATGACTGCTGCGATCGGACATCCTACGCTGAGGCTGGTGCGCTGGTCTATGGAGAAACTTACCATACAAGGATTTAAAGTAGGGGAAGTTCAGGAAATCGATGAAAAAACCATTTATCACAAGTTAGGATTGACTGGTTTTAAGAAGTCCGAGGGATTAAAGAAATCAGGGCGTAGTTGAACCGTATAAACTTATAAGGTTTCAACTTCCCACTTTACTGAGGACCTTCTTAAAAAATCATAAAATCCCTTTGATCGCGAGGCATTACCGCTTCTAAGATTTAAGATTGTCCTTTGGGACAAAAACCTCTATTTTAGTCTCCCTTTAGTAGCACTCAAAGATTCAGATTTCATGCATCAAGAAAAAATAGCAGACGTAATACAGGAAGTTAAGAAAGTAGTAGTAGGTCAAGACCGGATGGTCAATAGACTTTTGATTGGACTTTTTACTAATGGTCACATTCTTTTGGAAGGTGTACCAGGCTTGGCAAAGACCTTGACGGTGAACACCCTTGCCAAAGTGCTTCATCTTGATTTTAATAGAATCCAGTTTACACCGGATTTACTTCCTTCCGATTTGATCGGTACGATGATCTACAATCAGCAGGCGGCTAGTTTCGAAGTGAAAAAAGGTCCGATCTTCTCCAATGTAATACTGGCAGATGAGGTCAACCGTTCTCCTGCCAAAGTTCAATCGGCACTTTTGGAAGCAATGCAGGAAAAGCAGGTTACTATCGGTGATACTACCTATATGCTGGATAGACCATTTTTGGTACTTGCTACGCAAAACCCAGTAGACCAGGAAGGAACTTACCCACTTCCAGAGGCACAGGTGGATAGATTTATGATGAAGGTACACATTGACTATCCTAGTAAAGCTGATGAAATGGAAGTAATGCGCAGAATGGCAAATATGTCATTTAACTCAGAAGTAAATGCTATACTCTCCAAAGATGAGATATTTGATATCCGCAATCAGATCAATGCAGTGAAGATGGCTGAGCCTTTAGAGCATTATATAATAGAGTTAGTATTTGCAACCAGATTCCCTTCACAGTATGGGCTAAAAGAAGAGTCTAAATACATTCAATTTGGTGTTTCTCCACGTGCGAGTATCAATTTGAACTTGGCATCCAAGGCAGTTGCTTTTATGGATGGAAGGGATTACGTATTGCCGGAAGACATCAAGGAAATAGCAGAAGATGTGCTAAATCACCGCATAATTCTCAATTATGAGGCAGAAGCTGATGGAATAAACACAAGGGATGTGGTAAAGATTCTAATGGAGAAAGTTCCGATTAACAAATCCGTAACATTGAAATAACAGCTATTTCATCAAAAAAAGGCTTTTCGAGAGAGAAGCCTTTTTTTATGCCCTTTTTGTTATTCCAATATTAAATTCTGTTCCTATTATTAAAAAAAGCATAATTCGGAAAATTCTCTTGAGGTGAAAAATTGAGACAGCTTTGCAACGTCAAACAAGGCAAACCATAATCAATTATAAATCTCAATGAAAAAATTAAACTCATTATTACTCATGTTTTCAGCAGTGGCGATAGGCTTCACTAGCTGTGTGGATGGCAATGACAAACCTGTAGTTCCTGTAGATCCAGGGGAGGATGATGTATTAAGAATAGAATCTAATATATCTACCAACACTACTTGGGAAACAGGCAAGACCTATGTACTTGGTGGTAGAATCGCTGTAACTGCTGGAAATACACTAACTATTCAGCCAGGCGTAATAGTGAAAGGTGAAGTTGGATCAGGATCTAATGCTACAGCTCTAATCATCGCAAGAGGTGCTAAACTTGATGCGCAAGGAACTGCTACTTCTCCTATCATCTTCACTACCGTAGCTGACGAAATCATTCCAGGTCAAATCGCTTCTCCAAACCTAGAGCCTGAACTTTCAGGTTTATGGGGTGGCTTGCTAATAATGGGTAAAGCAAAAGCTTCCCTTGCAGGTGATGTAACTGAAACTCAAATTGAAGGTATTCCACCTTCCGATACAAATGGACTATATGGCGGAAGTGACGATGAAGACAATTCTGGTATCATCAAATTTATCTCTATCCGTCACGGTGGTGCTAACATCGGTGAAGGAAACGAAATCAACGGCCTAACATTAGGTGGTGTAGGATCAGAGACAGTCATCGAAAACGTAGAAGTGATCGGTAACCAAGATGATGGAATCGAATGGTTCGGTGGTTCTGTAAATGTGACAAATGCAATCGTATGGAATGCAGGTGATGACGGTTTGGATACTGATCAAGCATGGTCTGGTACGATGGACAATTTCATTGTGATTGCAGGTGCCGAAACTGATCATGCACTGGAGATTGACGGTCCAGAAGGATCTTACAATGCTGGTCATACATTGAAAAACGGAACTATCATAGGAAATAATGTTGCCGAGTTAGGTGACTTCAGAGATGGTGCAAGAGGTACTTTCGAAAATATTTACTTCTTCAATTTCGCCAGTCCTGTTGACACTGAAGGTCGGGGAGATCTTTCTCTAAGCGGAGACAAGACATTGGCAACATTCGCTGATGGCGCATTGAAATTCATGAATCTTGAAGTTACTCTTGCTGATGGCGTTGAACTTTCCAAAGTATTTAAAAACGGAACGGATGCATTTGCAACAAGTGTAGAAGCTGGTGCAAACACAGTAGGTGCTGACAAAACAGCCTTTGCTAGCACTTGGTCATGGGCTGCTGCTTCTGGAGCCATTTCTGATCTATAATTAACACACACTTTTGAATGAAGGAAGAAAGGACTTGCAAGGTTACTTTCTTCCTTTTTTCAAAATTTATTCTAACTGCTGTATGAAAAATCAATCTACCAATCCACCACTTATGAAGGGATTTCTAGTTTTATTTCTGCTGATACTTTCACAAGTGTTTGCAGGTTTTGCATTTGCCCAAAATGGCACCATTCGTGGTACGATCTTCGAAGAAGGTACGGGTGAGCCACTATTTGGTGTCTCTGTCTTAGTGAAGGAAACATCCACGGGTGCAGTCACAGACTTCGATGGTAAATTTGAAATACAAGTTGCTCCAGGAACCTATACACTTCAGGTTTCTTACATTTCTTACGCTTCTATTGACCTTACTGAGGTAGTAGTGAAAGCAGGTGAAGTGAACGTAATCAGTGATCTATTAATGGCGGAGGAAGCTTCCGACCTTGAGACAGTGACAGTCTCTGCTTCGGCAATTAGAACTACCGAGTCTGCTTTGCTTTCTGTAAAAAGAAATGCTGCCAACCTGATCGATGGTATCTCGGCTAGTACTTTCCGCCAGATTGGTGATGGAGATGCAGCTTCTGCTGTGAAGCGTGTAACTGGAGTATCGATCGAAGGAGGTAAATACATCTTCGTAAGAGGACTTGGTGACAGATACACCAAAACTGTTTTGAATGGCGTGGATATTCCAGGTCTTGATCCAGATAGAAATACTATCCAGATGGATATATTTCCTACCAATGTGATCGACAACATTATCGTTTCTAAATCTTTCACTGCTGACCTACCAGCTGATTTCACAGGCGGCGTGGTAGATATCGAGACAAAAGATTTTCCTGAAGAAAAATCTATGCGCTTGAGTCTCAGCGGAGGAATCAACCCATCGATGCACTTTAATTCAAACTACCTGAAATATGACGGTGGTAACACAGATTTTTTAGGGTTTGATGATGGTACCAGAGCCATTCCTACAGAGGGGCGCACCGACATTCCTCAGTATGGAGACGCTGTAGGTAATCCTAGTAGCCCAAAAGGATTAGAGTACCAGGAGATTCTGGGTAATTTTAACAAAACACTGGGTGGCTACAGGGCCGGTAGCCTTATGGATGTTGGTGTAAGTTTCTCTTTAGGAAATCAGTTTGCCAGACCAAAGGCAACGTGGGGATACAACTTCGCACTGACTTATAAGAATGAAACAGAGTTCTATCAGGATGCTGAATACAACTTGTTTGCGAAGCCCAGAGATGCTGACCAAACGGAATTGGAGCCCTTGGAAAGACAGCGTGGGGACTATGGTGTGAACAATGTGTTGCTTGGAGGAATAGCAGGGATTGCTTTGAAAACGGATAATTCTAAATTCAAATTAAACTTGATACACCTACAAAATGGCGAATCAAAAGCCGGTGAATTTAGCTTTATCAATACCAACTTGGGCGCAAACTTCGAGGCTACGCAGTATAACTTGGAATATAGCCAAAGAGGATTGACCAGCATCTTACTTGCAGGTACTCATTATATCAATGGAAATGCTTGGGAATTTAATTGGAAAGTAGCTCCTACCAGATCCACCATCAGCGATCCTGATATTAGATTTACCCGATTCAGAGAGCCCACTAATACAATTTCTACGGAGGTTGGTTTACCGGCTAGAATCTGGAGAGATCTGGAAGAATATAGTGTCGTGGGCAAAGGAGATATTACAAAAAGAATGACTCTTTTCTCAAGAGAAGGCAAAGTGAAGTTTGGGGGAAATTATGTGTTCAAACAACGTGACTTCAATATCCAAAGCTTCCAGTTTGCAACAGGAGACTCTGAATTTACTGGAGATCCTAATGAGATTATGCTTGACAAGAATCTTTTCTCAGCTGGCAATAGAAATGGAGTTAGGTACAATGCCGATTTTATTCCGATTAATGCAAATGCCTACAATTCTATTGCTACAAACATGGCAGGGTATGCTTCATTGGAAGCAAATCCAGCTGAGAAATTGAAAGCTATCGTTGGTTTGAGAGTAGAAAAATACAATCAGTATTATACTGGAACCAACCAGACAGGTACAATTAATTTTGATTTGGTAGAAGTACTTGATGATTTGGATTTCTTTCCTACTGTCAATTTGATTTTCAATCTGAAAGAAAACCAAAACCTTCGGGCTTCCGCATCTAGGACTATTGCGAGACCCTCTTTCAAAGAGCTTTCTTATGCAGAAATTCTTGACCCTATTACAGGCAGAACTTTCATCGGCGGTCTGTATCCAGAAACTACCAATGGCGGAACTGAAGTTCTTTGGGATGGCAACTTAGTATCTACCCGGGTGAACAACTTCGATTTGAGATGGGAAGCTTTCCAGGAAAAAGGTCAAATGCTATCTGTGAGTGCATTTTACAAAACATTCGAAAAGCCTATCGAGATGGTTCAGTTCCTAGCTGATCCAGGGACTTTCCAGCCAAGAAACGTAGGCAATGGTACTGTTGCAGGGTTGGAATTTGAATTCAGAAAATCATTGAAATTCATTGCTCCTAGCTTTGAGAATCTTACATGGAATACGAACGTAACGATTACTAGATCTCAGATCAAAATGTCTGAGTCTGAGTTCAGATCTAGGTCATTGACTGCTAGAGAAGGTCAGGAGATCAAAGACACTCGGGATATGGCTGGTCAGGCTCCTTACTTGATTAACACGGGTTTGAGCTATCAGTCTTATGTGACAGGTTGGGAAGCCGGTCTTTTCTACAACGTACAAGGAGCTTCTCTACAATATGTAGGTTTTGGCAACAGAACGGATACGTATTCTGTACCATTCAATAGTTTGAATTTGAATATCAATAAAACTTTCGGAGCTGATGAGCGTCTACAGGCTGGTTTAGGTGTGCAAAACATCCTAAATTCTAGGAGAGAGTATGTTTTTCAATCATACCAAGCTGAAGATCAAATCTTCAGTAGCCTGTCTCCAGGAACAAAAATCAACTTGAGAGTTTCGTTCTCATTCTAAAATTCAACTATCATAAATGAAAAAGGCTCCACTCGGGAGCCTTTTTCATGTCAACTTTGTGATGATTTGTGAATAGTCTGGAAATTGTTCCAGAAGTGCTCGTGCCTCGAAAAGCTCAAAATCAGTGAAATCAAAGCCTGGGGAAACTACGCATGAAACCAAGGCATAGGCGTCTGGTTCATCTACGGAACTGCCAAAGATGGTATTTGCAGCTACCAAATGTTGGGGGACAGTTTTATTATTGCTTGACGGATATCCAAGTGAAAACTGCTGATGACCTAGCTCACTCAAGGTATGAATGGTCAAATTACTTCCTTCGTGAAAAAACCAAAGCTCATCACTTTTGATGCGATGGAATTTGGACACGTTCTCTGAGGTAAGGAGAAAGTAAATAGCAGTACTCAGGTTTCTTTTGCCTGAATCTGTTCCTATTCTTTTTTCAGATCTATAGGTCTCTGAATAGAATCCACCCTCTGGATGTGGGATGAGCTGTAGATTTTCTATCAAAAAGGCGATTCTTCCTTTTACTTCCATTTTAGTCTGCTAGGTAAGAATCTATTAAAATATTCACAATACGCTCAGCTGTTTTTCCATCCCAAAGCGGGATCCCTTGATATTGCTTCCATTCGCCTTGCATTATTTTTTCCAAGTATGGTTTTAGCTTGTCCGGATCCGTTCCCACGAGTTCATTGGTGCCTAGATGGATGGTTTCGGCCCTTTCTGTATTATCTCGCAAAGTGATACATGGCACATTCATGACTGAAGCTTCTTCCGTAATTCCCCCGGAATCTGTAATCACGCCTTTTGCATTTTTCACTAGATAATTGAATTCCAGATAACCCAAAGGATCACTCATGTGCAGGTTTGGGGCATCTATACCCAATGATTGTAGATTTTTAGCGGTTCTTGGATGAACAGGGAAAATGATTGGTAAGCCTTTTGTCCCTTCCAGTATCGCATCTATCATGGCTTTTAGCTTATGTTCCTGATCTACATTCGCAGGACGATGCATGGTCATGACGAAGTATTGTCCTGATACCAGATTTTCAAAAATCTCACCTTCAGGCTTTTGAAATCTTGGCATCTGAGCGATCAATGTGTCTATCATTGTATTACCGACGTAGTGGATCTTTTCCTCTGCAAACCCACTTTTCCGCAGGTTAGCATTGGCAATCTCAGAAGTGGTGAAAAAATGATCCGTGATACTATCGGTCACCATTCTGTTGATTTCTTCAGGCATGGTCAAGTCACCTGACCGAATACCACCTTCTACGTGAGCGACATCGATTTGAAGTTTTTTGGCTGCAATCGAGCAAGCAAGTGTGCTTGTTACATCCCCCACTACTAATACCAAATCAGGTCTGTTTTCAAGCAGTTCCTTTTCAAAAGCGATCATAATTGCCGCAGTTTGCTCGGCCTGTGTACCTCCACCTCCACCGAGATTTGCATTTGGCTCGGGGATATTCAATTGTTCAAAAAAGTCACCCGACATCTTCTTATCGTAATGCTGTCCAGTGTGAACTAGCCGGAAATTGACTTCAATCCCTTCTTTTTTTTTTTGATTAATTGATGAATGATGGGTGCGATTTTCATGAAATTAGGTCGCGCACCTGCGACTATGGTAAAAGTAGCCATCTATTGTTTTTATTTTAAAACCAAAAGTAGTAAATCCTTTTGGATGCATTGGCTAAAATTAGCGTTCTTTTGGTAAGTATGTTTTGGCTCCTTTTTTGTTTCTTTGCAAGCTTATATTTTCTTAATTAACTGAATTTGATGGATTGCAATATTTGGTCAAACGGAGTGAAAGCCCTTTTACTGCTTGCGGCCGCAGTTTCATTTTTCTCTTGTATAGATACTCTGGAGTCAGAAGAAGTGGTCTATAGCAACAACTTTTCAGATTTGGATCTAGCAGGGTTTGAAAACGGAAGGCTCTTTGTGTTTGAGGAGGATACTGTAGCAGGTCACTATCATAATGAGGAAATAGCAGTCAATCTTTCAGATCTTCCTTCCCATAACCTGTTGAAAGTGACAATTGAAATTTTAATTCATGATACCTGGGATGGGAATACCTCTGATGGGGTAACTGGGCCAGACCAATGGTTTTTTGGAGTAGATAATGAAGAGATTTTCAGAACAACTTTTTCTAACAGCCCTTGCGAATCGACCTATTGCCTATACCAGTCCTACCCTGATACATTCTTCAAAACAAATAGACCGAAAACCGGCGCAATTCAAACAAATATGCCTGGACTTTGTCTATTTGGTACAACTCCAAATTATACTACGCGCTATAGTTTTTCCAAAATAGTTGAACATAGTAAATCTAGTACCAGAATCTATATGAATTCGGATTTGGTAGCATCGAATTCTCCCGATCCCAAATGTGATGAATCGTGGTCTCTTGCAGGAATAACAGTCGAAGCCCTTACCTTGAAATGAGTATGATAAAGACAAGGAAAATTGTGAAAAACTGTTTTGGGGTATGGTTGCTGTTTCTTGTACTAGGTAACTCTTCTTTGGCACAAACAGTGCCAGTAGGTACTCCAGTATTGGATGATTACTTGAGAAGGGCTCAGTTACTAGGCGATGTGGATTCTGCCTCTTCATTTATGATCAGGCCTCTTTATCCTGTGAATGCATTTGGGATAAAATACGGTTTTGACCTCGATAATTCTATAGTAGATATAGACCTTTCAACCGTCCATACGTTTTTTGGGAAGGATAATAAAGGCAAGTTTCTGATGATGCCTGCGGTGGCCAAATTTCAATATAATTCTACCTATGCCTTTGGGGTCAATGATGGTGCTTTTATCCCAAATCGAGGTCTTCAGACTATTCTGAGTCCAGGTGCGTACTTGGAATATGGGCCTTTCAGTGTACAGTTTCAGCCAGAGCTATTGATGGCTCAAAACAAAGATTACGAGGGTTTTCCGATCGAACATCAGTTGAGCATATTATTCTATTATGAATATATGAATCGCATAGATATGCCAGAGCGATTTGGTGAAGATTCTTATAATCAAGCATATTTGGGACAATCGAGTATCCGATATAATTTCCAAGAGTACTCGATAGGCGTATCCTCTGAAAATCTGTGGTGGGGGCCAGGAAGAAGGAGCTCGCTCTTGCTTGGGAACAATGCTCCAGGATTTGTTCATCTGACAGCAAATACGCGTAAACCTGTTAAGACAAAAATAGGATCGTTCGAAGGGCAAGCAATTGGTGGTTTCTTAAAATCTTCAGGTTTCTTACCCCCTTGGCCTGATTACCGAATTCAAGAAAATAATGTGCTGATCCCAAAACCAGAGGACAATAAGCGGTTTTTATCCGGTTTGGTTTTAACCTATCAACCTAAATGGGTGCCTGGACTTTTCCTTGGATATGGATCTACCAGCCAGATGTACCAACAAGATATTTCAGATATTGGTGATATACTGCCTGTTTTCAACGGACGGAAAAAAGCTCAGAATATTATAGATCCCATTCAAGAAAAGAGACAGCAGTTTAGCTCTGGGTTTTTCAGGTGGATGAGTTCCGATGGTCACTTCGAATTCTATGGAGAATATGGTACTAGGGACAATGATCGCAGGCTAAATGATTTCATGATAACTCCTGAGTCTGGAAGGGCTTTCACTTTTGGATTTTCTCATTTGATGAGCCTGAAGAAATCAGGTCATTATTTCCAGATCAGTTCAGAAATGACACAAACTGGCCAGACCATAAGAGACGATATTAGATCACTCAAGACTTGGTATGTGCACGACCATGTAGTGGAAGGTTATACTCAAAATGGCCAAGTGCTGGGAGCTGGAAATGGTCCGGCAAGTAACGTAATATTTCTGGAGTTAGCTTGGGTGAATAAGATGAACCGAATTGGTTTCCAAATGGAGCGAATTGTATACAACAATGATTACTATTATTATAGATATGAGGCATCCAAGGACTGGAGAAATAAATACATTGATCTTGTGCCTTCCCTGATCGGCGATTGGAAGTTTGGTAATGTTCTGCTGAATGCCCGCTTACAATATGTGAATACCTTGAACTATAAGTGGTATTTGGAAAACAATCCAGACCAGTACTTTGTACCAGGTTATGACCGCAAGAACTTCGTAGGTCAGGTCGGTTTGGCATATATTTTCCAATAGGAGATAGATTCAATTGTTATATTAAATCGAGCCTGCCTACCGCAGGCAGGCATGACGAAAGCGTCACACAGAGGGATGATTATAAATCCTGCGAGGTTCCCTGCCTGACGGTAGGCAGGTCCCGAATAGATCCCGATAACTATCGTGACGGGACAGGCTATGTGGCCTTAGAAAGAAAATTATAAACACATGAAAGTTGAGAAAAATAAAGTGGTAGCAGTATGCTATGAACTGAAAGTTGATGATGGTGACACAGGAATGGTTCCTTATGAGTCCGTGCCTGAGGAGAAACCCTTTTACTTTTTATTTAACGCAGGAGAGGTATTTCCTAAATTCGAAGAAGCATTGCTAGGCAAATCTGCCGGAGATGAGTTCAGTGCAGATCTGGGATTTGATGATGCTTATGGGGATTATATGGAGGAGAAAAAGACTATTATTCCAAAGGCGAATTTTAAAGAAAAAGGAAAGATCAATAAGGATCTTCTACGTATTGGAAACGTGATTCCTATGCAGGATAATAAAGGAGGACAGATTCGGGGAGAGATTACTAAAATTGATTACACTGGAGTTCATATGGACTTCAATCCACCACTTGCAGGTTATGATTTGTCCTTTAAGGGCAAAATCATCTCAGTGCGGGATGCGCTCCCTGAAGAACTCGAACATGGGCATGCGCACGGCCCAGATGGACATCATCATCACTAAAATACTAAATGCCCTGTTCTTAGAATAGGGCATTTGTCGTATAGGAGGCATCTATAAATCACAATATTTTTGAAAGAGCTTTGATCCATACTTATGTGATTAAGGGTATTATTATTAACCTAAAAAATTGTCTCTGGCCTAATTCTTCGTTGATTTTAAGGCTCGAACAAATGGCTTACACTGCAACAAGTTTGAATTTGAACTTAAAAAGGTAGGTGTAAGAAATTTTTCAATGGACTGTTGGGACATCAGGGGTGATTGTTCCAACAGGTATCGGCCTCCTTTTAGGAGGTCATTTTTTAGTTTGAGCTAGCTAACAGATTCGCCTGCTCTTCTGCCAATGCCTTTAATCCTTCTATACGCTCAGAATTGTACAGCACCAAAGCTTTGTTTAATTGTTTGGAAGCTTTTTCGAAGCTTTGTTCATTAAAGTGTGAAATCGCATCATTATAATATTGTAAACCTGCCAATTGGGTTAGATTGACTTTTCTAAAAATTGCATTGTCCGATAGATCAACTTTTTGTGCTCCTAATCGCTGGTTAAGTGACTTTAACTGTACAGAATCACCTGCTTTATATCCTTCTAAATATAAAGCAACCTCAGATGGAGCTGTGATCATGCCTCCAACAGGGAGTGTGCTTTCCAGGATGATATCCATATCCTCATAATTCACCACTATAAAAACGTGATAATCCGTTTCTACAACTTTATATTCAAAACCATAGCGATCCAAAAGAAGAGCTAATGCCGCAGAAGCACTGACACAGTCATATCTGCCTTCATCTAGCATGTCATTGAATGTGGAATGTTGTTCGTAAGTTTTGAATAGCAGTTGATGTGATTTCTGGAAAACCTGACGGAGAATATTGATATGTGTTCCCTTTTTCTTGTATTTCTTATCCAAACCTGCAACAAGCTCATCCCATTTTTCATCAGAAAGGGATCTATCAGCTTGAACGGCCCTAAATAGTAAGTATGGGTTTTCATGACCCGCTTCCCAAAGCTCCTTTTCCGAAATATTGTCAAAGCGTAAATCTCCAGAAATCCCGATAGCATCCTGACCCATGGCAAGTATGCCAGCTGCAGAAATTAGGATATATGTGAGAAGTGCTTTTTTCACCTTGAATGAAGCTAATGTTACTATTCTTACGATCAATGTTACATAAAGTTAACAATTTGGTAACATTAAAACACATAATAATCAAAAACTTAACATTGAGGAAATGTAAGTCATCAGACTCAGTCACAGAAAGCTCATAACGAAACTGCAACTGGTCACTGCGACTGCATGCTATCTACTCATGATGGTAAGGTTCATTTCTCAGAATAGTAAATCCTCTATAGAGCTGCTCTATAAAAAATGGGCGGATCATCTGATGAGAAAAAGTCATTTTGGAGATGGAAAGTTTTGCATTAGCCCTGGAATAAACTTCGTCAGAGAAGCCATAAGGTCCGCCAATGACGAAAATGAGTTGTTTTAATCCGGCATTCATTTTCTTTTGCAGGAACTCGGAGAAATCCATAGAGCTGTAGCTTTTGCCACGCTCATCCAATAAGATCAACTCATCGGATGCGATAAGTTTTTTCAATATCAACTCACCTTCTTTTTCTTTCTGTAGAATTTCAGAAAGTGACTTAGTGTTTTTCAGGTCGGGAATGACTTCAAATTCAAACTTGATGTAAAAGTTCAGACGCTTAGCATACTCCTCTATGAGAGCAATAATGGCTTTATTGTCTGTCTTGCCTATAGCGATCAGTTTAATTTGCATGCTCAAATATCTGAAATTTCTATTTATAGAATAATTTCAATACTTAGCTTTCAGTTAGTAAAGGGTATTGTTGCTCTTTTGAGGAGATGTTTAAAAAATTGAAAAACAATTACTTAAGCAACTTGTTATGAGTCTGTAAAAACTCAAACAATATAACAACCATGAAAAAATTAGGAATAGTAATGATGCTGACTATACTTGTAGTAGTATCGTCTTTTACACCCAAGATAGATTCGGTCCACGAGACTAGAGTCGATGCTGATATTGTGGATTTGGCTATATCCCAGGATTTTTTAACCACATTAGTTGCGGCTGTTAAGGCCGGCGATTTGGTTGAGACATTAAAAGGTGATGGTCCATTTACCGTATTTGCTCCTACAAATGATGCGTTTGCTAAGCTTCCAGCTGGAACAGTTGAGAATTTGCTTAAGCCTGAGAACAAAGCTCAACTGGTGAAAATCCTGACCTATCACGTAGTGCCTGGAAAGGTAATGTCTTCAGATCTAAAAAATGGCCAAACGGCTAAGACAGTAGAGGGGAGTTCTATCAAAGTAACATTGATGGATGGCAAAGCAATGATTAACAATGCAACTGTAACAGCAGCTGATATTGCTGCTGATAATGGCGTGGTACACGTCATCGACACAGTGATTATACCTCCAATGTAATAATAGAGGGAAATTTTTCAAATGAAGGCCTGTCCAAGTGGATAGGCCTTTTTTATTGGAGGTGGTTTTTTAACTTTAGTAGACTTCTATTTAAAATTCGCTTATGAAAAAAGTATACTTTACGCTTCTTTTGCTTTGTTTCATTATCACGGCAAATGCCCAGACTTCAACTTCACCTTATTTTACTATTGATCCTACTTTAACACCGGATGCCAAGGAGATTGTTTTCAGTTTCGAAGGAGATCTTTGGAAAGTTCCTGTGAATGGAGGCTCATCCCAGCGCTTGACTGCCATGGAAGGAATTGAGAGCAAGCCTGCAGTCTCCCCAGATGGAAAATGGTTGGCATTCACTTCCGAGCAGTACGGGAACAAAGATGTTTTTCTGATGCCAATGGAGGGAGGTGAGATACGACAATTGACCTTTCATGAGGCAGCTGATGAAGTGGAATCCTGGAGCTGGGAAAGCGATAAGATTTATTTCACTTCCAATCGTTACAATAATTTTTCTACTTATGAAATTGATCTGACTGGTTCCACGCCAAAGAGACTTTTTCCACATTATTTCAATACCATTCACGGAGCTGTAGTCCAGCCGAAGACAGGGGAAATATACTTCAACGAAACTTGGGAAAGCAAGAATTTTGCACACCGAAAGCGCTACAAAGGCGAATACAACCCGGATATTAAGTCTTATAACCCTGCGACACAGAAATTCACACAATACACCGTGTATGAAGGAAAGGACTTTGGAGCAACCATAGATCAAAATGGCAATGTGTTTTTCCAGTCGGATGAGGCTAACGGTGAATACAACTTATACACATTTAAGGATGCTACTAAAACACAGTTGACGGACTTCCCAACTTCTATTATGTGGCCAAAGGTGAGTGCAAATGGGGAGAAGATTGTCTTTCGTAAGGATTATCAGATTTTCGTCTATGATGTAGCCACTGGCAATACTACCCAGCCAAACATTTCCATCTATCAAAATCAAACACTTCAAAAGGAACTCACACGGCAAGTGTCTGGAAATATCTCCAATTTCGATGTCTCACCTGATGGGAATAAGATGGCTTTTGTATCACGTGGAGTTCTTTTTATCTCTGATGTGAAAGGGAAATTTGCGCAGCAAATACCTACCGATCCAAAAGAAGCCGTAGAAGAAGTGAAGTGGTTGGCAGACAATAAAACCCTTATTTATTCACGTACGGTTAAAGGTTATTACAATTGGTTTACTATCTCAGCCCAAAATCCCAGTGAGGAGAAGCAGCTGACCAACGATAAATTCAAGAATCGTCAATTGACATTGAATAAGCAGCGAACACTCGGAATTTATATAGGTGGTAGAAATGAAGTTCGTGAAATCGATCTCAAAACAATGGAAAGCAAAACGCTTGTAGAAGATGAGCTATGGGGACTTTATACACCAAATGCCTATCTGTCTCCAGATGATGAATACGTGGTTTTCAGTCCAATTCGGAATTTTGAGCGGGAAGTGATCGTCTATCACAGAGCAACTCAGAAGACTATCAATTTGACAGAGACATTCGTGACAGAGACTTCACCGTATTGGTCTCCCGACGGCAAATACATTTACTTTTCCTCAGACCGTACCCATGCGAGTTATCCTTACGGTACTACTGAGGCGCATATTTATCGGATGAAGCTAGATAAGTTTACTGAGCTATTCAAGTCGGATAAAGTAGCGGAGCTTTTCAAGGAAGAGCCAGCCGATGACAAGGAGAAAAAAGAAACCAAAGAAGACAAGCCTTCCCCAAAAGTAAAAATCACTCCGGGGGACTTAATGGATAGATTGGAATTGGTAGGACCATCTTTTGGTCAGCAGTCCAATCCTATTGTTCTCCAAAAAGATAGCAAAACCTGGGTTTTCTATACTTCCAACCATGATGAGGGAGATCCCAAATTGTGGAAAACCACGCTGGAAGATTTTGAGAAAACTAAAATGGAGAAAGTCAGTGATGACAGAATCGGCGGTTTTGAGCTTGTGGAGTCAAAAGACAAAGTGTATCTATTGGCAGGAGGGAAAGTGCATACCCTCGATCCTGCCAGCAACAAAACAGAGGAGATCAAGATCTCTCAGGCATTTGACAAGAAGCTGGGAGACGAGTTTGAACAGATGTACTACGAAGCATGGGCAGGGATGGAACAAAATTTCTATGACGGCGATTTTCATGGGGAAAACTGGCTAGAGCTGCGTGATCGCTATGCGGAGTTTTTGCCCTACGTGACCAGCCGTGAGAACCTCCGTACTATTTTCAATGATATGCTGGGCGAGTTGAATACCTCTCATTTTGGTTTTAATACATATGGAGAAGAGGAAAAAGGTTATTTCGGTACACGCTCGATGAATGCAGGAATTGTCTTTGATGAGGAAAAGCCATTTACAGTCAATCGAATTTTAAAACATAGTCCTGCAGATCTAGAACCTATGGCGGTGATGCTAGGAGACCGGCTAGTGGCAGTGAATGGAATAAAAATCGATTCCAGTCAAAACAGGGAGAAATATTTTGCAGTACCTACCATGGCAGAGGAACTGACGTTGACGTTTGACAGAAAGGGTGAAGAAGTGATGTTGAAAGTTCATCCAGCCTCCACGGGAGAAATGAAAACTTGGCTTTATGATGAGTGGATGGATCAAAATGAAGCTTACGTCGACGAGAAGTCCGGGGATAAAATATCCTACATCCACATGAAGAATATGGGTGGAGGTGAATTGCAGCATTTCATGGAAGAGATGGTGTCTGTCAACGGGAATCGCGAAGGCCTCATTCTCGATTTGCGCTATAATACCGGTGGAAATGTTCATGACAAAGTCCTGCAGTTCCTTAGTCAGAAGAGTTACTTGCAATGGAAATACCGCGATGGCGCTTTGACCAATCAGCCGAATTTCTCTCCAGCTGACAAACCTATTGTTCTCCTGATCAATGAGCAATCGCTTTCTGATGCAGAGATGACAGCAGCAGGATTCAAGGAATTGGGATTGGGGACTATCATCGGAACAGAGACTTACCGCTGGATCATTTTCACTTCTGGTCAGGGTTTGGTGGATGGCTCATTCTACCGACTTCCAGCTTGGGGTTGCTACACGCTGGACGGGAGAAACCTGGAAAAAGATGGTGTAGAACCTGATATCCGAGTGGATGAAGGATTTGTGGATCGATTGGAAGGAACCCAAAAGCAGCTGGATAAGGCGATAGAAGTGATTATGGAGAAGCTAGAATGAGATAAGAATGGGATTACAATTCGGTAACTGGGTTGCGTGGTTGCACTTCAAGTAGTTGTAAAGCGCTATATGGGTATAGGAACTAGAGGCTGCTCATATCTCACGATTGTCACTATTGAGCGAAGTTGAAATGCGCTTAATTAGCACATAAAAGACTTCGACTTCGCTCAGTCTGACAAGAAAAGCGGATTATGAGACAGCCTCTTTTGTAGCGCTCTGTAGGTTAGCTTCGTTTAGGAGGAAAAATGAAACTATGAAGAAACGCCTATTTCAACTTGTGACACTGTTTGCCTGCTTTCAGCTTTTGTCCTGTGCGGATGGTGATGTAAATCCGACTCTTTCTTTATCTGAATTGAAGGTACTGATAGACGAAGATGCCTACAATTCTGCCCCTACTGACAACTTGGTAATCAATTCCCTGGACATAAAAGGTGATTTTCTAACTATTAATTTTAGCGCAGGTGGTTGTGATGGAAATAGCTGGGAAATAAAATTGATAGATTCTGGAGGTATAATGGAGTCAAATCCTCCTCAAAGAAATCTAATTTTATCACTAAATAATCAGGAGTTATGTGAGGCCTACATTACCAAAGAAGTGGTCTTTGACATTTCGGAATTGAAAGTAAGTGGCGGTAAGGTATGGCTTAATGTCACCAATTCCGATCAAAGGATTCTTTACACCTATTAGTGACTAATGCAAAAAGCCTCCCCATAGTGGGAGGCTCTTGCTATAGATTGGGGATGTGCTTATTTGATAAGCTCCTTACGCTTTAATATTGTTTCCATAAATTTTCGCTCATTTTCTGAGTTGAAAATTCGGAAAGGAAGATGGATAAATTGTGCCTTGGACATGTAAAGTACATAGGCATCTTTCCTCACCTCTGCATTCTTGATCATATTCCACTGCACGGGCATTCCTTGCTTGGTGTTGATTTTCATCAATATCTGGCGGCTGTCGATCTCGTAAGCCATCTTGTCAAATATCACTTTGTTTTGCTCCATCTGAGTCACACCTGTGAACTGAATCGCCCAAAACAATACATAAAGGCCATATGCTATCAGTGCACCTATTATCCACCAAATCGAAGGAATCCAAAAATAACCGCACATGATCACCAATGCAATTGGTATTACCCACCACTGTTCTTTCAAAACATTGATCAAAGCCATTTTGATATAGGTACCAGTAGGAAGTTGATATTTTTTTGTTTTTACTATCATCTCTTTTCTTATTCAGAGCGCAAATATCTACCTATCCGAGGGAATTAGCAAGTCAGATTAAATCATAAAAAAACATCTTTATTCGAAAACAAATCGGCATTACCATTGATTTAAATCTTGTATTCAATTATATTATCTCAAACTTTTGGCAATGAGCAGTCTTGTAATCGATTTGATTCTTTGTGGTTTGGCTTATGTCATCCTAATTTATGTCATGGCTACCATGACTAAAAGATCCTTGAAAAAAGGGGATAGTAGTGAAGATGATGGAGATGGAGGAGTAGAAGATTTTACACCACCAAAGATAGACTTACCTCCTGGGGTACAATGGCCTAGCGATTCCCCAAAATCAAGGATACCTGAACCAATAGAGTTTTAGTGGCACTTATTGCAGGTTCCCTGCACTAACAGGTTCATTTCTTTCTTTTTGAAGCCTTTAGGAAGTTTGATACTTGGGAGGGTGATAGATTCCAAACAGGTGGTTTCTCCGCAGATTTCACATTTAAAGTGAACATGTTCATGGTTATGCTCTTTCTCTTCATGAGAGCAAAGGGCATATTTGGTTGCTCCACTATCATCGAGAACCTTGTGCACCACATCTTTATCCACAAAAGTCTTTAGGGTACGGTAGATCGTCACCCGATCAAACTGACTGTCTAAGGATTCTTCTAAATCTGAGTGTGCCAAAGCTACTTGCTTATCCAGAAACTCACGGATGATTTCTTGACGACAATCTGTGATGCGTAGCTTATGACTTTGAAGTATGGAAAGAGGAGATGACATATTCATGAAGTTCAAACAAAACTAATCAAAAATTGATTTCAAGTATTTTAATATCCCGCAAAGGCGCTGAGGCGCAAAGGTTTTTTATGCTGATGATAGCCAATTTTTTTTTAGCGGGAAGAAGATCAATAAAATATCCTAAAAGTCAATTTAAAAAAATGTTGAGCCATGAGGACCGTAGAAAAAATGAGCGCCGATTCGACGCCCATTTAACTTATTCTTTTACTCCATGCTCCTTATTTAGGATCAAGAATAGCATTTACTCTTTCTAGAGCATCTTCCAAGTGAAGTTTAGACATTCTGTCTGAAGTTCTTGCGATTGCAGATTTGATGTCTCTTTGAAGTATTTTCAACTCACCTCTAGCCATCGGCCTGATGTCAGATTGAGATGCATTGATCTGAGTTCCCACATATCTTCTGAATGCCGCAGGGATAGTTGGTCCATCACTAGTCATTAAATATTTCATTCTTTCGATATAGGCTCTTTGTAGCGCTCTTCTGTGCACATCAATTGTTTTGCCGGCAGGAAGTTCAGACCAGATACCTTTTCTCAAGTCATCGAATAGTTCAGTGATTTTGTATGCCTCGTTACCGTTAAGGGCTTCATTTTCGATCACACGACCAAGTCTTCCCAAGTCAAGTACAGAATTCAACGTGTTTGCTTGTACTCCACGGATTCTCTCTAATGCTCCGAAATCTTCTGTTCTAGCGAAGATATCATCTTGCATCATCCATTCAGGTGTAGTGAAAAGCTCAGAATTCAAGAAAGCTACAGCCGACTTCTGGATGTCTTTCGTAGTATGCGTATAGACTGGCAAATCCTGACCAACAGCTCGGTACACTTCAGAGACACCACCTACATTGGTTTTTACATGACCCATGTATCTATTGAATTGTGTGATCACCTGACCATACATTTCCTCCAAATCATCGAAATCTTTGTAAGGCTTATCTGGCTCAGCAGTCCATTCCATTAGGTTTGGCATGATACGCTTCAGATTAGCAATTCCATATTCAGAAGCTTTCATGGAGTTATCTCCCAAATCTTCGCTTTGTGCTGTTGGGTCATAACTATTACCCTGACGGCCATATCTGTAAACTGGATCACCTTGCTTTTCCAAGATCCATTGATCCAATGTCATTAATTCATCTTCTGGAGTGGCCGCATCAGGAATTGGTCTGTAACCCCAAGCGACAGCATACTTGTCATACGGGCCTACATTTGGCATTAAGCTTACTCCTTCATCACCTGGCTGAGCAATGTAATTGAATCGAGCGTAATCCATGATTGATGGAGCTGTTCCCATTTCTTTAGTGAAAGCAGCATCTCTCAATTTCTCAACGGGGTAAGCATGTGAAGAAGCGAAGTTGTGCGGGAGTCCAAGTGTGTGTCCTACTTCATGAGAAGAGACAAATTGAACCAATCTACCCATCACTTCATCCTTGAACTTTATGCTTTGCGCATCAGGGTTGATAGCTGCTGTTTGGATGAAAAACCAGTTTCTTAGTAAGTTCATCACATTGTGATACCATCCGATATCAGATTCTAATATTTCACCTGATCGAGGATCAGATACATGTGGCCCATAAGCATTCTGGATATCCGAAGCAAAGTACCTGATCACAGAATATCTGGCATCTTCAGGACTCCAATCGGGATCTTCCTCTTTAGTTGGCGCTAGTTTGGCAACAATAGCATTTTTGAAACCGGCAGCTTCAAATGCAACCTGCCAATCTTCCACACCAGCGATCAAGTAAGGGATCCACTGCGTAGGAGTTGCAGGATCGATGTAAAAGACAATTTGCTTCTTGGGCTCTACTAATTCGCCTGCCTTGAATTTCGCCATATCCTCATCCTTTACTTCCAGTCTCCATCTGTCAAGGAAAGTCCGGCTCTGTGCTTTTTGAGCATCAGCTCCGTAATCAACTATTGATCTGCTAAACCAACCTACGCGCTGATCTCCGAATCGTTGTTTCATCGGCTCCATTGGCAGAAGCAACATAGAAGAGTTCATCTCCAGCGTGATAGACCCTGTTGAGCTGTTTGAAGGAGGTTCGTTAGCAATGTAAGTCATCACATACCTCGCTTCGATATTGATCGGATAGGTATGAATATGCTCGATATATGATCTATCTGCATCTAGACGTGTTACTTTGTATTGTGTACGCTGACCTTTTGGAAGACCTAAAGCTTGTACATCCTTCGCCCATAAGTCGGTCGCCTCGATAACGGTTCCAGTAGAATCTGTAGCGAGAGACTTGATAGAGAATTTCTGTAGTATAGGCTCCAAATTGGAATTCTTTACCGCCAAAGCGATAGGAAGAGAATCTGCGGCATAGTTATTCACAGAAATAACTTTGAGATGGATATCATTGTTGTTCTTTTCCCAGCGTAGCATCTGCGTGTTGGTACGCTCACCGCCGTAACCAAGACCGTCAGCAGTTTTAGCGATAGTAGTAACCATCAGCATGTCTCTGCCAAGCAGGGAGTCAGGAATCTCGTAATAATACTTGTCTTCAATCTGATGAACCTTGAATAGGCCATCTTTTGTTTTTGCCTTTGCCGTGATTACTTCTTTGTAAGGTTTTGGATCTGAATCATTACCTTTTGGTTTGGCAGGGTTAGCAGGTGTAGTTGTTTCTTTCTTGGAATCCTTTTTCTTCTTTTTCTGAGCAAAAGTATCCGTAGAATACAGCATGACACCCATTACGCCTACTATTAGAGTTAGTCTCCTAAGTAATTTGGGTATGGTATTTCTCATAGTTATTATTTAGTTAGGTATTTTCTAAACTGTGAATTTCCTGAAACCATCAGTAAGGATTGTCCATTTTTGATGAGCGGTATATATATAAAGTTAAAGGTAGTTGAGTGAAAGATAAGCGCATAATTGTAGTAATCGGAGGTGGTTTGGCAGGCCTGATCTCTGCCTATTTACTGGCCAAAAGCGGACAAAAAGTTATTTTGGTCGAAAAGAAGAGGTATCCATTTCATCGGGTTTGTGGCGAATACCTATCCAATGAGGTACTTGATTTTTTGACAAGGGAAAACCTTATGCCTGATCAATATGAATTCCCTCGTATTAATACATTTCTTTTTTCAGACACCTCGGGGAAAAGCGTGTCGACTCCATTGGATTTGGGAGGTTTTGGTATTAGTCGCTATGTGCTGGATGAGCACCTTTACCAGAAAGTCTTAGAACAAGGAGGTGAAGTAAAAACTGGAGTGCAGGTAGAGTCTGTATTTTTTGATGACTTAGGAAATCAGTTTCGAGTGGGATTGGCTGACGGTGAGTTTTTGACAGCGGATTACGTGATTGGAGCGTTTGGCAAAAGATCTAAGTTGGATAAACGCTTAAAGCGCAGTTTTATCGAAAAGCGAAGCCCCTATATTGGCGTGAAATATCATATTAAGACTGATTTTAACCGGGAGGCAGTTGCGCTATACAATTTCGAAGGTGGGTATTGTGGAGTGAATGCAATAGAAGAGGGCAAATCAAATTTATGCTATTTGGGAAATCGAGATCACCTTAGAAAGTACGGGTCAATAGAGTCAATGGAGCAAGAGATTCTGTGGAAAAATCCTATCCTGAAGCGCTTATTTACCGACAGCGAGTTTCTCTTCGAAAAGCCAGAAGTGATCAATGAGATCAATTTTGAGAGAAAGAATCCTGTGGAAAATCATATCCTAATGGCGGGGGATTCGGCAGGATTAATCACCCCACTTTGCGGAAATGGGATGGCTATGGCAATACAGTCTGGCAAGGTAGCGGCAGAAGTTATTTTAGCAGGAAAGTCTAGGCAAGAAATTGAAATCAACTATGAAAATTCCTGGAAATCACATTTTGAGCGAAGGCTTTGGTTTGGTCGAAAAGTCCAGCGACTTTTTGGTGCCAGACAAGCTTCAGTATTTGTGAAAAACCTAATTCAGCATGTACCATTTGTTGCAAAGCAAATTATAAAAAACACGCACGGAAAGCCTTTCTAGTAGCCCAAAGCCTGTAAGATTTGGGTGTTTTCTAGGAAGTAGTAAATAAAAAAAGCATTGAGTGCTAGTGCAGAGAAATAATTCATCCCCATCGCCCAATTGTAATTCGCGTATTTCAAAGGATTTAGTCGGATAAAACTAAACCAAGTCAAAAAGTACAACATTATAGGTGCCATTGCGGCAAGGTAAATCCACAGGATTTGAGTTTGATTTCGATCAAGGAAATACCAGGCGAAAGCTGCTCCAGTGACCATAAATGCCAACGCTGAAAAGAGGAAAGTACCTTTGATTCCTAAGACCAAACTCAATGTACGATCCCCTCTTCGGCTATCTTCGCCGTGTTGATAAACTTGCGTCAAGGGATAGTTTCCCCATAGCATCAAACTCGTCAAAAGGCCAGGAATCGCCACATGAGGCTTGAATAACACATCCCAACTCAAATCACTTAGTCCAGCATAAGCCATGGCGAATGTGAAATATCCCTGAAACAAACCTGCAATAAACCAACTCAGCCAGGGATACTTTTTGATGCGGATCGACGGGTGTGAATAAGCCATGCTTACCAATCCATAGATCACAAGCATAAGAGCAAAACTAAAGTTGATGGACGCGCCTATACCTATTGCAATTAGGAAAAAGACTAAGGAAAGCCAGTACAGATCTTTAGTGACTTTTGGAGGGTGCTTCAGCCCGCCTATGCTTTCCTCATCCTTATCAAAATAACTGTTGTAACCATTACTTGATGGATATAAAAAAAGGTGAATAGCAATAAAAACCAACAATATTCTTGACTCATTATGATTGGGAGTAAGTGCTAGCGCAAAGAAAAATACGGGCATCAAAAAGAGCGAAAATGGAATTCGAAGATGCTTAAGGCTGGAACGGGAAATCATATCGTAAATCAGGTTCGGATTATAACTTTTCGGAGTTGAGATGGTTACAATGCATTCACCCAATTTAGATATATTCGAGTAACTTGATGTAGTGAAATAGCATGGGATGAAACAATTCGGCATCGTTTTGGAAAATATGACCCACGAACCAACTAAATATTACGAAAGATGATAGATTTCCAGAACCCAAATTTCTTCCTATGACTGTTGGAATAGTAAGCATTGGCTTGGCAAATCCAGGTAAACCGATAGATCAGTCTGCTATAGCCAGCTTTATGGAAAGAGCACATCAGCTGGATGAGGTGGAAGCTAGGAAGCTGAATTTTTTGTATAGGAAATCTGGAATTTCCAGTCGATACAGTGTGCTGAGTGATTTTGAGCAATCCGATCCAAAAGACTATACTTTTTTCCCTAAGTCAAAAGATTTTGAACCCTTCCCGGGAACCAAAGCAAGAATGGAAGTTTTCCGTCAAACTGCTCCCCCTCTTTGTGAGGAGGCTGTCACGAATTGCTTATCAAAAACAGACGTAAAAGCTTCAGAAATCACACATTTGATCTTGGTGTCGTGTACAGGAATGATAGCACCGG
The DNA here is from genome assembly GCF_035156405.1 of Algoriphagus aurantiacus. Taxonomy (NCBI): domain Bacteria; kingdom Pseudomonadati; phylum Bacteroidota; class Cytophagia; order Cytophagales; family Cyclobacteriaceae; genus Algoriphagus; species Algoriphagus aurantiacus. The sequence goes on along the minus strand of NZ_JAXRUT010000001.1, from coordinate 52,213 downwards.
GTGTGGAATTGGACTTAATGAAACGGTTGTCACTAGATGATTCTGTGGAGCGCTATTGCCTGCATTTTATGGGTTGCTATGCTGCTTTTACGGGATTGAAATTGGCCGATAAAATTGTAAAAGCAGAACCGACAGCCAAAGTAATGCTTGTGTGCGTGGAGCTCTGCACACTCCATTTTCAAAAAGACTACGTGGAAGATAACATCCTCGCCAATTCACTTTTTGGGGATGGAGCAGCTGCAACGCTGGTTATGAATTCGCAATCCGGGTTTAAAATCAAGTCTTACCTAAGCCAGGTACTTCGGGAAGGAGAAGGAGATATGGCTTGGGGAATTGGAGATTTTGGTTTTGAAATGCGCCTGAGCAAATATATTCCTACGCTTTTGGATCAAGGTATCAATCAATTGAGAGAGAAATTTGAAGAAAAGTTTAAGTTATCTAATGTGGATAACTTTGCAATTCATCCAGGCGGGAAGCAGATTCTTCAGAAAGTTCAAGAGGCATTTGGTTTAGCAAAATCAGTAAATGATCACGCCATGAATGTCCTGAATCAGTTTGGGAATATGTCGTCAGCGACTATATTATTTGTGCTGGAGCGGATGATGCATGATGATCAAATTCAGGGAGAAATTCTATCTATGGGATTTGGGCCCGGCATTACATTGGAAACCTTACTTCTGGAAAAGTGATGAGTAAGTTTGCGCAGAGAAGTGAGGAAAAAGAGCTCATGGATGACCTAAATTGCTCGGGTGAAGAACTGAATCAAACTTTGCGAGAACTAAAAACCATCAACCGCTGGCTGGGAGGAAACCATGTTACCACTTCTGGGTTGGCGAAGATTTTTAGAAGTTGTCCACAAGATTCCTATTCCGTTGCAGATATTGGCTGTGGAGGTGGAGACATGATCCGAGTAATGGCTGAATGGGCAAAAAGTCAAAAAAAAGAAGTGAATTTTACGGGAATCGATGCCAACAGGAACATTATTGCCCTTGCCACGGTTAGGTTAGCTGACTTATCAGAAGTCAGCTGGAGAGTTCAGAATGTTTTTGAACCAGAGTTCTCCGAAGAAAAAGTAGATATCTCTACTTGCACGCTCTTTACACATCATTTTACAGACATCGAATTAGTCGGACTTTTGAAGTCGCTTCAGGCAAAATCCAAACTGGGAATAGTGATCAATGATCTGCATAGACATTGGTTTGCATACAATAGCATCAAAATTCTAACACGTCTTTTTAGTAAATCAGAAATGGTACGTCATGATGCGTCATTATCTGTATTGAGGAGTTTTTCAAGAAATGATTGGGAAAGAATCCTGGACAAAGCAGGAATAGCTGATTTTACAATTTCTTGGAATTGGGCTTTTCGCTGGCAAGTGAACATTATATTTTAGTAAATCACAACCAAAATAAATTAACATGGAAATTTCTCAGGAAACGGTAAATGCATTTTATGAACGTGCAATCGACTTGGCGTACTTAATTATTCCAAGACTTATTTTTGCTGTAATTTTTTACCTAGTTGGTAAACTTATTGTAAAGAGTCTTTTGAAGGGTTTGAGACGCCTATTGGAAAAAAGAGACACTAATCCTTCTCTAAATGAATTTCTTTTTGGGTTTGTTAAAATCATATTATTTATCACCTTATTCATGGGGGTGGCTAGTATACTGGGTGCACCTTTAGGATCCACAGTAGCAATATTTGGTGCAGCAGGTTTGGCGATAGGTTTGGCTTTGCAAGGGTCACTTTCAAATTTTGCCGGTGGTATTCTGATTTTAGGTTTTAAACCTTTTGAGGTAGGTAATGTAATTGTTGCACAGGGACATACTGGGACAGTTGCCAAAATACAGATTTTGTATACCCACCTGATGACTTTTGATAATTTGGAGGTCGTTATCCCAAATGGTAGCTTGGCCAATTCGGATATCGTTAATATGAGTACTCAAGCGACCAGAAGAACTGAATTCAAAGTAGGAGTGGCATACGGTACCAATATCAAAAAGGCAAAAGAGATTTTACTGAATATCTTTGCGAACGACCCTCGTGCTCTCAAGGATCCTGCACCTTTTGTAGCGTTGACAAATTTCGGAGATAGCTCGTTGGATATGGTAGTTAGAGTTTGGGCAAAATCAGGCGACTTGTGGCCAATGCACTTCGATGGAATGGAAGCAATTAATACTGAATTTGAAAAAGAGGGAATTGAAATTCCTTTCCCTCAGCGTGTTGTCCATCAGATCAAAGAAAAAGTAGCCGAGGAAGAATCAAATTCTTAAGAGGCTCTTCATTTAAAAAAAGGCGATCAAGTTGATCGTTTTTTTGTTTTTAAAACTTTTTTATGATTTCGTCAAGTGACTTTCTTTGGATATCGGGCACGTAGGTTTCTGTCTTAGGATAACCAACAGGAATTAGTAAATATGTTTTTTCATTAAAGGGTCTTTCTAAAATTTCACTTAGAAAATTCATAGGGCTAGGTGTATGTGTTACCGCCACTAAGCCTGCATTATGTATGGCGGAAATCAAAAAGCCGCAAGCTATTCCTATTGATTCATTGACGTAGTAGTGCTGTACTTTTTCGCCCTTATCCATGCCATAGGATTGTTTGAAAACCACAATCAAATAAGGGGCATCTTCCAAAAATGGTTTTTCCCAGTTAGTTCCCAATGGCTTTAAGTCAGACTTCCATTTTTCAGGCATGCTGGAAGAATAGCTGATTTTTTCCTCCTCTTCAGCAGCCTCTCTGATTTTCTTTTTAATACTGGGATCTGAAATCAGGCAGAAGGTCCATGGTTGCTTGTGCGCACCAGATGGAGCAGTGCCGGCAGTGCGGATGATGTTTTCCATTACTTCCAACGGGACTTGTCGCCTATCAAATTCTCTGACTGTACGTCTTTGATCCATTTCCTGAAAAAACATTTCGGAGCGAAGGATCATTTCTTCAGTGCTTAGTTGGGGGCGTTCGTATCGAACATGCTCAAAACCCGCAATTAATTTCTTTTCCATAAAAAAAAACGGCTACCTCGAAAGATAGCCGTTTTGATTTTATTCTCGAATGAGAATTAGTCTAGGGTTACTTCTTTGGTGCCGCTTGGGTAAAAGAGGGTAGCCAATTTATCACATGCACCATCTCCGTAATCAACAGAAGCCTCAATTCCTCTAAATTGAAATTCCAGGATTCCAGAAAGAGGGACAGTTACTCCAGATTCTACGCAGGTTTTTGTGTAAATCAAAGCCTCTGTAACCGAGGAAGTGTATTCAAATCCACCACGACTTGTTCCAGAAGCAGTTCCTGTAATAGAGACTTCGTATTCTCCTTGAGTACCCAGTTTGAGGTCACGAAGCTGGTCGCTAGTCAAGGTTACAAAAGTGTCATCAGGCCAGGTGACTTTCCCATTTTCGATTTTCACCTCTAAATTGATTGTATTCGATTCTAGGTCAGCTCCTTTATTTGTAATAGTTCTGGTGCCTTCGACCTTATAACCATTTACTTCATACCCGTCAAATGTAGTGGTGACTTTTGCCCCAGTTATCAGCAGATTTCCCGTGTAGGTCAAATTGATGATTCCTTTTCTGGTCACACCATTCGTACTGGTGCAGCCATCGCCAAAATCAACCATAATGGTCTTCGCACTTTCATCTATGGAAACTATTGCTCCATCGCAAATATTTCCTGCTGGGATATCTACGGTAGTTCTTGCACTGAGACCGCCGTTGCTGAGTACCGTAAGCGTTAGATTATCTAAATCTTCAAAAGCCATGTTGACTTGTGTGTCTTCCTCTACAACCGATAAGTCTGGCTCAGCGGGTTCATCATTCATATCACAGCTGGAGATGAGCATAATGCCGAAGATCATTAGAAATAGGAATGAGGGATTAAATGTAATTTTCATGTGGGTAATAGTTGGTGAAAGTGTAATTATTATTTAGTTTATTTAGTTTATTTTGTAATTGTATTGTTCTGTTTTTTGGTTTTGCCACCTACACAGCCAATATTTTGCGTAAGGGAGATGTCCTCGGGTAGAATTCCCATGCCTTCAGAAAGATCCCATTCTTCAGCTTCTGATTCAGTAGGTTTTTTGCTTTTACTATTTTTCATAAGCGTAGTGCGGTTTTATGTTAACGTAAAAGACATGCTTAAAATTTGAATAGCTGGCAAGGATTGCGCCAATTTGATTAGTTAGCTTGATTCAATTCCTATCTTTGGGCATGAAAGGATTTGATTTTGAGAATTCCGGTCTCGAAGAGAAACTGAAAACGGTAAAAAATAAAGCGGGCACCTTGTCCTTTCTTCGTTTGATTGTATTTTTTGCGATGGGCGGATTATTTGTTTTGTCTGTTTCGGATAACCCTGTTTGGTTTTTGTTTTTTGGGATTTCAGTCGTTGCTTTTATTTCTTTGATTAGAAAATATAATGTTCAGAAAGACCAAGAAGCCATTTATTTGGCTCTGGAGAAAATAAATATCGAAAGAGAATTGAGGCTAAATAGAAAACTCAAAGAACTGGATTCAGGAATTGAATTTCAGGAAAAGGCTCACCCTTTTTCCAATGATCTGGATCTCTTCGGAGACCATTCTCTTTTTCAGTTATTGAATCATACTGTTTCAAAAAAAGGAAAGGAGGCGTTGGCAGCAAAGATTAAATCTGAGTTTGAATTAAGCAAAGCGGGGAAATTTCATACAGCTGCCACGGAATTGTCCACAAAATCAGATTTTCTCCTGGCAATGGAAAGCATAGGAATGGCCTTTTATAATGAGGAAAAATCAAATGCCGGATGGGTCAAATGGCTGCATGAGGAAGAGTTGCAAGAGGAGGACACAAGCAAAATTCTGATTTCTATTTTCGCGTTCCTTGGGCCGATAGGAGGACTTTCACTTGGTGTGCTGGTGTATATAGGAATTGTGCCTGGAGCTATATTGGGGATTTGGGTTTTGCTTGGGATGTTTTTTTTAAGTATGGTTTTCTGGCCATTGAAAAAAGCCGCTGAATCTATTCCCAGTCGAAATCAATTAAAAACATATCGCTACTGGTTGGCTGTTTTAGAAAATCAGCAGTTTACTTCACCTTTATTGGCTGACATGCAATCCGCATTTCTGACCAAAGAGGTCAAAGCCTCTACACTTTTTGATCAGTTGGATAGCCTTGGACTATGGGTACAAAACAGAATCAACTTACTCTATATACCATTGAACCTGCTTTTTTGGATTGATCTGTTTTTATTCCTGCGATTGGTCTCATGGAAGAAAAAGCATGGTAAGCTGGTAGCGGATTTCCCTGCTCAGCTAGTGGAATGGGAGGTTTTGATTTCATTAGGAGCCTTTGAAAATGAAGTTGGAGGAAAAGGGAAAGTTGTTCATGTGGAGAAAGGATTGGTGGCAAAGGAAGTTTCTCATCCTCTGCTAGTGCCGGGAGTGGCTGTTCCCAATGATTTTATTATTGACGAAAATCAACGTATTACTCTCCTCACTGGAGCTAATATGAGTGGAAAAACTACCTTCATGCGAACGCTGGGGATTAATTGCGTGTTGGTCAATCTAGGTTTGAGTCCTTTTGCCGAGGAGTTCGGTTTTAGTGGATTCCAACTCTATACCAGTATGCGTAATACGGATAACTTGGGTGAAAGTGTGAGTTCATTTTATGCTGAACTCAGTCGAATCAAGCAATTGATCGATAGAATAGAAAAAGGAGAGCAGGTCTTCTTTCTTCTCGATGAGATTCTGAAAGGGACGAATACTGAAGACCGAATTGCAGGATCAGAAGCATTGATTAGACAGGTTGACGACACAGAAGCTTTGGGGATTATCAGTACGCATGATATAGAACTTGCCGAATTGGAGAATAGAATGGATTCAATAAAGAATTACAGTTTTCATTCGGAGATCCACGATCAGAATATTGACTTTGATTACAAAATAAAACGGGGAGCATGCCCGAGCTTTAATGCACATAAACTCATGGAATTGATGGGGATTCGTTTTCAATAATAATGATTTCCTTTTCCTGAGATTATCTTAATTTTGATTTCAAATAAACTATGGCAATACCATCGCAATCACCCATTTTGGGCGTCCTCGGAGGAGGTCAATTGGGCCGAATGCTTATTCAATCGGCAATTAATTACAATCAAGATATCCACATTTTGGATCCAGATCCAAATGCACCATGCAAGGATCTTTCCCAGCAATTTACGGTGGGTTCTCTCAAGGATTTTGAAACCGTTTATGCTTTTGGGCATGGTTGTGATGTGATTACAGTTGAGATAGAAAGTGTTAATACGGAGGCGCTTGAGAAATTGCAGAGAGAGGGGAAGAAAGTTTATCCACAGCCTGATATTTTAAGCCTTATTAAGGATAAGCGTAAGCAAAAGCAGTTTTATCGATTACATGGTATTCCTACTGCTGATTTTATTTTAACAGCAGACAAGGCTGATGTTATCCACAATTCGGATTTCCTTCCCGCTGTAAATAAATTGGGCAAAGAAGGATATGATGGGCGAGGTGTTCAGGTTTTAAGGAGTGAAGGTGATTTAGAAAATGCCTTTGATGCACCAGGGCTTTTGGAGAAATTGATTGACTTCGACAAAGAGATTGCAGTTACGGTGGCAAGAAATGAAGCTGGTGACTTGATCGCTTATCCTGCCGTGGAATGCGCTTTTCACCCTACTGCCAATCTGGTAGAGTATCTTTTTGCGCCAGCAGAAATATCCAAAGAAGTAGCTGAGAAAGCTGAGCAAATCGCGAAGGATGTGATTTTGAAATTAGGAATGGTCGGAATTCTTGCTGTTGAGATGTTTGTAACCAAAGATGGAGATGTTCTGGTAAATGAAGTAGCTCCTCGGCCTCATAATAGTGGTCACCATACGATAGAGGCTAATTTTACTTCTCAATTTGAACAACATTTGCGCTCGGTAATGAACTGGCCGCTAGGAAATCCAGACTTGAGATGCCCAGCTGCAATGATTAATTTGCTAGGAGAGGATGGGTTCACAGGGCCAATTTTGGTGGAAGGCCAAGATGAAGCATTGGCAGAACAAGGAGTTTATATTCATCTATATGGAAAGAAAATCACCAAGCCATTCAGGAAAATGGGACATGTGACCATTTTATCGGACACGGTAGTTGGCTTGAAGGAAAAGGCACAGCGAATTAAAGAGTTAATCAAAATCAAAGCAATACAATGAATCCACAGGTAGGTATTATTATGGGAAGCCAATCGGATCTTCCGATCATGGCTGAGGCTGCGCAAATGCTCGAAGAATTAGGAGTGAACTATGAACTGACGGTTGTGTCTGCACATCGTACGCCTCAGCGTATGATTGATTATGCACATTCTGCTAGGGAGCGTGGCATCAAAGTCATTGTAGCTGGAGCAGGCGGAGCAGCGCATTTGCCGGGAATGGTAGCGTCAATGACAAGTCTTCCAGTGATTGGAGTTCCTATCAAAAGCTCTAATTCCATTGATGGCTGGGATAGTATTTTGTCTATTTTGCAAATGCCTGGAGGGATTCCTGTTGCGACAGTTGCCCTGAATGGTGGAAAAAATGCAGGTATTCTTGCAGCATCAATTGTTGGTTCTTTCGACTCTAAAGTGGGAGAGAGCTTAGATGCTTACAAAAAAACACTCAAAGAAAAGGTGGAGGAGTCTGCTGCCCAGATAGAAGCTAAAGGATGGAAAGAGATACTAAAGAAATAAAAGCATTATGATTATTCTCGTCTAATAATTATGGGATGATGCCTGTTAGCTTAATTCCTTTGTTTTACTGGTAGGGAGACCGATGACGGGTGACCGAAGTGGCCTCAATGAGTGTGTTGGCTAAATCCTTTGATGCCTCATATTAGGCTAAAGTGTTTGTGATATTACTGTATGCATAATTAAATTGCGACCTCTGCGAAAACCCCTGTGCTCACTGTGGTTAAAAAGGTTCTAAAAAATAAAAAAAATGCGGCTGAAAAGCCGCATTTTAATTGATTGCCATGAATTGGAAAAAGATCATTCGATTTAAGATTGGGAATGTCCCGTGGGAAATGCCTTTGGACATATTACTCCTTCTGGGAGGAATTGCCTTAGTCCTAATGGGAGTTGGGGCCTATTTCGGTTTTCAGTTTGGGAGTGGTTAATCTGTAAAGATTCCCCATCCATCATCATTTTTTTCGTTAGGGTCAAACCCCTTTTGCCACTCAATAAAGAGTAAACGATATTCCTCTATTGCTTCCCTTAGCAATTCCAAATGCTCTTCAGCATGAGTCTCTTCCATCCCTAGTTGGTAGGTCATAGAAATGAGGCTTTTCGCATGAACTTTCATGATTACAGCTTTCTCCATTTTTAGCACATAGTCCGAAATGCTTTCAGCACCAGCGAATTTGGCACTCATGACCATCGCATCCTCCATCATGATATTGCCATAAAGCTCCTTACGTGCTTCATCTAAACTTCCAACCAGCGCGCGGGTTAGGCCAAAGATATCTTTAGCCTTTTTCATCAATGGATGCTTATAAATCTTTTCGTGTTCTTTACGAGCATCGAACTCATCGTCATCATCCCAGCCTGCCTCATCATCATCGTCGTCATCTTCCCACATATGGCAGTAGTGTTTTTAAAAAGGTAATTTATTTTCTTCTCCTTCAGAATGGAAGGTATCTACTTCTGGCATAGCGGATGGTGAAGCAGAAGATCCACCATTTCGGTCTACTTTGAAAGCCTTCACCTCAGTGTACCATCGGCCGTTATATTCTCTACTTTCCACATCTATACTCAAGGTTACATTTTCACCTGCGTTTATAGAAAACTGATCGATTTTATCTCCCCAAAGAGAAACACAAACTTTTTTAGGGTATTGTCCTCCTGTTTCAAGGATGAATTCCTGCTTTCTCCAGGCGTTGCCACTTTTTGAATTTCCACCTACTTCGGGTAGTTTTTGGATTACTTTTCCACTCAATTCCATTGTCGTATTTTTAAATTTCTATCTCCGCTAAGTTACGCAATGAGGTTGAAATCTCCTGTTTGGATTATTGTAAATTACTTTGTTGTTAAAGTGTTTTTTAACATTATTTGGCATAAACATTGGTAAATAGCTACTCTGGATTTATTTGTTTCAAATAAAATTTTGCTTTTGGCTTGATTCGAAACATATAATTTGGATTATACATTTGATAGGCTCGATAAGATAAAATCTTTAAATTTTCTTTGCAGAGTTGTTTTTGAAATCATACTTTTAAAAACATTTCTATTTCTTTCACTCTTAACAGATACTATGGCCTAGACCTTTACGTTTATTATAAACCAACTTAAAATGAGTAAGCGAATTGGTCCTAAGGACAGCGAATTGATTGCACAGTATCGAAATGGCAGTGATGCTGCCTTTGATCTTTTAGTAGATCGATACAAAAGTAAGATGTACACCACAATATTTCTGATCGTAAAGGATCAGAAGGTAGCTGAGGATTTGCTTCAAGATGTATTCGTGAAAGTAGTCAAAACACTTAATTCCGATAAATACAACGAAGAAGGGAAATTTCAGCCTTGGGTGATGCGGATATGCCATAATCTGGCCATTGATTATTTTAGAAAGGCCAAAAGATATCCAACCATACTAATGGAGGATGGTTCTAATATTTTCAATTCACTCAGATTTGCGGAGGAGAATGTGGAGGACCGTCAGGTAAGGGAAGAGAACATTGAGCTTGTGAAGCGTCTGATAGAGGAGCTTCCTGAGACTCAAAAGCAGGTTTTGATTATGCGACATTACTTGGACCTAAGTTTCCAGGAGATTGCAGATCAGACAGGCGTAAGTATAAATACCGCTCTTGGACGAATGCGATACGCGCTGATTCACCTGCGGAAGAAGATGAAACAACTAAATTTTGCATATGATAAAACCATTTACCCCAAATGACCTGATAAGGTATATTTATCAGGAAATGCCGGAGGTAGAGCAAGAACTCTTAGTGCAAGCCTTGCATAGTGATGATTCGCTGATGCAAGAATATGTAGAAATGCTGAGCACAATAGAGCAGATGGATCAAATCCAGCTTCAACCTTCAGAAAAAGTAGTACTGGCGATCAAATCGAGAGCTCAATCTACGGGACTCGAACGAGTCTGAAAATACGGTAATCCCGCTCCTTGCGGGATTTTTTTATTTTAAAACATTGTTAACAAAATCAGCTGCCTCTTCAAATAAGGGAGGGTAAGACGTGTCTTGGAAGCCATGCCCTTCATCTTCCACTCTGGTGAATTTATAATGCACACCTGCTGATTCGAGTGCCTCTGACAAGATTTCACTTTGTGAAATGGGGACTACAGGGTCAGACGTACCATGAAAAAATACAGTGGGTACAGATTGGCTAGTAACAAATGTAATAGGGCTGGAAGCCACGTAAGCCTCAGGTTGATCAGAAGGCGAACCTCCTAGCATTCCGCCAAGACCTGTCATAGTGATAAAGCTAAAGTCATATAGCTCTGCAAGATCCGTGGGTGGGAAAAAGGCAATCACTGCCTTTATATCTCCAATGGACTGATGCTTATAGGCATGTAATAATGCCAAATGCCCACCTGCACTTGCTCCCGACAGAATAATGTTGTCAGAAATATTCCATTCAGCCGTTTTACTTTCGATATAGTTTACAGCTTCTATCACATCATTTTCTTGAGTGGGAAATTTATTGTTCCCAGTACTTAAATTATATAGGCTATAATTGATAGCTACGAAAGCATAGCCGGGTAGAGATGAAGAAAGTGCTGTTCTGAATTGAATAAATTCCTCTTTGCTTCCCTCAATCCATGCTCCTCCGTGAATGTATATAAGGACTGGAGTGTCTTCAATAGATCTCCCAGCAGGTAAATAGAGGTCAAGAATCTGGCTTGGTTCACTCCCGTAGGACTGATCGAACAAGTCTAAAGCAGCAAGTTCCCCGGTTGGATTTTCATCTCCATCTGAAGTACAACTCCAAAAAGAAATAATGATAAAAAAACCAAAAGTGAACTTTACAAAAGGAGAGTAATAAATTTTTGACATGTTTAAAACCATTTGATAAGCGAGGCAATGATCTGTTTCGCTTTGATACCATAGGGTGGTCTGAGTAGCGTTACGTTATTAAGTCCTACGCGTTGCTTCAGCACACCTTTTTCGTTGCTGAAAGCCAAAAAACCATGATAGCCATGTGCCTTGCCGATTCCACTAGTATTGACTCCGCCAAAAGGTAATTCTAAATGAAGGAAATGGAGTACACAATCATTGATCACAGCATTTCCGGAACTTGTTTCTTGAAGGACTTTTGATGATTGCTTAGAATTGCTCCCAAAATAGTAAAGTGCTAATGGCTTTGGTTTGGAATTGACATATGCTATCGCTTTTTCCAACGTGCTGTATGTTACAATTGGAAAGATTGGACCAAAAATTTCCTCTTGCATCACAAGCATTTCATCGGTTACATTAGTTAAAATCGTTGGTTCTATATATCGGTTTTGTGGATCCACCTTTCCGCCAAATACAATCTCAGCTCCTTTTTCAACTGCATCTTCAATAGTTGCTGTAAGTCGATTAAAATGCTTGTCATTTACTATTCGCGCCATATCAGGGGAATTTTCAATTCCCTTGAAATCTGTGTCATACATCTTTTGTAGTGCGACTTTCATTTCCAGGAGAAGCGTAGCTAGCTGATTATCATGTACCAACATGTAATCTGGAGCTACACAGGTCTGCCCACAATTGACATATTTCCCCCAAATCAGTTTCTCAGCGGCATCTTTACAATCCGCATCTTCATCTACAATAGCAGGTGATTTCCCTCCTAACTCTAAAGTAACTGAGGTCAAATTTGCAGCCGCCGCTTTCATGACAATTTTCCCTACTGCTGGACTTCCTGTAAAAAAAATATGATCGAATGGAAGCTTAAGCAATGCTGTGGAAACTTCTACCTCCCCTAAAATTACTGCTACCTCACTAGGATCAAAAAGCTTAGATATCATTTTCGATATCAACTCAGAAGTATGTGGAGTTATTTCCGAAGGCTTGATAATAGCTGTGCAGCCTGCCGATAAGGCAGAAATCAATGGTACTACTGTTAGGTTAAATGGGTAATTCCAGGGAGAGATAATTAAGGATCTTCCTTTGGGTTCCACGTATATCTTGCCTGAAGTTCCCATCATTGGGAGAGGTGTCGAAACCGATTTTGGATTCATCCATTTTTTAAGATTTTTAATGGCATGATTTATTTCGGAGGTGACTGGATAGATTTCGGATAGATCCGTTTCGGGTTCTGGCTTACTGAAGTCGTTTTTTAATGCATTCCTAATATCCTGCTGATGGTCTTTTATCCAAGCTCTGATTTTTTTTAACCGAACTATTCTATCTTCTGCAGAGGAAGTTCTCCACAAATAAGATGTCTCCTGCTGAGATTGAAAGACAATTTCAATACTTGAGACCTTAGATATCGATGAATTGAAAAGCATAGATTCTTTAATTTTACAATAGTGGTAAAAATAGACCATTCACAAGATTTGACCTGATAGCGATAGTCTTGAATAGATGATATTCGTTTCAATTTACCTTATAACTTGAAATTCCGAATAATTCCCACACTTAATCTGCTACTATTTAAAATCTGATTTCCGTTTAGACTTTGGGAGATTGGATGCTGATAAACAAGATTAAGAGTGGTTTTAGTGATATTAAGTTCAAATTTTATTTGAAAGACAACTGCTCTCTCACCAACAAGAATCTATTTTTCTAATAAGGTTTATAGTTTTCATTAAAGAACTGATAGTGTAACTACTGATAGTGTAACTTTTAAAGACCCATAATATCTTCCTTTTGATGAATACTAGATTGGAGGTATCTTGACTTTTACTTAAATCCCAAAATTTCACAAAATGAATATGTGCAGATTCCTTTTCCTTTTGCTTTCTTCTTTTATACTATCCAATGTTCAAGCTCAATTTAATCCAAATGGGACAGATTATTCCTTAGTCTGGCAGGAAGAGTTTGACGTAAGTGGCCAAGTCAATTCAGCATTATGGTCTTTTGAAAGAGGTTTTGTGAGAAATATTGAGCTGCAATGGTATCAGGAGCCTAATACAATTGTTTCAGATGGAAAGCTGATCATTATAGGGAAAAGAGAGCAAATCAAAAACACGAATTTTGATTCTGAAAGTACCGATTGGAGAAGAAACCGGGAGTTTGCTGAATACACTTCATCAAGCATTAATACTCGTGGGAAGTATGAGTTTCAATACGGAATAATGGAAGTTCGGGCCAAAATAGATACTGCTATGGGAATGTGGCCTGCGATCTGGACGCTGGGGATTACTAAGCCATGGCCTTCTAATGGGGAAATAGATGTGATGGAATATTATCGTGTAAAAGGCGAAGCAACTATTCTTGCGAATGCAGCTTGGGCGGATGAAGGACAATACAATGCCAAATGGGATGAGGCTAAAATCCCATTTTCTAAGTTTCTGGAAAAAGATCCTGAATGGCCAAGTAAATTCCATATCTGGAGAATGGAATGGACAGAGAAAAGCATCAAGCTATTTCTAGATGATGAGTTATTAAATGAGGTTGATTTGGCCAGAACAGTAAATCCAGATGGATTCAATCCCTTTCGTCAACCACATTATATCCTACTCAATCTGGCAATAGGAGGAAATGGAGGAGACCCAAGCGGTACTTTCTTTCCGAAAGAATATGTGGTGGATTATGTAAGAGTTTATCAGAAGTAATAAACAGCTTATTTAGTGTTTTTAGTTGTGCTGCTTCTGGAGAAGCTACATAGCGAGCACTGTGTTATTCTCCGTACTCTCAGTGGTTAATTGTTAGTGGTTAATCAAAAGTCTTCGAACTGTCTGAAACCATCTCATTGATATCTGCCAATTCTTTTTCTGTCAAGTCACGCCACTTGCCAAGGGGAATATCCAAATGCACATTCATTATTCGGATACGCTTCAGCTGAATTACTTTGAAGCCAAAGTGCTCACACATCCTACGGATCTGGCGATTCAGACCTTGGGTAAGTATAATTCGAAATTTGAATTTACTGATACGCTCCACTTTGCAAGGATCGGTCACCGTGTCTAATACGGGAACTCCAGCACCCATCAATCTAATAAACTCATCATTTACCGGGCGGTCTACTGTGACGATATATTCCTTTTCGTGGTTGTTTTTGGAGCGAAGAATTTTATTTACAATGTCCCCTTCGCTGGTCAGAAAAATAAGGCCTTCACTGTCTTTGTCTAAACGACCAATTGGGAAAATACGCTGTGGATGCCCTATGAAATCTATGATGTTGTCCTTTTCACCTCTGGTGTCAGTTGTGCTGACAATTCCTACGGGCTTGTTGAAAGCGATATATGTATGAGCCTGTATGGGCTTGCCAACAGGTTCCCCATCTACAGCTACCACATCATTTGCCCCCACTTTTGTACCAAGTTCAGGTACATTGCCATTGATGGTAATCCTGCCTTCCTCTAGCAATTTATCTGCCGCCCGTCTAGAGCAAAATCCTACCTCACTCAGGTATTTATTGATTCTTATGTATTGATCTGTTTCCAAGGAATTCTAAATGGATTTGGGTTGCAAGGTAAGAAAACTGATTGAAGACTTTGGTTTGATTAGCCGCTGAGTACATGGAGTTTTCCGCAGAGAAAATCTATTGGTTTAAGTCTTCAGACTTGGACCAAGCACAATGCAGTCTCCTGACTGCAAAATTACTTGTTGACTCCCCGTTGTCCTGCTTCTCCTGAACCTGGACTTGATTATTCAGCCTTTATCATTCTAAAAATGATCTACTTCTATAATAAAATCTAGCGAGAGCAGTCTGAAGACTGCATTATTAAAAGTCCAAGTCATAAGACTTGAACTAGGACCAATGAGTCCAAGCCTGCCTACCGGTCAGGCAGGTCATGAGACTTGAACCCGCATTATGCATTAGCAATTCTATTTCGACCAGTAATTGCTTCAAAATCAGTCACTACGTTGCTGTTTTCGACTTCACCATAGCGGTGCTATGCCTCAGTTTCCAAACAGCCTGATTTTATTGCAATTACTGGCCTCATAACGAAACCTAATGCAAAATCCGGGTTGAACTAATTCCAACGAAGAAATAAGACTGCGAATTCTGCGAAACCTTAGTGCCCTTTGTGGTTTAAAAACAAAAAGCGCAAATCCTGAGACTTGCGCTTCTATATTATTTCGAACAGACTATTATTATTCGCTCTTTGGTAAAGTAGTTGGTACAGGCTTCTCTGCTACCAACTTCACCGGATCACCAGGAAGTGTAATAGAAGCCAGTCTTTCCATGTATTCTGCTTTTGTAGATTCAAAAGCCAATTTATTATTTGATGAAATTGGCTCGGAAGGTGGGATTTTTTCTCTCAACCAATCTTCCTGCTTGCCATTTTTCCAAAATCTAAAGCAAAGGTGAGGGCCAGTTGCCAAACCTGTGCTTCCTACATAGCCTATCACCTGACCTTGTCTGATCCGCGCACCTGGCTTGATGCCTTTGCCTATTTTAGACATGTGAAGGTATTGAGTAGTGTATGTGCCGTTGTGCTTGATTTTCACATAATTCCCATTTGCAGAAGTATAGCGCGCGTCAGTTACTGTTCCTTCACCAACGGATCTGATTTCTGTTCCTCTTGGAGCAGCGTAATCTGTGCCTAAGTGAGCCTTGTAGCGTTTTTGTACAGGATGGTATCTTCTCAAATTATAGCGAGAGCTGATTCTAGAGTACTTTAAAGGATCTCTCAAGAAAGCTTTCTTGAAACTGTCTCCATTTTGATCGAAGAAGTTTATTTCACCATTTTGCTCAAAAGGAATCGCATAAAAGGGTTCACCTTTATGTTCAAAAAATGCGGTCTGTATTTCGGAAACACCTACAACTATACCGTCAATAACTTTTTCCTGATAAGAGACTTTGTATTTATCACCTTTTTGCAAAGCTCCAAAATCTATTGACCAACCATATAAATCAGCAAACTGATCAATGATTTCATAGGTTATTCCTTGACTGGTCATGTCAGCCGAAAGATTAGTATTGATAATTCCGCCTGCTTCTTTGGTTCTGAATTCAGCGGGTTTTTCTGCCTTATAAATATCTATAGAGTCCAAGTTGAAGACTACATACTCGGCTGGATTTGGTTCGTAGATGAAAAATGCTGCCTGAGAAGAATCCGCTGGAGTCACTATAGTAAACTTCTTGTTTGCCGCGATTCCTCTTACATCGAATATCTCTTTTGACTTCTTGGCAATCTGATCGATAATCTGATAGGGTACATTGAATGGAGCGAGGATAGAACCTAGTGTTTGGTTTTTACTCACTGTACCTTCTACAATATTCAGCCCGGTGACGTTGATACCGTAAAGGAAAACCTGATTCGCTAGGGAATCAATCAAGGGTGGCTCAACGATTTCTGCTTCCTTTTCTAATTCAAAAGGTAGGCTGAAAAATTGGAGTGAGGATGCTGCGCCAATTGCGATAACGAGTGCAGCAATTCCTATCCAAGTCTTTTTCATTAATCTATACTATTATGTGAAGGTGAAATTTGAATCAATCAAGCAAAAAAGGTTGTTTAATCCAAGTTTTTGGGACATAAACCTTTTGAGCGCCTCTTTTCAACTATCATACCAACGATGAAAGAGGTATCATTATTTTGTTTCATGATCATAAGAACAGCCTTCAATCGATTTTTAAGATATTTTGTCTTTTCTTAAAGATCTGATTGGTTTTCTGTGAAAATCTCGAAGAAATTGAGGAAAAGATTGCTAATCATCCAATGATTCGTGTGTTCTCACGGTCATTTCTTTATCTTTGACCTCCCAAAAAAAAACTAAATAAACATGCTGAGAACGCATACTTGTGGCGAACTTCGCCTGGATCACGTAAATCAAGAAGTAACACTTGCCGGCTGGGTACAGCGAGTAAGAAACAAAGGAGGTTTAATCTGGGTCGATCTTCGCGATCGATATGGGCTAACTCAATTGATTTTTGAAGAGGATTCCAGCGAGAAAGCATTGTTGGAGAAAGCGGCCGAGCTAGGTCGGGAGTTCGTAGTTCAGACTACCGGAAAAGTAATCGAGCGAACATCCAAAAACGATAAAATCCCAACAGGTTCTATAGAAATCAAAGTAACAGCACTTGTGGTGTTGAACGCTGCGAAAGTTCCGCCATTTATCATCGAGGATGAGACAGACGGCGGCGACGAGCTCCGTATGAAATACAGGTACCTTGATCTTCGTAGAAATGTAGTTCGTGAGAAGCTTCAATTGCGTCATAAAATGATGCAGGAGACACGTAAATTCATGGATGCGCAGGATTTTATAGAGGTGGAAACTCCTGTTTTGATCAAATCTACCCCCGAAGGAGCACGTGATTTTGTCGTACCAAGCCGTACCAATCCGGGCGAATTTTATGCTTTGCCTCAGTCTCCACAAACTTTCAAGCAATTGCTGATGGTTTCTGGTTTTGACAGATATTTTCAGATTGTAAAATGCTTCCGTGACGAAGATCTCAGAGCAGATCGTCAGCCTGAGTTTACTCAGATAGACTGCGAAATGGCTTTTGTGGATCAGGAAGATATCCTAAATACCTTCGAAGGCTTGACCAAGCATCTGTTTAGCACAGTGAAAGGTGTGGATCTGGAAGAAGTGAAGCGTATGACTTACGCCGATGCCATGAAATATTATGGTAACGATAAGCCGGATCTTCGTTTCGAAATGAAATTTGTAGAGCTGAATGACTTAGCTAAGGGAAAAGGTTTTAGCATTTTTGACCAAGCGGAATTGGTAGTTGGTATTTGTGCAAAAGGAGCTGCTGAATATACCCGCAAGCAACTGGATGCGCTGACTGATTGGGTAAAACGTCCTCAGATTGGTGCAAAAGGCATGATTTACGCTAAATATAATACTGATGGCACGATCAAATCCACCGTAGATAAATTCTATTCGGCGGATGATCTTCAGGATTGGGCAGATGCATTTGGAGCAACACAGGGAGACTTAATGTTGATCTTAAGCGGTGATGCGGATAAGGTGCGTAAGCAGCTTTCCGAACTTCGCTTGAAAATGGGTGAAGATCTAGGACTGCGTGACCGAACAGTATTCAAACCTCTTTGGGTAATGGATTTTCCGCTACTGGAGTGGGATGAGGAAACTAATCGCTTTCATGCAATGCACCATCCATTTACTTCTCCAAAGAAGGAAGATATTCCGTTGCTAGATTCAGATCCTGGATCTGTAAGAGCAAATGCCTATGATTTGGTGATTAATGGAGTGGAAATCGGGGGCGGATCTATCCGTATTCACGATAGAGCTACACAGCAGTTGATGTTTAAACATCTTGGATTCTCAGAAGAGGAAGCGCAAAAGCAGTTTGGATTCCTGATGGAAGCCTTCGAATACGGAGCTCCGCCACACGGAGGAATTGCCTTTGGCTTTGATAGACTATGCGCGATTTTCGGCGGTTCTGATTCCATAAGAGATTATATTGCTTTCCCTAAAAATAACTCCGGAAGAGACGTAATGATCGATTCTCCAAGCAGCATTGCTGATGAACAATTATCTGAACTTTCGATACAACTAGTGGTGAAGAAGTAGAGGAAAAAAATCCCCTGCTCCTACTATCATATTCAAGAGGCTGTTTCAGAGATGAGACAGCCTTATTTTTTGTAGCCATGGAACTGAAAAATCACTGCTTTCCAGCTAAATATAATAGTTGAAATCGAGCATGTTGCCTACTGATTTTTGCATCAACACGCTTTTCTAGATCCTTAAGCTCACTGCAAACTTCTGCCCAGTTATACATATAGTGAAGGGATTAAATAGGTGACAAAGATCTGCTGTTTCTTGCCTAATAGAAACTGATCAAGTAGGATGAATGATAAGCTGTGTCAGATTTTAATTCATTTTCACCACCAAAACCACGAATCTCCCTCAATTTCCTATCATTCCTTATAAAATACCCTCTATAGGAGGGACGTGCGTTAAAAATTTCTTCGGTAGGGCTAAACGTTAAAGATTAGTACGCCGTGGCGTGCTAATCTAACAAGAGCCGGTCCCGATGAGCAAAGCGTTATAGGAAGATGGGGTGAGGTTAAGAAAGCCAATTTAAATTGTCAAGAATAATGGGGTAGGTATTACAAATCCCACCTAGTCTCACTAACTATGTGACTAGTGCAGAGGAAAAGAACGTTTTTTTAGACTTTTATCGCAATCGTATCCAAGCAAACAGATAAATCAACTGGGTATTGTAAAATTTAAGAGCATGGTTCCATCTTTGATGCCCAGGGAATTGTACCTGTGGTAAAACTTGATTTTCAGGAGCTAGGTTTTCTTAATTTAAAAACTATCTTAATATTTATATTTTCATAAATAGCTGCTTATAAGACATCTAGAAGATTGTTCTGATAGGAGTGCAAGAAGATATAAAGAAATCGAATTATTAGAAGCCGAATTGGAGTCAAAAACAGCTTGGTTTTTTAGGGTTTTCAGTGGATCCCTTGTTTTATTTTTTGTTTTAGTCCTAACTAATGAATTGCTTAGTAATTCTTATTCGGTAAATGGATCTGTAGTTGGATATTCTTTTTCAGAACACGAACTGGTAGGCCCACCGTCTATGTTTACGGACTAACCTAGTTTGATGTCTGCATTTGCCTACCATAGGATGGATGCTTATGAGTTAAGTGCCAGATTGGAATCAGGCGAAGCAGTTTCCTTTTTATGTTTTTCCTGTACCGAGTCCAGCTATACTTCCGGTGATGTGGTTAGCGTTCTAGTTTCTGATAGATTAGTGGGAGGTCTTTCTTATTCAGAGAACAAGTGATAACTATAGGGGAGACTCCATATCCGGCTTAGAAACATCACGACCACAAATTCACTGGTCACGTGTATATTCTGAACCATTTTGACCCATCTAATCGATGGTTGGTTTTTTAACGAACACTTTTGGTAACTGCTGACCGCAATCCATTGGCTGAAAAACATAAACCATGAGTCAGTAAATTAGAATACTTAACAAATAGAAGTGGATATAACGGTTCGATCTGTGCCACTCTTTTCGTTTTTATCCGTGCCACTATGAAGGCTCAAGTAAATAAGCCACTAGGCATCCCCAAATCCCGAAAATTCAATGGCTATTCAACCTAAAATCTGAAAATCCACCTTAATTTCCTGTCATCTTCTTTAAAAAATACCCTAGGGCCAACTCGACTGTTAAGAAAATATCCAAATTGGAAAGAATAGAAGGGCAAGACAAATTTTTATCAAGTTTCAATAAATTTGACTAAACCGAGTAGAAATTTGAACCTTAATTGTCCTTAACTTGCTTTTTAATTCGTGAATGAAATAACAATTGAATTGAAAAAAATGGGATGCATTGTGGTTGTGCATCTTTTGTACTATTGTATGATTAGACTACTCTGCCGATTTTTGTTCTGTGGTGGTAGTTGTAATAGACATCATTGGAAAATATATCCCTTGGAATGAAAAGAAAATTTTTGGTTTTAGATGACCATGTTATTGTAAGAAAGGGAATGGATTTTTTACTGAAAAGCAGGTACCTATCCTCTGAGGTGTATCATGCGGGTAAAATGAAGGAGGCATTGAAAATTTTGACTTCGACCAGGATTGACCTGCTTTTTTTGGATATCAATATTCCTGATGGTAAGGGGGTCGACATGATACCTGAAATACGGAAACAAAATGATATGACGAAAATTTTGATATTCTCAGGATTGGACGAAGAACAATATGCACTCAGGTATATGACCGCTGGGGCAGATGGATACATCAACAAGATGTCTGACGAAGAAGATATTTATCATGCTATTGAATCTGTACTTAACAAAGGGAGGTACATGAGTGAAAAGACAAAGGAGCTGTTATTGGAACACATGACTAAACCTATTCAGCTCAATCCGCTGGAAAGGCTGTCAGGAAGGGAATTGGAAGTGGCTAGGTTGCTGGCGCAGGGAAATGGAAATCTGGAGATCAGTAACCGCCTGAATATCGGTGTGTCAACAGTGAGCACCCATAAGCTCCGAATTTTTGAGAAGTTGAATGTCAAGAATACCGTTGCCTTGTCTAAACTGTTTGAATAATAGTCCAAAGATTGTCTGGAATTAAATACAAGATCTGTCCAACCTAGAATTAAAGGTAATGAGGGAACCGAAGGGTGATTCTTGTGCCAAAATCGGGCTTGCTATCTATTTCTATTACTCCATTCATTATCCGTACCAGGTCAATGACCATAGGCAGACCTAGTCCGGTCAAATTCTTTTCAAAGAAGTTATCGTTGGTTTTAGACATGTTTTGATAAAAGCTGACTTGTTGAGCTGTCATACCTTTTCCTGAGTCCCTGATCTGAACTGTAAGAAAAGTATAGACGGCACAATCAATCCAAATGGTGCCATGCAGGGTGTTTTTGAGAGCGTTGTCTAGCAGGTTGTGGATAATAATAGACAGAAATTCTCTTTTAATCCGTGTAGTTGGATTTTCGTGAATATTCAGCAATATTTTGGTATGGTGTAATTGTGCCGTTATTGCGAAAATTTCCAGTTTATTTTCTAACAATTCCCTTATAGAATAAGTAGGGGAAAGAAAGGAGGATATCTCTTCTTTTGACAGGGTATTGAGTACATGTTCGGCAAATTTGAATATAGCATCGCTCGACTGCTTGATGTTCCTGAATGCTTCACTTACTTCCGAAGTCCCACCCTTATGTTTTTTTGCCCAGTTGGAACTGAAAAGCGAAAGATATTTCAACGGTGTTCTGATGTCGTGCGTGATGATTTGAGAGAGTTTTGCTTGGGTTTCCAATTGGTGTTGTTGTTGGTTGATGCTGGTTTTTAGAGCTTCAACCACTTTTTGAAGTTGCCCTGTTTTTTCTATCACCCGATTTTCAAGTTGTTGATTAGCATCATGCAGGTACTGGATCCGAAACTTGGCGGCACAGCCTAACAGAACGGCAGTCAATGTCAAACAACTTATTTTGAAAACTATAGTCTGCCAGAATTTTGGGGGGATGACAATGGTTATCTGTTTTTGTTCATATACCCCATCCTTTCCTTTGGGCTTCCGTACGGTTAGATTATATCGGCCATGAGGCAAGGTTGAAAATTGTATTTTCCCATCATTCGGAACTGAAAACCATACATTTTTGGAATCAGAGGATAGTTGGTATTCCATGTGAAGGTTTTTGGGATTATCGAAGTAAGGCGAACTGACCTCTATTTCCAGGCGTGAGAACTCGCTTAGCAAGGTAACGGTGTCTTGGATCATATATGGCACTTCATCTACAGAGATATGGTCCAGGAATATCTTTGTCTGAGGAATCATCGGGTCCAGTTCGTTAGGGGAAAAAGCCACCAATCCATTCATATTCGGGAATGATATCATATTTTCTTCTGACAAATAGAGGCCACAAGGCTGACTGCCACCATTAAACTCGATGTTGGACAGTCCATTGTAATTGTTGAAATAGTAATAGTGGATGTCTTTGGTTTCCCGATTGATATATCGGATCAGGGATCTTTTTGTGACATGGAAAAGGCCTTTGTTGGTAGTGATCCAAAAACACCCTTTCTTATCTTCTAGCAAACAATGAGAGCTGAGCAGATAGCCTTGGGGATCCAAAGGAAGAGAACTGAGTTTTCCATTTCTGTAATAAAAGAGACCATGAGAATATGTCGTAATCCAAATCCCCCCGTCAGTATCTTCGTACAAGCTTCTGATATAGGTATTTTCCAATCCTGCTATGCTTTCCATTTTATCGAAGAATCCCCAGGATTTTTTGTACAGCCCCTTGTCCGTTCCTAAATACATGGCTTCCTGATTGGTCAGTAAATGGTTGACCCTAAAATCGAAGGTTTCCATGAGGACCGGCTCCGCTGCATCCATCTTGTAGAAACAGCCCTGGCCCTGGAGAAAGGCTGAGGTAGAAACCCAGAGAGTCCCTTCAAAATCCTGAGATATATTAGTGATCTCTTCGCTGCCAAAATCCCATTTTTTGATGACATCAACTTGGTCCTTATTTACCCTTAGGCAGAAGAGTTCTTCTCCATTTTTACACCATAACCTTCCCTCTTTATCAAAAAGAATCCCCTTTTCATCACTGAAAGGGAGTAAGGGTATGGTGTGAAGATAATTGCCTTTCTGATCAAAGACATCCCCGTTGGCTACCAGGACATTCCCATCTTCCATTAAAGCCTGAGAATAAAATACCTGTACTTTTGAAGGGGAATTGTTGTTTTTTAGGAGCTTGGGAGAAATTCTGCCCAAACCTCTGGAAGAGGTCCCCAAATAGATGGTTTCATATTCTTGGTCATAGTAAATCGTATTTACTGTCTGCCAATCCACCTGATATCCCTCCAGAATTATTTCTTTTTGGATTTGCCCTGAGGAATAAGACAAAAGATATAGTTTTTTGTCAAAATAATAGAAGCTTTGGTTCATTGGACGATTTAGGATTACCGCCCCTTCACTAGGTAAATATCCAATGGTTTTCTCCAGGCAGAGGGAATCTGAGGAGACACGCCAGACTATCCCCTTCTTGTCTGTTAGAAAAAGATCTTTGTTGATTTTGAAAAACCGGGTATATAAGTCTCTTTCAAAATCTACCGTAGCGTATTCCTGATGGTTAGCATCGAAAAAACGGATAACATGTTGGTATAGGATCAGGTAGCTGGCATCATCGAAGTCCATCAAGTACGAAATGTCGTAAGTGGGATCCGGAATAAAAGCAGCGTCTCCCAGCATCTCTATTTGAAGGTAGGGGTCGTTCAGATGAGGGATACCTGTCCTAAAATCAGGTACTTTGGCTACCTGACGACGTGATATTACAAACGTTTTGGTCCAGTTTGTAACACCAAAGATACTGTCCTGATCGATTCGACTAAAGCCCAACACGCCCGTACGATTGTTTTCTATGGAGTGTGGGCCGGATAGTCCAAATAAATGAAACCTCTGCCCATCAAAACGGACCAATCCATTTTCGGTAAATAGCCACAGGTAACCATACTTGTCCTTTACTATTCCCTTGACGCTGTTTTGGGGCAATGCATCATTCTGAGAATCATACCATTCCTCTTTAAACTCTTGTTGTCTTGCTGTAACAATCCCTGTGGTAGACAGTGAAATTATAAATACTATAATATGAAATATAGATCTTCTAAACATGCCGATGAATTACAATATAGTTTCCTGACTGTTCTTTAATCAGTAGTCAGGAAACAATTTGATTTTTTTTGAAAAAGAAATTGAGGGTTGATAAAAGTTCTTATTAAGGGTGTTTTACAAATATAGAGCGACTATATAAGAGATAAAATTACATGTAGAAAAAAAACTACAAATAACTAGTCATAATTCTACTTGAAATTGGCTATATGCCTACATTCCAAAACCTGTATTATATACAACTTGCTGAAAATTAATCGAATACAAATTTTAATACCTGATTAAATATATTGTTTAAATAGTAAAAAATGATTTACATATAATGATAAACTCCTTTTATAGCTTTCTCAGGGATATTGATAAGTATGGGTTCTTTATATTCTGTATTCTCTTTCCTCCCATTTCCCAAATTACAGTGTTAATCAGATGGGACCTTTTATTCGGGTCCTCATAGCCTTTTTTACCTAAATGGCAATTGCCTGAAATTTAGTATTGAAGTGAGTGGCCGACTTCCGGCAGTAATTCAATAAATGGACACTATTGGTAACCAAAGTTATTTCTGTCAGACATAATTCAATTATATGTTTGGAACACAATCAGTTAAGAGAATCAAATGAAATCGAGCATGACTCAAGCGACACACAAAGGAATGATTATCCATTGCGAGATTCCATCTGACCATAAAAAATCAATTATAAACAGATGAAATATTTCATGAAACGCCTTATTCAAAAAGCTATCCTAATAATCATTCTGTTAGGAATGGCGTCCCTTGAAGGGATATTCGCTCAGCAGTTGCCTCAGTTTAGCCAATACATTTTTAATGGACTGCATATCAATCCAGGTTATGCAGGATACAAAAATGAAGGGTATATCCAGTCCATTTACCGGTCACAATGGGGAAACTTTCCAGGTGCTCCAAGAACACTGTCTGTTTCCGCAGATTTCAGTGCCAATGAGGGTTTGATGGGATTTGGGCTGTCGTTTTTGAATGACGCGCTGGGTCCCTCGCGTACTACCGGTGGACTGCTGACCTATGCTTATAGAATACAGACAGGAAGTGAATCATTTCTAGGCTTGGGGGTTAGTGCAGGGGCAACGGAATATGCGGTGGACCTCTCGATGCTGAAGCCAAACGATCCGGATGATGTGGCCATCAGGGAAGGGGTGGTTAATCTCTTTTCCCCCAACCTCAATGCAGGAATCTTCTTTCACAATTCCAACTTTTATGCGGGCTTTAGTGCCTATAACATGATCGGCAAACGGATTCTCGAGCGTCAAGATGTATCCCTCGCTTTTCATGACTTTCACTTCTATCTGACTTTTGGCGGCATGGTTCCGCTCGCCGGACAAGTGCAGCTCAAGCCTTCTGTATTGATCAAGGAGGTGAAAGGAGCCCCTACCGGAATTGACCTGAATGCCATGTTTCTGTTCTATGAGCGGTTTTGGCTTGGAGGGTCTTACCGTACCAATTCCAAACTGGGGAAGAATAATCTCGAAGATGATCTCAGCTCAAGAAATGCCATTGCCCTGATCACGGAGGTGTTTGTGCTGGAAAACCTGCGCATTGGCTATGCCTATGATCAAAACCTAAACGTGCTGAACAGCTTCAGGAATAATTCACATGAAATTTCTTTGGGGTACTACTTGTCTCCCAAAAACATAAGAATGAGAAATCAAAGATGGTTCTGATTATGAGGAAAAAACTTATACTGACAATTACTTTTCTTTTGTGCTTTGCGGCAATAATTCAAGCGCAAAACTCAAAACTTAGGTACGCTGACCGGCAGATGCAGGGGGGAAACTACCAATATGCGGCTGAGATATATGCGAATGCATTCCAAAAAGGACAAAAATATATTATTGCCCGAAATGCGGCTCAATGTTATGATAAGCTAAATGCTTACAAAGAGGCCTTGGATTGGTGGGAGAAAGTGATGGCGTTTGAAGAAAGCCGTACGGAAGAAGATGTAGTGCTATACCTGAGGGCCGCGCGCTCCATGGGGCGGAAAGAGGAAATGTCAGAGCTGCTACAAAAGGTAGGGTATTCGGCGTCAGACTTCACCCGGCAAGAGATCCATGCCTTGCCTGTTTCCCAGGGTCCCAATGCGGGCCAGTTGGAATATGCGGACTCACTAAATTCCGAGGCGACCGACTATATGGGAGCGAAGGACAGTGAGGGAAACATATACTTTGTTTCGGACAGAGGGATAAAAGTGGAGGAAAAGGCCGCCCCCAGTATTCGCTTTGATACCAAAAACCAAGTTTTTGCCCCGGATTACTATCGATGGACGGGACGGGGATACCTAAGGATTTTCAGAAAGGGAAAAGGAGGAGAAGTGAAAGATGTCGTTTTGCCTTCAAATGATTTTCTGCATGTCAGCGATCCGTCTATCATGCAGAAAGGGGATGAGACGATCCTGTTTTTCTCCGCTACACGAAACATAAGGAAAGTACGAAAAAACAAGGATTTTACCGTCCACCCCGAAATATTCTATGGGAGGCTTAACGAGGAAGGACATTTGGAATCCTACCATGCTTTCCCTTACAATGACTCTTTGCGGCATGCCATGATTACCCCCCATGTAGATCCGTCAAGCGGGCGTCTCTATTTTGCGTCGGACATGGACGGCGGCTATGGGGGCTTTGATCTCTATTATGTGGAGTATACGGATGATATGGATTTTTCAACTCCGGTGAATCTCGGAGATCTGATCAATACAGAAGGAGACGAAAGGGATCCCCATATATATCATGACAGTTTTTATTATGCATCAAACGGATTTGCTGGCTATGGTGGCCTGGATATATACAAAGCTGAGATTCAGTCTGGTCCGACCTTGTCAGGACCTGTAAATCTAGGCGAGTCTTTCAATTCTTCGAGAGATGACTTTGCCTATAGGCAATTTGATGAAAATGAAATTTATATCAGTTCAAACAGGAAAGAGAACTCCGGATTGGATGATATATATAAGCTTGTACCTCCTATGCGGACCTTGTTGGTCAGGGTGGTTGATTGTCAAGACAATATTGTTTCAGATGCAAGCATAGGATTTAGCGAAAAAGACGGAAAGCAATTAGCCTTGGACAAAAATGACAAGGAAGAATATGTTGCAAATCTAGCTGATAATCAGAACTATGAGATTGTTGTAGATAAGCCGGGATATTTTTCGGTCGTCGATAAGGGATTGACGACGGTCGATGCTGAAGTAGGACTTATGATACGGGAGTACAGACTTACAGAAATTCCTAAAGACCTTAAAGTGTACGCTGATGTTATTTACTACGATTTGGACAAGAGTATGCTCCGGGACGATTCCGATGGGATACTGGAGGAGATTTTAGAGCTGATGAATAGCCATCCTTTTTTGATGTTGAATGTCAGTTCACATACGGATTCAAGGGCTTCAAATCAATACAATGAAGAACTGAGTCGAAGAAGAGCTGAAGCCGTGGTCTCCTATCTGAGCCATAGGGGGATTGATAAATCCCGGATAGCTGTCGAATGGCACGGTGAATCAGAGCTTGCCAGAAACTGCCCTGATGGAGTCAAGTGTCCTGAAGGGGAGCATCAGCTCAACAGGAGGACTGAGCTGACTCTGTCGATAGGAAATAGGGACCGCGCTGAGGATAAACTGGATATGGAAAAAATGGAAAGCCTCTGCGATCTGGTTGAAATGATACAAAAGTTGGGCATTGTTTCGAATATGACTCTGAAAGGGTGCTTTGAGTGTGGATGGTTCGACAAAACCAACCCGGACCATAGCTCCCGGGACAAGTCCCGTTCGGAGGAAATTCACCAGCTTAATTCAAGAACTGAAATCAAAGTAAAATGATGGTAAATAGAAAGTTTTTTTATTACGTCCTGGTGCTGTCCTTGATCGGGATGGTGTCTACACAGGGATACTTTGTACAGGCTCAGACTGTCAATACCGGTCAGTTGACAATAAGCCCAGGGACGGTAGTTTCCACACTGTCTGATTTGGACAACAGACCGGGCGCAAGATTGGTAAACGACGGCGATCTGTACATTTATGCCCATTTCAACAATGATGGTGAAGTTACCTTTACCGAAGGCAATGGGGGATTGACCCGTTTCGAAGGGAATGTGGGTGTGCAGGAAATTATGGGCAGCCAATTGAGCCGGCTCTATCATGTCCTGTTTAGAAATGGACATGACCGTGAGGCCTTTCATTTGTTTGGAGACCTCAGCATATCCGGAGAGTCTAGCTTCATAGAAGGCATCGTTCTTTCAGACGGACTGGGGGGAGTAACTATTTTTGAAGAGGGGTCGAGCCATATCGGGACTTCAGACATCAGCCATGTGGACGGCTATGTAAGGAAGAATGGTCGGGGAGATTTTACCTATCCCGTTGGCGATGGTGGCTATTTCCGTTTTGCGGCTATTTCTTCCCCGGATGAAAATGCAAGCTCCTTTCATGCCAAGTATTTTTTGGAAGATCCGCAGGCACTTTATCCCAGAGAACAAAAAGAAGACCATATCCAACTGATCAACGATGCTGAATATTGGGAGTTGGGCAAGCTGTCGGGTGATCCAGACGTAAGGCTAACACTTTCTTGGAGGGATGTTACGACACCGGCCTTCATTTTAGGGAGCGGGAATGCACAGGTGCACATTGTCAGGTGGGATGAAAGTCTGGAGCAATGGGAAGACCTGGGAGGAGAGGTGGATGCCAATGCACAGACAGTCACTACACCTTTGGTACTCGGAGAATATGGCGTGTTTACCATGGCCACTGTTTTAAACGGCATCACTAATATGGGAATCACCAAAACTTCCTTTGACAAAAGTATCTGGGAAGGAGACGGGTTTGAATATGAAATACGGGTTCAGAACAACAGTGACGCGGAAGCTACCGATGTGATAGTGGTAGATAACCTTCCTCCGGGTCTTTCTTTTTTGAAAATGGAAGTTTCGTCCGCATTTGGCCTGATGGAACCTGAGTTCAGCATCAGCGGGCAGACACTGATATGGAATGTTCCTCATTTTATGGCTGGTGACGAATTGGTGATTCAGTTGACCGTAGAAGCAGGATCTTCAGGGAATATCCTCAACTACGCAGAGGTAAGTTCCAAAGAAGATGATGAGGATCCGGCTGACAACTCAGATACCGATAGTAATGTGGTCAAGGCCTTTTTTGTACCCAATATGATAACTCCCAATGGAGATGGAGATAATGACTCTTTCGAAATCAAGGGGCTGCAAAGGTTTGCTAAAAACAAGGTTGTCATTTTTAACAGATGGGGGGACCATGTATTTACAAGAGAAGACTATCAGAACGACTGGCAAGCAGATGGACTGGGTTCGGGCACCTACTTCTATGTGTTGGAAGTGGAGGAAGCAAATGGGGAAACCAAAGAATTTAAAGGTTGGATTCAGGTAATAAAAGAATGATCAAACTGACAACAAACTATTCAATTAAGGATACACGAAGTTCAAGAAATAAAACGGTTTACTATATGAAATCGAGCATGTTACAAGCAACACACGGAGGGATTATTATCCAGAATGCGACCTGCCTGCCGCAGGCAGGGATTCCATCCCGTATCCTTTGTCACGGGACAAGTTATGACCTCTAAAAAACAAAATATAAACATATGAAAAATCTATTACTGTTATTAGGACTACTGCTTATGGCGGAATATGCCAACGCACAGGTAGGGGTAGGCGCTGCGATGCCAAACCCATCCTCACAACTCGATGTGTTGGCTTCCGATAAAGGAATGCTTGTCCCCCGGGTGGCATTGAACGGCTCTACTGACGCGAATACCATATCTAATGGCAATGTCAATAGTCTATTAGTCTTCAACACGGCTACTGTTGAGGATGTTACGCCAGGCTATTATTATTGGTATAATGATAGGTGGCTTAGGATGGTGAATTCCGGAGAGATAGGCAACGCCATCGATCTTCCGGACAATATTATGGTATACAATATTACATCCAACGAGTTCACTTATCTCGATAGTGAGGGGAACACACAAAACATAAATTTAGGAGAAATTGTCCGGTTAAATGAAACCATTACCACATTGGTGGACAATGGAGATGGTACCATCTCATATACCAATGAAGCAGGGGTTTTAGTAACAATAGAGTTAGCACAGGGCCCCGCCGGCGCAGATGGTGCAAATGGACTTTCTGCTTATGAGATCTGGATAAACGAAGGAAATACAGGTACAGAACAAGAGTTCTTGGATGGCCTTCAGGGCGAGCAAGGACTTCAAGGCGAACAAGGCCTAACAGGTGCAGATGGAATAAATGGTCTTGATGGAGTGGACGGTGCTGATGGAGCAAATGGACTTTCCGCTTATGAGATTTGGATCAACGAAGGAAATACAGGCACAGAACAGGAATTTATAGACTCACTTGAGGGTGCACAAGGTGTTCAGGGAGAGCAGGGTATCCAAGGCGAACAAGGTCCTGCAGGTGCTGATGGAATAAATGGTATTGATGGAACAAACGGAGTTGATGGAGCTGACGGCGCAGATGGAGCGAATGGTCTTTCTGCTTATGAGATCTGGTTGAACGAAGGCAATACGGGCACGGAGCAGGAATTTATAGACTCTCTTGAGGGAGCGCAAGGAGAACAGGGAGTTCAGGGAGAGCAGGGTATCCAAGGTGAACAAGGTCCAGCCGGTGCCGATGGAATAAATGGTGTTGACGGAGCTCAAGGCCCAGCAGGAGCTGATGGTATAAACGGTACAAACGGTGTTGACGGAGTAGATGGAGCAAACGGTCTTTCTGCTTATGAGATCTGGTTGAACGAAGGCAATGCGGGTACAGAACAGGAATTTATCGACTCTCTTGAAGGAGCCCAAGGCCCAGCAGGAGCTGATGGAATAAACGGTGTTGACGGAGCTCAAGGTCCAGCAGGTGCCGATGGAATAAACGGTATTGATGGTGCTGATGGAGCGAATGGTCTTTCTGCATATGAGATCTGGATAAACGAAGGCAATACTGGAACGGAACAGGAATTTATAGACTCTCTTGAAGGAGCCCAAGGCCCAGCAGGAGCCGATGGAATAAACGGTGTAGACGGAGCAGATGGAGCTCAAGGTCCCGCAGGAGCTGATGGTATAAACGGTACAAATGGTGTTGACGGAGTAGATGGAGCAAATGGTCTTTCCGCTTATGAGATCTGGTTGAACGAAGGCAATACCGGAACGGAACAGGAATTTATCGACTCTCTTGAAGGAGCCCAAGGCCCAGCAGGAGCTGATGGTATAAACGGTACAAATGGTGTTGACGGAGTAGATGGAGCAAATGGTCTTTCCGCTTATGAGATCTGGTTGAACGAAGGCAATACCGGAACGGAACAGGAATTTATCGACTCTCTTGAGGGAGCCCAAGGAGAACAGGGAATTCAGGGAGAGCAAGGTATCCAAGGCGAACAAGGCCCCGCCGGTGCCGATGGAATAAACGGTATTGACGGAGCTCAAGGTCCAGCAGGAGCTGATGGTATAAACGGTACAAACGGTGTTGATGGAGCAGATGGAGCAAACGGTCTTTCTGCTTACGAGATCTGGATAAACGAAGGCAATACGGGAACGGAACAGGAATTTATAGACTCTCTTGAGGGAGCGCAAGGTGATCAGGGAATTCAGGGAGAGCAAGGTTTCCAAGGTGAGCAAGGACTCCAAGGTGAGCAAGGTATTCAGGGCGAACAAGGCCCAGCAGGTCTTGATGGAACAAATGGAATTGACGGAACCAACGGTGTTGATGGAGCGGACGGCGCAGACGGAGCAAATGGTCTTTCTGCTTATGAGATCTGGTTGAACGAAGGCAATGCGGGTACAGAACAGGAATTTATTGACTCTCTTGAGGGAGCCCAAGGAGAACAGGGACTTCAGGGAGAGCAAGGTATTCAGGGAGAACAGGGCCCCGCCGGTGCAGATGGAATAAACGGTATTGATGGAGCAGATGGAGCGAATGGTCTTTCTGCTTATGAAATCTGGATAAACGAAGGAAATACAGGCACGGAACAGGAATTTATCGACTCTCTTGAAGGAGCCCAAGGTCCTGCCGGTGCCGATGGAATAAACGGTGTTGATGGAGTGGACGGAGTAGATGGAGCTCAAGGTCCCGCAGGAGCTGATGGTATAAACGGTACAAACGGTATTGATGGAGCAGATGGAGCAAATGGTCTTTCCGCTTATGAGATCTGGATAAACGAAGGCAATACGGGTACGGAGCAGGAATTTATCGACTCCCTTGAAGGAGCCCAAGGTCCAGCCGGTGCCGATGGAATAAATGGTGTTGACGGAGCTCAGGGTCCCGCCGGTGCCGATGGAATAAACGGTATTGATGGAGCAGACGGAGCGAATGGTCTTTCTGCTTATGAAATCTGGATAAACGAAGGAAATACGGGAACGGAGCAGGAATTTATAGACTCCCTTGAGGGGGCGCAAGGTCCCGCCGGTGCCGATGGAATAAATGGTGTTGACGGAGCTCAGGGTCCAGCAGGAGCTGATGGAATAAACGGTATTGATGGAGCAGACGGAGCGAATGGTCTTTCTGCTTATGAAATCTGGATAAACGAAGGAAATACGGGAACGGAGCAGGAATTTATAGACTCCCTTGAGGGGGCGCAAGGTCCCGCCGGTGCCGATGGAATAAATGGTGTTGACGGAGCTCAGGGTCCAGCAGGAGCTGATGGAATAAACGGTATTGATGGAGCAGACGGAGCGAACGGTCTTTCTGCTTATGAAATCTGGATAAACGAAGGAAATACAGGCACGGAACAGGAATTTATAGACTCCCTTGAGGGAGCCCAAGGTCCTGCAGGTCTTGATGGAACAAATGGAATTGACGGAGCTCAGGGTCCAGCCGGTGCAGATGGAATAAACGGTATAGATGGAGCAGATGGAGCAAATGGTCTTTCCGCTTATGAAATCTGGATAAACGAAGGAAATACAGGCACGGAACAGGAATTTATAGACTCTCTTGAGGGGGCGCAAGGTCCCGCCGGTGCCGATGGAATAAACGGTGTTGACGGAACTCAGGGTCCAGCCGGTGCCGATGGAATAAACGGTATTGATGGAGCAGACGGAGCGAACGGTCTTTCTGCTTATGAAATCTGGATAAACGAAGGAAATACAGGCACGGAACAGGAATTTATCGACTCTCTTGAAGGAGCCCAAGGTCCTGCCGGTGCCGATGGAATAAATGGTGTTGATGGAGTGGACGGAGTAGATGGAGCTCAAGGTCCCGCAGGAGCTGATGGTATAAACGGTACAAACGGTGTTGACGGAGTAGATGGAGCAAATGGTCTTTCCGCTTATGTGATTTGGTTGAACGAAGGAAATGCGGGCACGGAACAGGAATTTATAGACTCTCTTGAAGGAGCCCAAGGTCCTGCAGGTCTTGATGGAACAAATGGAATTGACGGAGCTCAAGGTCCTCAGGGTGAACAAGGACCTGCTGGTTTGGATGGATCGACCATCGTAACAGCTGGAACAGATATCACAGTAACTGGCGACGGAACCCCAGGTGATCCCTACGTGATTAACTCTACTGTTGATTTTGTTGAAACCAACACTGCTTTAGCGTTTGACGTCGATACAAATATTCTAACCTATACCAACGAGGAAGTTGATAACGCTCCGATAGACTTGTCAACACTTGCCGTGGAGCCTTGGTTAAATCAGGCCGATGGTGAAAAAGCTACTGCCAATACCCAAGATATCTACCAAATGGGTAAGGTCGGTATTGGTACTGATAATATGCTTGGCACAACCAATCCTGATGTAGTACTGGCGATAAACGGGTCTATGTTGACTACAGTCTCTATTTATGCGGATTATGTATTTGAAGATTACTTTGAAGGCTCGTCAGCATTAAAATCGGATTATGCATTCAAATCATTGGGTGAAGTGGAAGAATTTATAAACGAAAACCGCCACTTACCCGGTATTGCCAAAATAGATGCTTTGGTCAAAAATAACAAAGGAGACTATGTGATCAATGCTTCTGAGCTTTCTGTGCAAGTACTGGAAAAAGTAGAAGAACTGTACCTGCACACGATAGAACAACAGCGCCTACTGGAAGCCAGGGAAGCAGAGATCAGAGATCTTCGTGAGCGGATCGAACGCTTGGAAAAGCTGTTACTGAAAGAATAATACATTCTATTGGGCAGGGCACAGATGCAATTGGCAGATCGTGCCTGCATTGAAGCCTTGCCCATTTTTAATATTTATTCTGCAACTATCCAACTAGCTCAATATGATGAAAGAACATAAGATGAAATGTAAAGGATTGTGTTTAGGGATGATGTTTTTCCTATTCGCGACTTTTTCCAATGCCCAAACAGGGATAGGTACCCCAACCCCCAATCCCGATGCCTCCCTGGAATTGGGAGCATCTGACAAGGGATTGCTCCTGAACAGGGTGGCTTTGACCGGAACTGCCGATCCGGCACCATTGTCCGCCCATGTGACTGGGATGACCGTGTACAACATTGCTACGGCCGGAGACGTGACTCCAGGGTATTATTATAACAATGGAACAGAATGGGTTCGCATAGGGAACCCCGATGAAGAACCTTTTCGCAATGTTTCGGATGGCTCGGCGGCTACGGATGCCTCTACTGATATTTATTATCAGGGAGGTAATGTGGGGATAGGGGCTCCAGTACCTTCAGTATCGATACCTATTTCTAAGCTGCATGTAACAGGTGGAAGGATTCATAATTATTTACAGGATGATTATGGAGGTGTATGGAGTTGGACTTCCTCTGATAATGTGCTGTTACATTCATCATTTATAACCTTCAGATCCAGGGGAACCCTCGACGCACCAGAATTTCCGATAAATAATGATATTTTAGGGCAGTTGTCTTTTAGGACTGCTACCAGATCTACTGGTTCGACAATTATAGGTCGTACCACAGAAAATCACAGTAATACTGAGCTTGGTTCGAAATTGACGTTCCATACGATACCTAATGGAAATATTGAAATTTTCGAAAGAATGGTTATAGACCAAAACGGATATGTGGGTATTGGTAATACTGCACCAACATACCCACTTCATGTTTCAGGACCAGGTGCCTCCCATGTTTCCGGACAGAGGATTTATGCACACAATACGACTGGCGCCACTTGGATTCAAAATACTGATCCAGTTAATGACGTCAGAATTTTTTCGGAAGGATGGATCGGCACCGAAACAGGTTTTATTGCCTATTCCGATGCCCGCATTAAAAATATTATTGGAACTAGTGATAGCCAAAAGGATTTGGAAACCCTTTCCCAAATAGATATTACTGACTATACCAAAATAGATAAAATAAAAGATTCCCGTCAGTATAAAAAAGTGATAGCCCAACAGGTTGAACAGGTATATCCGCAGGCAGTTACCAACACTACTGATTATATTCCCAATGTATATGAAACAGCGATTTCGGTAGTCAATACCAGTGGTATCACCACCTTGACAGTTAGAAAAGCACATGGCTTTACCACTGGAGATAAGGCCAGATTAGAAACGGTCGAAAAGGGTCCCGAAAATTTTCTAGTGACTGTGGTAGATGCCCATCGGTTTACAGTAGCACATAATTTCAATACAGATAAGGTGTTTGTATATGGAAAACAAGTAAATGATTTCAAAGCGGTGGATTATGAAGCGATAGCTATGCTCAATGTATCCGCTACCCAGGAACTGGCAAAACAGGTGGAAGTACTAAAAAAAGCACTGGTTGAAAAAGAAGAAAGAATAGGTCTTTTAGAAGCGCAGGCAGAAGAATTAAAGGAGCTTAGAGCAGAAATAGCGAGTATAAGGGGATTATTGCATTCGTCTTCTGCAATGCAGGGAACAAGCAGTAAATAATAAAGATAATGGATTGTCTTGCATTTCCTTTCCTATGAAAAGTTTAATCACTTAGGAGCTTAGATATTAAACATTAAGTGTTCAACAACAGATCTATCAAAATTAAATAACTATGAAAAAATATCTTTACAGTATTGTTCTATTGCTAGTCTGCAATATAGCAACAGCTCAGGTCGGTATAAATACCACGGAGCCAAAAGCAACCCTTGAAATCACAGCAAAAACTACTGATGGCAGCAGTCCCGAAGGTATCCTTCTGCCCAGACTTACAGGTGACCAGATTCAATCAGCAGATGCTGAGTATGGTGCAGATCAGATAGGAACTTTAATCTATGCTACGGATGCAGTAACTGTGGTCAGTACAAAAACAGCTAATATTACGGCGGCAGGATATTATTTTTTTGACGGAAACATCTGGCAGAAAGTAGGCAAAGATGCAATAAACTATACAGCGGGAAACGGACTTACTTTAACAGGTACGGAAACGGAATTGGGAGGTACACTCAATAAGAGTACGATTGTTGCACAGGGGGATTTTCCGCTTGCCTTTACTTCATCTGCTACCAACGGCTTTTCAGTTGACGGTACCACGTTGTCAGTAGATGCTGCCAACAACAGAGTGGGTATAGGTACAGCAACTCCTACGGTTCCTCTGGAAATCAACAACGGTACAACAGCTGGTGCCCTTAAGATTGTGGACGGTACGCAGGGGCTAGGTAAAGTTCTGGGCAGTGATGCTGACGGTGTCGCTAGCTGGTCCACCACGGTGATGACCGCATTTGCCGATGATTGGACTCCAGCTTCTGGAACTCTAGTAAATCCTTTTACTGAAAATACTGGTGGGAATGCACTAAATACAGGACTGACTGTGGTCATCCCTGAAAAAGGATGGTATTTTTTCCGTTGTGGTCTAACAATTCAATCAGATTGTAATGATTATGTTTTTTATATTGATGGAATTGGAGCTGCATGGTGGACATATTGTAATTCAGCAAGTAATCAATTGATGTCTCCTCGGGACCAGAATCGGGTACTCTATTTTTCCACTCCGGGAACATATACTGTCTATGCAGGGAAAACTAACGGAGTTGTTCCAGCCTTTAATATAGGTAACCCTTCTTTTTACCTTGATTTCGTAAAGTTCCAGAACTAGCAGCTGAAGAAGGTAGGTAATAAGTGGTCGGCTTTAATTCTTCTTTGCTAGGGAGACAAATGATAAATGGTACTAAAACCCACCAAATTGTTAAATTTTGTGGGTTTTTTCTTATAATTTCTTTACAGATTTACTCCCATCAGCAAGCTCCATTTAACGCGGTTCTGCCTACCTTAGACAGGTCTTTTGACTAATGCTAACCTTTGATTCAAACCCTCGAAGGTTTTTAATTTTTCACTGCAAAGCTGAAAGAAGACAAAGCGTTAAGAAATGATTCGCTACAGAGAAACATTTTAAACTTAGGCCAGTCCCGACAATTGTCGGGAGTAAGGCTGGTAAATTTATTCTAGGACAAGACAGCCTGTCCCGAGACCAACGGGAATCGGAAAGAGGGAGGGGATGAGGTAGAACAGCCAACTTTTACCACCCATCCGGGCTTAAATCCGGAAACCATTAAACACCTTTTGATTCTGACAATAGAGACAAGAACTTGCCTCACTACAACCCAACTAGATCAGGACAAATCATTGATGGATCTGAGGAGCCTTATGTAACTGTTACTTTTTACATATGTAATATTCTTTGTTGACGGCAACAGGCATCTGTCTTTTAAAAATATAATGAAAAAACAGATCAATTCGGATAGTCAGTTGATGATCGTTTTATAATCCTCCATTTATCACTCTCTGCTGAATAAAATAGGGGGTTTTTATCCATCAAACTTTTATCTTAGGAAATCCATCACTCGATATGATTTTTAAATATCCTTACCCAAAATGACATTTTCTATTCTTGACATTAAAAGTAGCCTCGATCAAGCCTACCGTTTGATCATGCCCCTGCGCCAGGACCTGGACCGTTTTAAGGCTAATTTAAAGCAGCTGATAGCTCAAATCAACGAAAAAGAGTCTGAGGAACATGTGAAAATCTTCCTCATGGATTTTTTGAAGAATACATTTTATCATCCTGATTACCTGGTGGCGACCAAAGAAAAAGCTGATTTTGTAATCCATCTCGATAAGACTTCCAGTTCACCTGTTGGAGTGCTGTTCGAAGTAAAGAAACCTGCAAACAAAGCAGAAATGGTTACGCGGGAAAATCTAAACACCCGCGCCATGCATGAACTCATTCTTTATTTCCTTAGAGAACGGGTGAATAATAAAAATTACTCCCTGACAAATTTGATAATTACAAACATCTACGAATGGTTTGTATTTGATGCAGCGCTGTTTGAGAAAATATTTACCACAAACACTAGATTGCAAAAGGCTTATAAAGAATGGGATGCGGGGCAATCGATCAGCTCTAAGACAGACCTGTTCTACAATGAGATTGCCAAGCCTTTTTTACAGGAACTGGACAAGGAAATTGCTTTTACGCATTTTGACTTAAGGGATTACCTGAAGATTATTGAGGCAGAAGGAGATCGGAATGACAAAAAACTCATTCCTCTTTACAAATTCTTCACGCCAGTCCATTTCTTAAAATTGCCATTTGTCAGTGATAGCAATACATTAGATAAGGGTTTTTTTGCCGAGCTGCTTCATATCGTAGGACTGGAAGAGACAAAGGAGCAATCCAAGAAAATAATCAGAAGACTTCCTTTGGAGAATAGTGAAAGAGGCTCTTTGCTGGAAAATACGATTAGTCTACTTCAGCTCGAAGGAACATGGAGGTCTGTATCTTCTATCGAGCAGTATGGTAAGAATAATGAGGAAAGAATTTTCAACATTGCGTTATCGCTGTGTCTTACGTGGATAAATAGAATCTTATTCCTAAAGCTTTTGGAAGCTCAGTTGTTGAGGTACCATCAAGAAAACAAAGAGTTTAGATTCTTGAATTTCCGTACCATTCCCAACTTTGATGAACTGTATAAGTTGTTCTTTCAGGTGCTTGCATTGCAGGCATCAGATCGATCCGAATTTGTTCAGGGTAAGTTTTCGCACATCCCGTATTTGAACAGTTCTCTTTTCGAGATATCAGAACTGGAAAAAGAAACCCTCCGCATCAATGCGTTGGATGACAATCTTAAAATGAAGACTTTTAAGTCCTCAATCTTGAAAAAGAGAATCAAGAATTTTGAAGAGGAGCTGAATCCTCTGGAGTATCTTTTTTCATTCTTGGATGCGTATGATTTTTCTTCGGTAGGTAAAGAAGACGTTCAGGAGGAGAATAAATCCATTATCAATGCAGCAGTCCTTGGGCTTGTTTTCGAAAAGATCAATGGCTACAGGGATGGGGCTATCTACACACCGGGTGCCATCACCATGTATATGTGTAAGGAGACGATCCGTAGGGCAGTGCTTAAAAAATTCAATGACGCTTATTCATGGGATATAGATAATCTGGATGATTTGAATAATTACATCGGGAATAAAAGAAAGACCACGGATATTCTCGAATACAATAAGTTACTGGATAGTATTAAAATAATTGATCCTGCAGTGGGATCAGGCCACTTCTTGGTTTCTAGTCTGAATGAGCTGATTCTGATCAAAGCCGAATTGGGGATTTTGGCAGATAGCTCGGGTAGGGTAATCTCAGATATTCAGGTCACGATAGCCAATGACGAGCTTATTCTTCTCCGAAGAAATACTCAGGATTTCTTTGACTATCAGGTTAAAAAGGATTCATCGGGAAATTGGAAGATTGATCCGGATTCGCAGAGAATCCAGGAGACTATTTTTAATGAGAAGCGGAGGATCATAGAAGGATGTTTGTTTGGAGTTGATATTAACCCCAATTCTGCAAAAATATGCCGGCTAAGACTATGGATTGAGCTACTGAAGAATGCCTATTATAAAGTGGCAACCGACGGAGAGCAGAGCAAAATCCTTGAACTGGAAACCCTGCCTAATATAGACATCAACATTAAATCCGGCAATTCACTTTTGTCTAAATATCCGCTTAATGAAGACCTGTCTGAGGTGTTCAGAAAGCAGAATTTTAGTGTAGCCATCTACCAAGATGCAGTGGAAAGCTATAAGAACACCCCGAATAAAGAAGCGAAGGAGGACTTAAAGCAATTTATCAGAAAAATCAAGGAGCAGTTCAGAGAGTCGGTTAGCCGAAGAGATCCAAAGCGTAAACGGTTGGCGGAGTTCCGCGGGCAGCTGTCCTTACTTCAGAATAACTTTGATTTATTTGGTCAGAAAAAAAGCCAAAAAGACGTAAAGTCAGAGTCCAAAAAATGGGAAGCCAAAATCGCTAAGATCGAGGCGGAAATCAACGAAATCGAAAGCAATGCAATCTATAAGAATGCCTTTGAGTGGAGGATTGAATTTCCTGAGGTCTTGGACTCAAAAGGAGATTTCGAAGGCTTTGAGGTCGTCATTGGTAATCCACCTTATATCCAGCTCCAGAAGATGGGAGAGGATGCCGATGTGCTTCAAAAAATGGGTTTCGAGACCTATGTTCGCACGGGGGATATCTATTCGCTCTTTTATGAGCTGGGTATGAATATTCTGAAGCCCGGTTATTATCTGGGTTTTATTACCTCCAACAAGTGGATGCGGGCAAGTTACGGGCAGAGTCTGAGGAAGTTCTTTTTGGAGAAAACCAACCCGCTGCAGCTGATTGATTTTGGTGGGTATCAGGTCTTTGCCTCAGCTACTGTGGACACGAATATACTGATAGCACAGAAGGAAGTTTTTTCGGGTTCAGTACAAACCTGCCTGATCAATAAATCTATCGGGAGCTTGGAAAAAATGAGCGTTTTTATCGGGCAGAACTCATCCGTACAAAAATCATTTTCTGAAGGTGCTGGATGGGTGATCCTCTCTCCTATAGAAGAACGAATAAAACAAAAGATAGAAAATGCTGGCACCCCTTTGAAAGATTGGGATGTATCCATTTATAGGGGTATCCTCACCGGATACAATGAAGCCTTCATTATTGATCAGCAAACGCGTGATCGGCTGGTGCAGGCTTCAGCTAAAAATGCTGAAATTATTCGTCCGATTATTAGAGGCAGGGATATTCAAAGATATGTGGGGAATTCGAGCAACCTCTATTTGATCGTAACCCATAATGGGTATACAAGTCCAACTGGGATGCAGGTTCCTAAAGTTAACATTGAGGATTATCCAGAAATTAAAGAGCATCTCAACCAATTTTCTCAAAAAATTATAGCAAGAACTGATCAAGGTAGTACACCTTATAACCTGCGAAGCTGTATTTATATGGAGTCTTTTTCATGGCCTAAAATTGTTTGGGGTGAAATTTCTGACAAATCAAAATTTGCGTATATAGATGGTGAAATGTATGTTGAAGCTACCTCATTTTTAATGACTGGTGATCGATTACTATTTTTATTGGGTATGCTAAACTCAAAATTGTTAGAATGGTACTTTAATCTAATCGGAACAGCGACTGGCGTTGGTACAAACCGATGGAAAAAGTATACCATTGAACAACTTCCAATTTACTTTCCCTCTCCAAATCAAAAGGATTCTTTTGAAGAGTTAGTGGAGAAAGCGATAGAAAATCCTAACAAAAACATCATTGATAAAATCGACAAAACTGCCTATAAAATGTATGGGCTTGTTGATGAGGAAATTGAGTACTTTAAGGCATAAAGCTATTGGGATGAACTTTAAAACATGAGAATTAAAGGAATTTGCATAGATTTTATTCTTGATTGTTTAAAAAATAACTCTCTTCATCGGTGAAATTGCAGATATTATATATTTCTTGATTAATCAATGCTTCTAAATTTAATGTGTCGTGTCCAATTATTCTTTGCTCAATTATCTGGTTAGTAAAAGAGATAATTTTATCTTTTATAAGCTTATCAGCAGTTGGAATTTTAAATTCCGCAACGAATTGAAGAAATAATCTGTACTGCCTTTTTTGTAATACAGTGACATTAGTCTTAACAATAAATTTACCCAATTTCGAATTTAATACGCCCAATATATATTTAAGATTAAATTCATCACCAACCATAAAATATGAAGTGTTTAATGTGAAAACTTCATTTCTTGCATATGAAAAGGCAGGAAATTTATACCCCTCTAGGTCATTATCAGTCATAATGTCAATATAAATAAGTTTTTCTTTGCTAAATTCTTCTAGATAGTCACAAGCTCTAAGTTCCCACCAATATTTACCTTGATCATCTCTTTTAAAAAGACCTTTTCCTTTAAACTTGATTTTAGAACTCGCAATAAAATGATCGTATACTACTGAAAAAGATTGTTTTATGAAGTCTTCAGGATCAGAATTCCCACGATTTGCGTCAGTCCAGCCAAACGGAATAATAATAATCCATTCTTTATGCATTTTAGATACATATTGTTTTATGTGCTTGCCTCTTAAAATCGGACGTATAATCTCATCAGCTTTAGGGCATTTTTCTACTAATTCATCCCTCTTCTTTTGATCAATGATAAAAGCTTCGTTAAAGCCTGTTTTGATACCATAGTTGA
Source organism: Algoriphagus aurantiacus (assembly GCF_035156405.1). Lineage (NCBI taxonomy): Bacteria > Pseudomonadati > Bacteroidota > Cytophagia > Cytophagales > Cyclobacteriaceae > Algoriphagus > Algoriphagus aurantiacus. The sequence continues at coordinate 9,621 of NZ_JAXRUT010000001.1, read as the reverse complement.
TCTGCACATCCCAATCCTTAAGAGGTGTGCCAGCCTCTTCGATTTTGGCTTTTATCCTAGCTTCAATCTCTGAAAGTATGACCCAGCCTGAGGTAGAAGAGAAGGCTGATTGAGGCACACTATTCTGCCCGATAAAAACGCTCCTTATCTCTTATCAAAAATACCTAGGATTATAGGCCTTAAATCCCTTATTGCCCGCTTTCTGATTACTTATTATTTACTATTAAACCGATCACTATGATTTATGGGTACATCCGCGTCAGTACGGATAAGCAAACAACAGAAAATCAGTCTTTTGAGATTCTGAATTTCGCAAAAACAAAAGGGCTGGAAATCGATGAATGGATGGAAGAAACCATTTCATCCACCAAAAAGATGGAAGTAAGGAAATTCGGGAAGTTGCTCAAAAAAATGAAAAAGGGGGATACATTAATTGTGTCAGAGCTCTCAAGGATGGGTAGGAATTTGATGCAGATAATGAAGATTCTACACGATTGCATGGAAACGGACATCATGGTTTACACAGTCAAAGAGAAATATGAACTCGGTAATAACATCAACTCAAAGGTGCTCGCATTTGCATTTGGCTTGTCGGCGGAGATTGAGCGCAACCTCATCTCCCAGCGTACCAAAGAAGCATTGGCCCGTAGGAAAGCTGAAGGCCAGATACTGGGCCGTCCCAAAGGGAGCAAGTCCAAATCCCTAAAACTTACAGGGAAAGAAGAGAAAATCAGACGGTACCTAGATAAGAAGGTTTCCTACAGTGCCATAGCCAGACTGATGGGGGTGAATCGCATGACGGTAGCGAGTTTTGTAAAGGACAAAATGGACTAAGAATAATGCCCCAGCGTCCTAAAACGCTGGGGTTGTATCAACTACAGTTAGTAGGATTTACAAATCAATTAGTTATATTCTATCCTTAATTTTTAATTCTTAATAAAATGCCCGAATATCCACATCTGCTGTATTCAAAAAGTCCTGAGAAAACCAATGGTTTTAAAAGAACAAGAGGTCGCGACACTAAGAAAGAAGAGCAGAAACCAGAGCCAGCTCCTCCAATTTCGGAAGAGAAAAAACGATTTCTTGCAGCAAAACTAAACGCTTATAATTCAGCAGTGGCTGAAAGAGTAACAAAAAAGACGCTCCCTATTCCTGCGCATATAGACCTTATTCAGATTGATTTTTATGTCACGTTTGATAAGGAACTGCAAAACCACTTTTTCAGAAACTACGGCTTGTATCCCATAGATCTATCCCACTTCAACAAAAACGTTCTATTCAGTATAGGAAATAAGAAGCTGTTTAAAAATTTCTTCACAGATATAGATATAATTAGCAAGCTCAAACAGGGGGAGGATCATCGAAAGGAATCTTTCTCCAGACTTGCATTGATCAGCGATTTCTTTCTTTTGGACGATACGCATAGAAAAGGTGTGCTTTCAGGGCAGGAAGGTTATGTTTTGACTATTTGCGATATTTTAGAATATGCTGAAGCAAGAGAGCAGTTGAATTACTTAACCGATTATCTGAAGTCTGAGGGTGTGGAAGTAACCAGCACTCAGGAAGCTAATCTCTTTTTTCTTAAAAATGGCTTTTCTGGATTGGATAAGATCTTGGCTGAGAACTTTGATATTATCAGACTGATCACTTCTGCCCGAGTTCCGGTGATAAAACCTGGGACAGTAGCTACTCCTGTCCGAAGTTATGGATTTAAAGTATCTGTTGAAGAGGACTTGCCTATTGTATGCGTGGTAGATACGGGGATTCAAGCTCAGGTGGAACCGCTCACAGAGCTTATGACGAATATTACTATTGACCACACCGGAACAGCTGCTCTTTGGGATGAAGTTGGTCATGGCACCGCAGTAGCAGGTTTGATAGCTTTTGGGACTGATTTTTATGACTATTCAATTGAGGAAATTCCGGCTAAGGCTAGGTTGGCAGTGCTCAAGGTTATTCATGAACAAAATGATGACCTGAATGTAGTAGCCTTGATCAGGGATATTAGAGAGCTTTATCTTAGTTATGACATCAGAATCTTTAATATTTCCTTAAATCTTCCAGGCTCAAAGCCTTACAATGGAGCTATCGGTAAATTTGCTTTTGAGTTGGATAAACTGGCCTATGAACTGGATATTCTTGTCATCAATTCAATAGGTAATTATAAAATCGAGGATATTGATACTATGCTACTGCTTGGAGACTTGGATATAAACACCCATTATCCTAGCTTTTTTTATAAAACCAATCCAGAGATTGAAGGGCATTCCTGTGATTTCACCAATCTTCAGGAACCTTCAGAATCTATGAACAATCTTTCTGTAGGGGCACTTGCAGGTAATTTTGAAACTGAAATAACGGATGGGATTACACCTGCGAAAGAATACCCTGCCATTTATTCCAGGAAATCACACTGGGATGCAACTGCGCTAATAAATGGCAAAAAACTAAAAGACACTCAACGCAATAAATATCTTTTCAAACCTGACTTAGTATTCGAGGGAGGGGATTATGTGAGCTTAGAAGCTGGAATGGAAGTGCTCTCCAGTCCACAGGGTAGGTCTCCCTACTTTGCTAGAATGGCGGGAACCAGCTTGGCTACACCCCTTATCACATCTATGGTCGCCCAGCTGGTAAAGGAATACCCAGCCCTTAAAATGACTTCCATAAAAGCATTACTGATAAATTCTGCTGAATCACCCGCTGGAAAAAAGCCACCGCATTTTAATTCAGCAGATACTAAAAAGTTGTTCCATAAACTGACAGGACACGGCAGACCAAATCCTGACCGGTTCATGGAAAGTAATGAGGACTCCATCACTTTTGTCATAGAGGATTCCATCAAGTTTGATGGTTTTTATTCTTTCGATCTGAGATTTCCTGATTGGGTATTGTCCACCAGTAATAAAATTGAGTTAACTGCTACGCTGGTATACAAATTCCTTCCCATACCCAATAATCATTTAGCCTACCTGCCGCTTCATATCTCCTTTGGAATATTTAAACCAAGGGAAATTTCCACCCTTTCTCAGGATGAATTGAAAAACTATATTCTAAAAAAAGGTGAAAGCTGGTCAGAAGACCATTTTGGGGTGGAGGACAGGGTGTTTTCCAATGTTCAGAAAGTTTGCTTTAGCATCTCCCCTCATCACTTCGATGCGGATAACCCTTGTGTGGCCATTGCAATGCGGTGTTATGGAAAGTCAACTATCCCCCAAGCTGACTTTAGACATTTGAGGGAATCAGCACATCCATTTTCTCTTGTGGTAGGATTACGGGAAATCCCCAGAACAAAGAAGTCCAAACTTTCGGGATCGCTTTACAATGACATCGAAGCATTGAACGAACTACAGGCAATCGCAGATCTGGAGGCAGGATCTTCGGTGGAGGGAGGGATTTAAGCCTTTCCTGTGCTTAGTAAAGCAGCCTTTTCGGCGTCAATCAGCTTTTCCCAGATAGCCTTGTCTATCGTCACTTTGGCAGGAACCAGATCGGTCTCTAGTTTATAGAGACTGCGTTTCATGGCAGAGATCAGCGTCTTTTGGATACTGTAATAGGATAAGCCTTTGGCCTTTTGGATCAGCTTCTTCACACCTGCTTTACTGCCAAGGGAAAATACTCCCCTTTTCAGTGTCAACTGGATAAGTTCCTCGATTTCTTCTTCACCGGGAATTTCAAAACCCACCTGTGTATCAAATCTCCTCACGAGTGCATCATCCAGCATGCCTACCTGATTGGTGGCAGCGATTACAATGGTAGACTGCGGGAGATAGTCGAATAGCTGCAGGATGGTATTGACCACCCGCTTCATTTCTCCATGGTCTTGGCTATAGTCCCGTACTTTGCCCAGAGAATCAAACTCATCCAGAAACAAAATGCAATCCCCAGATGCTGCTTTTTTAAAAATCTTAGCAAGATTTTTACTGGTTTCCCCGAGTTTGGAAGATACTATCGCTCCCAGATTGACTACCAAAAGAATTTTCTCCAATTCTCCAGCTATGACATACGAGGCCAGTGTTTTACCACAGCCTGAAGGACCATAGAAAAGAATCTTGTGCGCCACCGGGAGATCCAATGCCTGTAGGAGTGATTTTTTGCGGTGTTCCAGGATAAAATGATCCAGAGATTCTTTTACCTGTGCATTGCTGATCAGATCCGTTAGTCTATAGTCCGAAGTCACCTGATCCAAGATCAAGTCATCCACAGCTTTTTGTCCGGGAGTCTCAAAGCGGATTCCGGAACTGACCTTCGATCCTCCGGCTGGGGAATGTTGACGTATGGCATCTTTCAGGATAGACTGCAGCTGTATGGCCAGATTGGTTTTCTTGCTTTTTCGGGCATGTTCGATCAGATCCTGAAGAGAATCCTTCAGCTTCTCCTGGTCATTTTCCAGCCCAAACCGGGCAATTTCTTTGATGTAGTCGAACTGTGTCAATTCCTAAGGGATTATCGAATTCCTATGTAAATAACATATAAATATTGTATTTACAAATTACGTACTATACGAAGGAATAATTGCCTCTTCGTAGTAAAAAAGAAGTCAGAACGCCCCTTACAGGCAGAAATTGACAATTTTCATACGATCTAACATGATGAGCATCTGTCAATAGAAGTATTTACATTTATTTTGATCCCAGACAACTTTTGGATTAAAGATGAATAAGCGTAATATCTGAAAGTCCTATGATAAGGGATTAGTTTTGATCAATTCTATGACTTAGGAAAATTGTGAATTGGAATTTTTCATTATTCTTGTAATATCCTGTTATTAGATGATAACCAGCTAACTTTTATAGCATCCTTCTGGGCTTAAATTCAAAAACCAATTTGTCTGCCCTTTATGAGGGCTATGAATAGGTTTCTGAATATTAAGTTCCAAAAAAAAACTCATTATGGCGTTAACTGTCCAAATCAAAGGATAAAAGCCATTTTATGGCGAAATAGATAAGCACTCATTAATAAACAGATCGACACAGAATAATATTGTGAGCAAAACAGAACCAAAACAAACAGATGGGCAAAGCTTAGGCGACATCGGAGAAAAAACCGTTCAGCTTATATTGACAAAATACAAGTGGACTGCGGATATTATTAAAAGTGATTTTGGAGAGGATATTGATTGCAATGTTTTCATTAACAACACCAGGACTAACTATTATTTACGTTGTCAAGTGAAATCAACTACTAAAGACAGTGAATATGTCAAGCAGCTAAAAAATGGAGATTATAGTGTTTCAATTAGCTCTGGATTATTGAAAGCATGGCTATCCAGTTACTTTCCTGTTTTCTTGGTTGTTTATGAAGAAGACTCCGATTTATGCTATTGGACAAATCCAATAAAACAGATTCTTGAAAACCCATCAAAACTTGAAAAGGACTATCCATCTGTTAGAGTTTCAAAAGATAACTTACTAAATAACGAATCTAGAGAGGCGATATTAAATGAGGTAAAACTATTCTATCATAAGATTCAACGATTGGATGAAGCAACTATCTCTTGTAAGGTTACACCATTGCTAATGCCTAATTATCGAGTTGTCCCGTTTCATCATTTTTCTGAATACATTTACAATGAGAGTCAATTAATGGCTGAAATAGCAGGTGATTTCATAGAATTGCTACCTTCATGGATGACAATATTAAAGAGGCTTGACCCTTCAAGTGCATTGCCATCAATAAAGTTTAGTTCAACCAAAATAGATTTAGATGAATTTTTGACTCTTCTGCAACAAAAATTAAAGAACTTCCATTATAAAACGAAAGATAATGAGTGGATCTCATTCATTGTTAGTCCAATTGAAATACAATCAAATAATTCGTCTTGGTTTAACGAGCTTACTTATTGGACTTCCTATTCTAGGATTGGAGGAAAGTTAGTTAATGATACAGAGTATAATTTCGAAGCTCCAACTGGCTTTCTTGGACAAGTAAGTCGGAGAGCAAGAAGCTGGGACTTTTATCAATATGTAAATCCAAAGAAAGATATTGCTATTCAGTTTTTTAGTTGTTATGAAGTCACCCCTTCAATTCGAAATATTGATAAAGTACATAGTCAAAATATCAAGGGACAATTGATTCTTTGGGAGTGTAAGAAGGAAGATTTAGAAGAGGTGGCAAACCAAGTTACTAGTATTGAATTAGCGATAAAATTGATTGATGATAGCAATGAACTTTGTTTAATAGCAATTACAAATCCCATGTTTGACCCATTTATCGGACTGTATAGTGTGGCAATGGATTGGGATAGTTTTGAAAATGGTAGTGTGAGAAATAAGTTGGAAAAGAATGAGTTTATAAGTATTATTCCTGGACATGAATATACAGGGGAGATGCCAGATTTTTTAAAGGAAGTATTGAATAGATATGATGATAAGAAATACACAAAGGCATTAGTAACCGAGATGGAATATATCGCTGGATATCCACTAATGCATGATGAGAGAGGAATTCAAGTTTCTAGATTTCAAATGATTCAACCAAGTAAAGCTTCCGAAATTGAATTAAAAGCAAAAAACATAAAGTCACACGTAAGAAAAAAGCATTTCCGAATAGATTTTGGATTAAAGGATGATTCAATGTGGCAAGTACCAATTTATGAATTAGCAATTTCTTGGTCTCCTGATTTGCTTAAATCCTCAAAAGATGATTTTATTGAAAACGAAGCAGAAATACTTAGAATCATGGATGAAATTCTACCAACAAAAAAAGATGATACAGCTCAACTTAAGAGCACATTTGAGATTCTACATATTGCAGGGGAAATTGGATTTGAAAAGTATAACGAGCTTTAACAGCACCTGCCCTAAAGTGGCGGTTCAGTGGTTAAATCCACCTTTGTGTTCTATAAAAGTTTTAGCTTGCTTGGTAGTGAGGTTACTAAATATACCAAGCCAAAACTATAAACTAATTACACAAACATAGATATCATCCTAGGTTTTATGACAAAAAATGAAGAGAAATATCTTTTTAAAATGTTTCAAGAAAAGTATGAGGATATTCCATCTGGAGTAGTTGAATTTGGGGATAAGCCTGATGTAATAGTTTTGCTTGATAATGGTCAAACAATCGGTATAGAACTGACTGAATGTATTTACGATGAAAAATTGATGAGTGAAAGTGAGTTTCAAATTAAGTTTAATAATAAGGTAATTGCTAAACTTAAAGGACTTATGCCATTTAGATTTATGCTAGATGTAGATATAGATACCAACATTCCATTAAAGCAGAATCAAATAGAATCAACAATACAAGAAATAGTGAATATTTGTATTATTGAATTCAGCAATCTTCAACCAAATGAATCCAGTAGTTTGGAGCAGTTAGACGTTGATTGGAATGAAGCGCCTAATTACTTCTATGATCATTTTTATAATCAAGGATATAGAAAGTTACCAAAAGGAATCTCAAGGATTTCAATGAGCAGGTTTGATGTACTCACAATGTCCCACCATCCAGAATCCAAGGGTGGTGTGGTCCCAGACTTTAAAGACGAAGATCTAAATCATATTTTATCTAAAAAAGAGAAGTCATTAAAGAACTATAAGGCTTGTACTCTTCAATGGTTGGTCATTGGTGAAGGGGGCGACTTTTATAGCTATAGGGACAAAATTGATATAAAGAAGGGCTTCAGTACATCTTTCGATAAGGTTTTCTTATATAGAAGGTGGGATTCGGAGGTAATAGAACTTAAATGATTCCCTATGGAGTTCGTTAATCCACTACTCACATTCTCTGCTTAGGGCTATTTAGAGCTTTTGGTCTTATCGTCTTTTCTGGTAAATTCTTTTGGAATATCTACACCTTCAAAGAATTTTTCAATCGTCATTTCATTGTAGCTATGAATAATTCGAATAAGCGTCGATATCTGAAGATCAGAATTTCCTTTCTCATATTTTCCATATTGGCTTCTATTGATTCCTTTGTCATAAGAAAAAATATCAGAGTTAGTATATCCTTCTAACTTCCGCAGATATTCCATTCTGTCTCCAATGGATTTAAGTAATTCTGCTTTTGGGGTCAATTTCTCTTCTTGATTTTCCATTGAGGCAATCACATAATTGCCATGAAAAATAATTACTCCTAATTAGGAGTATTTGATTAAATCCTCTATATTAGCTGTAGATAATTTAGAAAAATCTCGGATATATTATTCAAAAGGATAACTTTGATCAATATCCGAAATGATTTCTAAGCGTTCGCACTTAGTGTCTCAGAACTGAAAACGGCCAATTTTCTTAATGGAACGAGACAAAAGTGGGAATGCTCACGCCGTTGGCGTGGGCTACTCGCTTGCTTGTTCCAAGGTGCTTGGCCGTACCTCAGTTCTCGCAAGAAGGAGAGTCCACACCAATGGCTTTTTTTCTTGGGGACTATAGTAATAACCCAAGTATCATGGAACAGATGGTGATTTTTTCTGGATTAAGTTACTTCCCGGGATCAGTATTCCAGAAGAAGGATCTGTCTGCGCTTTTTTACATTGGGTCACATTGCTCATCACCTATTGCCTATTATTCATTACCAGAGGAACACGGCATCGCCGCGGTAGATCGCCTGTATCCCCTGAAGCCCAAGAATCCGATCTGAGGGTTTGATTTTTAAGACCGTGAAAGGGGAGGTGCACATCCCTGAGCAGATCGGTTACTACACACTCACGTCAGCAAGCTCACAGTAGCTGGTAGAGCTGACACCATTTAGTTATTAGTTATAACAATTGCTGGTTGGTCGATTAGGCCGAGGTGGAAAAACTATGTCTTGTGAGAATTATCAAGCCTGCCTGCCGTAGGTAGGTAGCAGGTATCAAGTAGCAAGAGGGTAGAGGTTAGAGTCAAGAGCCAAGAAGCTAGAGTCTTGAGTTTGTGATTCTACTTTCAGCTTTGAGCTTTGAGCTATGAGCTTTGAGCTTTCTGACTTCCCACTTCTGCTCACTGCGACTGAGATTGCTTCGTCGCTCTAAGGAGCTTCTACCGATGACGCTCATACTGCGACTGAGACTGTCTACTGACTCACTTCCGTCACTCGTACTGAGCGAAGTCGAAGTATCCGTCTCCAGTCTCCGGTCGGTGAGCTTGGTTACTGAGCCTGCCGAAGTACGTCGAACCGCCAGCATAAAACAAACATTAAAAGCTCATGAAATTAACACTACTCATTTGCTTAGTGGGACTGCTACGCCTTCCCACAAGCACTTCCACAGCACAAGTTGCTGATTCACCCGGGGCGGATTTTCTTCATAGATCTGGCCCCATCGTCTCCTTTCGTACAGGAGACACCCATCGGGGCGGGGAGACCCGCTCCGATACTCTGCCGGAGGGAATTGATTTGGTTTCTTACTCTGGCGACAAATGGCAGGAGAGCGAAAGCTCTTCTGCCTCAGTGGGGGAGGCCGCTCCGGTGCTGATTTATGGGGAGTTTATGGGATTGATTCCGGAAAAGGAAATCTATCTATACACTTGGCCTAGATACACCGGCAATGGATTTATCTATCAGGAATCTACCAGACAAGAAGTTTCCCTAGACAGACCTACCCTTCAGCGGGGAGGTGCAGGGGAAGTTCGCAGAATCTTTAACGCCAGCAGTCCTTCCTTCATGGATCCCTTTTATTTCTTACTCAGAGATGAAGACAGC